>NC_003911.12:2825000-3145000 GCF_000011965.2 Ruegeria pomeroyi DSS-3 | reverse complement strand
AACCCGGACCTGCCCGACATGGGCTTTGTCGGCTTCAACTCGTCCTTCTGCACCATCCTGTCGGCCGAGATGATCGCCAATTGGCTGGTCCGCTTTGCCGATGGGCAACTGGCCCATCAGCCGAGCGCACAGGAAATGAACGCCAATATCGAGATGATGCTGAACTGGAGGCGCAAGGAACGCCCCGCCGCCCAGGTCTATGGCGGGCTGTGCTCGGCCCCGTTTCATTTCAAGCATTTCGACGAATTGCTGGCCGATATGGGGGCAGGGGTTCGCAAACGCGCCAACCCGCTGGCCGAGCAGTTCTCTTATCCCGATGCGCGGGCCTATGGCCGGTTCCTGGCCTCGACCCCGCAATATCAGGCGGGCTGAACGAATGGCGCGGGCGGCGGCGTGTCGCCCGCGAAATCGTGTCATACACTTTCTGAAACACGCATGTTAGCCTGCGGGAAACCGAACAGGAGACACGCAAGATGGTATTGACGGTCAAGGACATGATGGCGGCGGCAAACGCGGTGGTTCCGCGCATCGACGGCGCCCGCGCTCAGCAACTGGTGGCCGAGGGCGCTCTGTTGCTCGATCTGCGTGATGCGCCCGAGCTCGAGCGCGCCGGCCGCGCCAGCGGCGCCCATCACATTCCACGCGGCATGCTGGAATTCCGCGCCGATCCCGACACGCCCTTTCACGACCCCGAGCTGCGCAAGGACCGGGTGATCGTGCTGCATTGCGCCTCGGGCGGGCGCGCGGCGCTGGCGGGCAAGTTGCTCAAGGATATGGGCTATGGCGAGGTCTACAATCTGGGTGGCTTTGCCGACTGGACCGGTGAGCGGATCGAACCGGTCGATCCCGGCATGTGATCCAGGTCAAAGCCGGATACATTCCGGTAATCTAATATCATGGTCGGACGCGCAGCCAAAACAGGAGGTCCGGCCATGATGCGCCTTGCTTCGATTCTCTACAGTCTGATCTCGACCGCGCTGGCGGGGACCGCGGTGATCGCGGTTCTGACGGCGGGCATGGTCTCGCTCAACGCGATACTGGTGGCGGCCGTGGCTGGTTTTGTCGTGGCGGCTCCGGTCAGCTGGATGGTGGCGCGCCGCCTCTACGACGAGGAGGCCTAGACGCCTGCCATAAGGCCGGGGGGCCAGCCCCGCAGACCCCCCGCGAGTATTTCCGGCGAAATGAAAAAGGCCGGGGCTTCTTTCTGGTTCGAAATACTCCCGCCGGAGGCGTCCCGGACGCGCGGTAAGCGCCGGGGCCGAGGGTCAGGCGTTCAGGAAAACACGCACCGCCGCTTCGAATTCTCGGGGTCTGTCGGCATGCAGCCAATGACCCGCGCCGGGGATTTTGGCGAACCGGGCGGCGGGGAACAGGCCGCGGATCAGGGGGCGGTGTTCGGTGCGCACGTAATCCGATGTGCTACCGGTCAGGAACAGCGCCGCTCCGTCCCAATGTCCTGACAGCTCGGGAAAGGACATGATCGCGGGCATATTGGCCGCCAGCCCGTCGAGGTTCAGCCGCCACCGCTTGCCGGGCAGGTCGAGCGATTGGGTAAAGAAGCTTTGCAACGCTTTCTCGACCCCCTGCGCCGCCAGCATCTCCTCGGCATCCGAGCGGCGTTCGACCCGGCTCAGATCGACGCCGCGCATCGCCTCGATAAAGGGCATCTGGCTGTGGGAATAGGTCACCGGCGCGATATCGGCGACCACGAGGCGGCGCAGCAGCTGCCCATGGGTGAGCGCCAGCACCATTGCCGCCTTGCCCCCCATCGAATGGCCCAGCAGGTCCGCCCGCCCGCCATGGGCCTCGATCACGTCTGCCAGATCGGCGGCCAGCGCGGGATAGTCGTGTGGCTCGGCCCAGGGGCTGTGTCCGTGGTTGCGCATGTCGACCGCGATCACCTGCCGCTCGTCCGCCAGACGGCGCGCGATGACGCCCCAGTTGCGGCCAGAACCATAGAGCCCATGGGCGATGACAAGGGGCGGGGCGTCGGTCGGGGTGCCATGCAGGATCGTGTTCAGCATGCCGCTCTGATAGCCTGTCGCGCCCGGCGCCGCCAGCCCCCGGCAGCCCCATTGAGCCTGTCAGTTGCGCGCGATATGGTGCCCGCCGGGGGTGATGATGCCATGACCGAGAGCGACCGGATCGAAGACCAGATAGCCGCAACCGTCGCGCTGTTGCGGGCGCGGCTTGGCGTGCATGGCAAATCCCTGCGGCTGGCGCTCAGGCGGGCCAAGCACCGGCTGCCGCGCCGCATCTATCGCCGGGCGATGGAACTGGCCCGGGTCGAACCGATGATGGCGCATCCGCGCCTGCGGATGACGCTGAACGCCCCCTCTCTGAGCGCGGCCGCGCGCGAAGTGCAGGCGCATCTGCGCGGCATCGATCTGGCAGACCGGCGCAAGGGCTGGTGGCTGGGCATGCTGGGGGCGCTGGTCTTCAATCTGCTGGTCTTTGGCGCGTTGCTGCTGGCCTTTCTCGCCTGGCGCCGGCTGATCTGACGGGTCATCGCCGCGCGGAACGCGCGGCGCCCGGCCCAACGCATCTTTGCGCCGCATCTTCGATGCGGTCAAATGGGGCGGGAGCGCCCCTTGGCCGGAGCCTCCTCGAGCGCGTCGCGCATTACCAGCGTCACGGTGACGAAGCTGACATAGAGCAACAGATACCAGGACCCCATCTTGGCCAGCCGCACCATCTCTCCGGCAACTTGCCCGGTATAGAGCCAGGTCCGCGTGGCGGTGCCCACATTCTCGGCCAGCCACAGGAAGAACGAGCTGAAGAAGGCCGCCAGCGGCAGCGGCATCCAGTAGCGATGATCGCCGATGCGGAACGTGATCCGCGTCCGGGCATAGAGCGCGACCGTCGCAGCGAACAGGATCAGCCGGACATCGGTCAGGAAATGGTGGGCGAAGAAATTCACATAGATCGCAACCGCCAGCAGGACCGACAGCCAGAAGGGCGGGTAGGGTGCAAACCGCATGTCGAAAAGCCGGATGGCGCGCGCCATGTACGAGCCCACCGAGGCATACATAAAGCCCGAGAACAGCGGCACCTCCCAAAGCTTGATCAGACCCGGGCCGGGATAGGCCCAGCTGCCCGCCTGGACCTTGAAGATCTCCATCGCGGTCCCGGTCAGATGAAACAGCAGGATGACCCGGACCTCGCGCCAACTCTCCAGTCCCAACGCCAGAAACAGCACCTGCAGACCCAGCGCATAGATCAAGAGCGCATCATAACGGGCAAGCGCCCAGTCCGGCTGCCAGATGCGGTCGCTGACGATCAGGCCGATCAGCAGCGAGGCACCGAACAGCGCGGCCCAGCCCTGTTTCAGAACGAACATGACGAATTCCGCCAGCACATGGGGCAGGCGGGCGCGCATCCAGTCGCCAAGCCGCCGTTCCAGCTGGCGCGTCCGGTTGTTGCGTATCCTGGTCAAATGGTCAGCCCGAAAATGAGAACTGCCACCGGGATGGCCGGTGGCAGCTGTGGTGTCAATCCGAAACGCTTTTATTAATCAAAGGTTTGGATAGATAGGGAATTTTGCGCAGAGGGCTGCGACCTGGGCTTTGACCTTGTCCTCGACGGCCTCGTTGGCGTCTTCGCCATTGGCGGCCAGGCCATCGACCACCTCGATGATCCAGTCGGCGATCTGGCGGAATTCGGTCTCGGCAAAGCCGCGCGTGGTGCCCGCGGGGCTGCCCAGGCGGATGCCGCTGGTCACCGTCGGCTTTTCCGGATCAAACGGCACGCCGTTCTTGTTGCAGGTGATATGCGCGCGCCCCAGAGCCTTTTCGGTGGCGTTGCCCTTGACCCCCTTGGGGCGCAGGTCGACCAGCACCACATGGGTGTCGGTGCCATGGGTCACCGTGTCCAGACCGCCCTTGATCAACTGGTCGCTCAGCGCTTGGGCATTGGCGATAACCTGTTGAATATACGTCTTGAATTCAGGGCGCAGCGCCTCGCCAAAGGCCACCGCCTTGGCCGCGATCACATGCATCAGCGGGCCGCCCTGGATACCGGGAAAGATCGCCGAATTCACCTTCTTAGCGATATCTTCATCATTGGTGAGGATCATACCGCCACGGGGCCCGCGCAGGGTCTTGTGCGTGGTCGTGGTGGCCACATGCGCGTGCGGAAACGGGCTCGGGTGCTCGCCCGCCGCAACCAGACCGGCGAAATGCGCCATATCGACATGGAGGTAGGCCCCGACCATATCCGCAATCTCCCGCATCCGGGCAAAATCGATCTGGCGCGGAATCGCCGAGCCGCCGGCGATGATCAGCTTGGGCCGGTGCTCCTTGGCCAGCGCCTCGACCTGGTCGTAATCCAGCAGGTTGTCCTGCTGGCGCACGCCGTATTGCACCGCGTTGAACCATTTGCCCGACTGGTTGGGCGCGGCGCCATGGGTCAGGTGGCCGCCCGCGTCCAGGCTCATGCCCAGGATGGTGTCGCCCGGCTTGATCAGCGCCTGGAACACGCCCTGGTTGGCCTGGCTGCCCGAGTTGGGCTGCACATTGGCAAAGCCGCAGCCAAACAGCTGCTTGGCCCGCTCGATCGCCAGGTTCTCGGCGATGTCGACATACTGGCAGCCGCCGTAATAGCGCCGGCCGGGGTAGCCTTCGGCGTATTTGTTGGTCATCACCGAGCCCTGCGCCTGCATCACGGCGGCGGAAACGATGTTTTCCGACGCGATCAGCTCGATCTCGTCGCGCTGACGCCCCAGCTCGGACGTGATCGCCCCGAACAGCTCGGGATCACGCTCCGAAAGCGCCTCTGTGAAAAATCCGGTATCCTGGTGGCTCGCGTTCATGACAGCTCCGCATGAGAAGGGTCGATTTGTGCGATTTCCTATCGGAAACCGCGGCAAGGCAAAAGGCTGTAAAGCGACGAAATGGCCAACTGCGGCGTCAAGTCTGGTCACTGGGGGGAAGGTGTGCTTGTTTCGGAACCGAATGCGCAGCACCGGAAACATTGTTTGATGTCGAAAAGAATCGCCTTTCTCGCCAGCGACGCGCCGGTGGCCCAGACCGCGCGCGCCGCGCTGGTCGGTCGTTACGGCAATGCAGCCCCCCGCGATGCCGAGGTGATCGTGGCATTGGGGGGCGATGGCTATATGCTGCGCACCCTGCACAGCACCCAGCATCTGGATGTGCCGGTCTATGGCATGAACCGGGGCACCATCGGTTTCCTGATGAACGAATATGCCGAGACCAGCCTGCTGGAACGTCTGGCGGCGGCTGAAGAGGAGATCATCAATCCGCTGTCGATGACCGCGATGGATCAGGCGGGTCAGATACATCGGGCGCTGGCGATCAACGAGGTGTCGCTGCTGCGCGCGGGCCCGCAGGCGGCGCGGCTGAAAATTTCGATCGATGGGCGGCTCAGGCTGGCGGAACTGGTCTGTGATGGGGCGCTGGTGGCGACACCGGCGGGATCGACCGCCTACAACTACTCGGCGCATGGGCCGATTCTGCCGATCGGGTCGGACGTGCTGGCGCTGACCGCCATTGCCGCCTTTCGCCCGCGCCGCTGGCGCGGCGCGCTGCTGCCCAAGACCGCCAAGGTCCGCTTTGACGTGGTCGATGCGGACAAGCGCCCGGTCATGGCCGATGCGGATTCGACCTCGATCACGGACATCGACTGGGTCGAGATCCAGTCCGAACCGACGATCCGTCACCGGATTCTGTTCGATCCGGGCCACGGGCTGGAAGAGCGTCTTATTTCCGAGCAATTCACGTGAAATTGCAATCGTTTACGTAATTTTTGCAATTATGTGAACAATTTCACAGGAAAGCGCGCCGCTTTCTGGCAGCCTCTTCCTTGCCGATACATCGCGTGAGGTGGAAGTGAGTGGCTGCTTCACGTCGAGTGTTGGGACGAGTTCGCATGGTTTGCAGCGGGCGCAGGTTTGTAGCTTGCGTCCGCCCCGAATGACCATCGGCCGTCTGATTTAAGTGAAGTGATGGCCCCGGGCAGTCCCGTACCCCATGCCCGGGGTCAATTTCCGCGTGTCGCGATCTCTCTCGTCGCCGAAAAGGCTCAACTCATCCCATCCGCGCCCAAAGATGGGGCGCCATCCGGCCCACCCGTGCCTCGACCGCGGCGGCGGCGTCCACCGCCATGTCTTCGCGCCAGCGCCGGGCGGTGATCTGCACGTTGATCGGTTGCGCTCCCTTGGGCAGATCGGCCAAACGTGTCGGCAGGCAGGCGGCGGGCAGGCCGATGAAGTTCATCGCATATGACCAGACCGCAGAACCCAGAGCTTCGTGCACGCCCTCGGCGCCCTCGGTGTCGCGGTCGGGGCCAAAGAAGGGCTGCGGCAGGAACGGGCCCAGCACCAGAGGGTACTGCTCCAGGAACAGAGACCATTCGCGGGCGTAGTGGCTGCGCGCGGCCATCACCTGCAACAGCTCGGTGCCGTGAAAGGGGGGGAACTCCTGGAAATACACCTCGAAGATGTCGCGCACGGTTTGCGAGCCATAGGCGTCGACATCGGCCTTCATCAGCGCCCAGACCTCGCCCATCAGGGCGCGATAGCCGGCACGCCCCGCCTCGAAGGCGTCGGGGGTCTCGACCTCTTCGACCAGATAACCGGCATCGCGCAGCGCGTCGCGGGCGGTGTCCAGCGCCGCCTCGACCTCGGGGTGCAGGTCATAGCCATAGGTCGCCTTGGTAAAGGCAACCCGGATCGGCCCCTCGACCGGGGTGCCGCGCCAGGGCAGGGGCACGTGGAACGGGTCGCGCGGGTCGGGGGCGATCAGGCTGGGCATGGCCAGATGCAGATCGGCGGCAGACCGGGTGATCAGCCCCTGCACCGACATGGATTGCGCCAGCATGCCGCGCTCGGCCTTCTGGCTGGGGTTCCAGGCGGGCACCCGGCCCAGACCGGGTTTCACGGTGACGGCGCCGTTGGCCGCTGCAGGAAAGCGCAGCGAGCCGCCGATATCGTTGCCATGGGCCAGCGCGCCGATCCCCGCCATCACCGCCGACCCGGCCCCGCCCGAGGAACCGCCGGGCGAGATATGCCGCCCCCAGGGGTTATGGGTGCGGCCATAAAGCGGGTTGTCGGTATCGGCGCGGAAGGAAAACTCGGGCGTGTTGGTGCGCCCGATCACCACCGCGCCCGCCGCTTGCAGGTTGCGCACCACGGGTGCGTCATCGGGCGCGATCATGTCCTTCAGCGCGGTCACACCGTTGGTTGTGGCATAGCCGGTCTGATCCACATTGACCTTGATGGTGACCGGCACCCCGTGCAGCGGTCCGCAGGGCGTGCCCGCGGCGCGGGCCTTGTCCAGCGCGCGGGCGCGATCCATCGCCGCCTCGGCGCAGCTGTCGACCACCGCGTTCAGGTCAGGGTTCACCGCCTGCATCCGCTCGATGGCGGCGCCGACCGCCTGTTCGGCGCTCAGCGCGCCGCTTGTGGTTTGTGCCGCGATCTGCGTCGCGTCCAATTGCCAAAGCGCTGTATCTGTCATGTCCGGGGCCTCCTGCCGGCAGGTTAGGCGGCCCTTCGCCCAAACGCTACGCCCGGAACCAAAGGTGACGCTAGGTCACTATCCTTCGGAGCCGAGGTATTTGCGCGCCAGTTCCACCACCCGGTCCGAGCTGAGGATGGGCGGGAACAGGCTCAGCACCTCGCCCTTGGCGTCCAGCAGATAGATAAAGGCACCATGGGTATAGACCGGCCCGTATTCGGGATCGACATAGGCCAGTTCGCGCTCCACCGAATAGGCGCTATAGGCGGCCTGCAATTCGGCCTCCGATCCGGTCAGGCCGATGAAATCCGGGTGATAGCGCGCCAGGGGCGCGTTCATCTCGCCGGGACGGTCGCGTTCGGGATCGACCGTGATCATGACCGGGGTGACGGGGATGCCCGCCTCGGCCAGCCGGTCCACAGCGTCGGCCATCATCGGCATCGCCGCCGAGCAGATGCCGGGGCAGGTGGCATAGCCAAAGAACAGAAGCTGCCCGTGCCCTTGCGGGTCGGCCTGGCTGCGCCTTGCACCGTGCTGATCGGTCAGTTCGAACGGGCCGCCCACATCAAAGGGCAGCGGCGCATTGCCCGCCTGTGCGGGGGCCGCCAGCGCGACCCCCACCAGCAACGCGGCCCGAAGCAGGAGACGCATCAGAACCACTCCTTGATAAAGGCCTCGTCCACCTCCAGCCCCAGGCCCAGATAGCCCCTGTCCTCGATATGGTCGAGGACACGCGGATCGCGGCGAAACCAGGGGCCCTTGCCGGTGGCCTCGGGGTTCTCTTCCTCCCAGACCTTGGTGAACCGATTGGCGGTTTCCCATTCACTGCCGGGCAGGCGGATCTTTTGCACCTGATAGACATGTTTGGCGCCCAGATCGGGGTCGTCGATCAGCAGCCCGTCCACCTCGACCGTCTGGCCGCAATAGGGCGCCAGATCGGCGGCGGCGCCGGAAAACACCGGTTGGCCGTTCTTGAGCGGCAGGACCATCACGTTATCGGCGCTGCGCAGCAGACCCAGCTGCCGCTTGCCCGCGCCGCAATCGGCGGGGCAGTCGCCGGTCAGCTCACACAGCAGATCGACCACCTTGGCCTCGAAGAACGCGGGCTGTTCGGCATAGAGGTTCCAGGGCTTGGCGGTCGATCCGGCCGAGAAATCCTGAGCGAGGGCGGGGCTGGCGAGCAGCGCCAGCGCGAGAGAAAGGCGCTTCATTCCTTGGGCTCCGGAATGGCGAAGCCGGGCACCGGGCCATAGTCTTCGTGGTTGAGGTTGGTGATGTCCAGATCGCTGATCACCTGGTCTACGATCAGATAGTTGATGCCGTCGCGCTGGTAATGCATCCCGTCGGCCTCGACCGTGTGCGAGGCGAGGCGCAGTGCGGTATCGCCCCCGGCCAGCTGGTCGTCCTGCTCGATCTTGAGCACCATGTAGATGGTGCCGTCCTCGGCCTGCAGCCCCACCGGGATGCCACCTGCCGAACACCACAGGGCGCAGGTGTGATGGGCCGAGCCGACCACCGCCTCGGGGCCGCCCATGACGCCCGAGTAGTAACACCAGGTGTCGATCAGTTCTCCGGTGACCTGAATACGCTGCCCCTCGCTTGCAAGCGCGGGCAAGGCGGGCAGGGCGGCACAACAGGCCAGGGCGGTCAGGAACGCGCGCATGGGGAAACCTCATCAGTTGCAGCGATTGCGGTCAGGGTAGAAAACGGCCCGTGACCTGGCAATCGCTGGCGCGATGACGGGCGATCACAAGCTGTTGGGCGGATGCGATGCGGGCATGAAAAAGGCGCCGCCCGGGGGGCGGCGCCTGTTCTTGCGGTCGCGCTGGGGGTTACTTGGCGTAGCCCAGCGATTGCAGTGCGACCTTGATCTCGTCCAGGATGGCCGGATCGTCGATGGTGGCGGGCATCTTGTACTCCTTGCCGTCAGCGATCGAGACCATGGTGCCGCGCAGGATCTTGCCCGAGCGGGTCTTGGGCAGGCGGTCGACCACCACGGCCAGCTTGAAGGCCGCGACTGGGCCGATCTTGTCGCGCACCAGCTTGACTACCTCTTTCACCACATCCCCGTGGTCGCGGTTGCACCCGTTGTTTAGGCACAGGAAGCCCAGCGGCATCTGACCCTTGAGGTCGTCGCTGACGCCGATCACCGCGCATTCGGCCACATCCTCGTGCCCGGCCAGAACCTCTTCCATGCCGCCGGTGGACAGGCGGTGGCCCGCAACGTTGATGACGTCATCGGTGCGCGCCATGATATAGAGGTACCCGTCCTCGTCGATCATGCCGGCGTCGCCGGTCTCATAGTAGCCGGGGAAATGCTCCAGATAGGATTTCCTGAACCGCGCCTCGGCGTTCCACAGGCCGGGCAGGGTGCCCGGCGGCAGCGGCAGTTTCACCGCGATGGCGCCCAGCTCGCCCGGTTTCATCTGGTGGCCGCCCTCGTCGAGGATCTGTACGTCATAGCCGGGCATTGCCTTGGCGGGCGAGCCCAGTTTTGTCGGCAGCTCCTCTATCCCCAGCGGGTTGCCCGCGATGGTCCAGCCGGTTTCGGTCTGCCACCAATGGTCGATCACAGGCACACTCAGCGCCTTTTGCGCCCAGATGATGGTGTCGGGATCGGCCCGTTCGCCCGCCAGATAGAGCGCCTTGAGATGGCTCAGGTCGTATTTCGCCAGCATCTCGCCCTTGGGATCCTCGCGTTTCACGGCGCGGATGGCGGTGGGGGCGGTGAAGAAGCTCTTGACCTTGTGCTCGGAGATCACCCGCCAGAAGGTGCCCGCATCGGGGGTGCCGACGGGCTTGCCCTCGAATACGATGGTGGTGTTGCCGTGGATCAGTGGGCCATAGCAGATATAGCTGTGGCCGACGACCCAGCCCACATCGGATGCCGCCCAGAACACATCGCCCGGATCGACGTTATAGATGTTCTTCATCGTCCAGTTCAGCGCCACCAGATGACCCGCGGTCGGACGCAGCACCCCCTTGGGCGCGCCAGTGGTGCCGGAGGTATAGAGGATATAGGCCGGGTGGTTGCCCTCTACGGGGACGCATTCGGCCGGTTCGACGCCATACTGGAACCCGTGCCAATTGTAATCGCGGCCCTCTTCGAGATGCGCCACTTCCTGTTCGCGCTGGAAGATCACACAGAATTCGGGCTTGTGTTTCGCCATGTCGATGGCGCCGTCGAGGAGGGGCTTGTAATGCACCACGCGGCCCGGTTCCAACCCGCAGGATGCCGCGATGATCGCCTTGGGTTGGGCGTCGTCGATGCGTACGGCCAGTTCGTTGGCGGCAAACCCGCCGAAGACCACCGAATGCACGGCGCCCAGACGGGCACAGGCCAGCATCGCCTCCAGCGCCTCGGGGATCATCGGCATATAGATGATGACGCGATCGCCCTTTTCCACACCTTTGGCGCGCAGCGCGCCGGCCAGCATGGCCACCCGGTTGCGCAGCTCGACGTAAGAGATCTGCCGCTTGGTATGGGTGATCGGGCTGTCATAGATGATCGCGGTCTGCTCGCCCCGACCCGCCTCGACATGGCGGTCAACGGCGTTCCAGCAGGTGTTGACCTTGGCATCGGTGAACCATTCGTAAAGCGGCGCGTTGCTGTCATCCAGCGCGCGGCTGGGCGCTTCAACCCAGTCGATGCTTTTGGCGGCCTCCATCCAGAAGGCTTCGGGATCGCTCTTCCAGCTCTCGTATACGTCCTGATATGCCATGGCGTCCTCCTCACGTTCGGCTGGATGGTGTGTTAGGCATAGCGGTGCCACCGGGCAAGCCGGACAAAGGACGTCGCGTCACATTATCGCAAGAAATTTGCAGAGATCGCGGAAATCGTCCTGCAAACTTTTGCAAAGCCGCTTTCTGAGCCGGGTTATTCAGGAAATCCGCGCCTGTTTGCAAAATTGCAAACTTTTGTTCTGCAAACAGGGTGGAATCGCCCTCACCCTGCCGTGCGGTCGAAACGGGGCAAGTCGTCCTGCAGGTCCAGCCAGGGCAGCCGCGCGGTATGAAAGACGTGAAACCGCGGCGGGAGCGCGGAGGGATCTTCCAGCGTTGCCGTATAGAGATGTATGTTCACGCGGTCATCGGCGTTGCGATAGGCCATCTGGGTGCCGCAGGTGCCGCAGAACAGCCGCTCGACCCGGTCGGTCGAGCGGTAGATGCGCGGTGCGTCACCGCTCCACGTGACGCTTTCATGCGGGAGCCCGAAAAAGGCGGTGACCGGCGCGGCGCAATTGCGGCGGCAGTCGGCGCAATGGCAATAGCAGCTCCACGCGACCTTGCCGTCGCTCTGCCAGCGCACCGCGCCGCAATGGCAATGTCCCTTCATTCCGACCTCTCCCTTCGGGCGGCATCTGCGCCGCCGCCGGGATCAACCGTAGTGGGCCACGGGCGTCCCCGCAATGGCGGCCATGTTCAAAAGCCCGCGCGCGGTGATCGAGGGGGTGACGATATGCGCCCGGTTGCCCATGCCCATCAGGATCGGGCCCACTTCGATACCATTGGCTTTCATCTTGAGGACGTTGCGCACGCCGCTGGCGGCATCGGCATGGGCAAAGATCAGCACATTGGCAGCGCCATACAAGCGTGAATTGGGGAAGATGCGCTGGCGCAGCTCGGGGTCCAGCGCGCTGTCCAGGTTCATCTCGCCCTCGTAGACAAAGTCGCGGGGCCGGCTGTCAAGGATCTCGATCGCCTGGCGCAGCCGCTGGCCCGAGCCTTCGGCCTGGTTGCCGAATTGCGACTGCGAGCAAAGGGCGATCTGCGGCTCGATGCCGAAGCGGCGCACGTGGCGGGCGGCGCCCAGCGTGATCTCGGCCAGCTCCTCGGGGCTGGGGCGGCTGCGCACATGGGTATCGGCAATGAACAGCGGCCCGTCCTCGAGGATCATCAGCGACAGCGCGCCATGCGGGCGCAGATCCTTGCTGCCCAGCACCTGCTCGACATAGTTCAGATGCCAGCGATACTCACCAAAGGTGCCGCAGATCAGGCTGTCGGCCTCGCCCCGATGCACCATGATGGCACCGATGGCGGTGGTGTTGGTGCGCATGATCGCCTTAGCAATGTCCGGCGTGACGCCGCGCCGTTCCATCAACTGGTGATACGAGGTCCAGTAGTCGTAATAACGCGGGTCGTTTTCCGGGTTCACGATCTGGAAATCCTGACCCGGGCGCACCGACAGGCCCATCTTCTCGCAGCGCGCCTCGATCACCTCGGGGCGGCCGATCAGGATCGGCGTTTCGGTGGTCTCTTCCAGAATGGCCTGCGCCGCGCGCAGCACCCGCTCGTCCTCGCCCTCGGCAAAGACCAGCCGCCGCGCCGCCTTGGCCGCTGCCTCAAACACGGGGCGCATCAGCAAGGCGGATTTGAACACGCTCTGGTTCAGCTTCTGGCGATAGGCCTCCAGATCGGTGATCGGGCGACGCGCCACGCCGCTTTCCATCGCGGCTCGCGCCACCGCAGAGGAAACGACCCCCACCAGGCGCGGATCGAACGGTTTCGGGATCAGATAGTCGGCCCCGAATGTCAGCTGCTCGCCCTGATAGGCCGCCGCCGCTTCGGCGCTGGTGGTGATACGGGCCAGTTCCGCGATCCCCTCGACACAGGCGATCTGCATGGCGTCGTTGATTTCGGTCGCGCCCACATCCAGCGCGCCGCGAAAGATGAAGGGAAAGCAGAGGACGTTGTTGACCTGGTTCGGGAAGTCGCTGCGCCCGGTGGCGATGATCGCATCCGGGGCCACCGCGCGCGCCGCGTCGGGCAGGATCTCGGGCGTGGGGTTGGCCAGTGCAAAGATGATCGGGCGTTTGGCCATGCGCGCCACCATCTCGGGTTTCAGCACATTGGGTCCGCTGAGGCCCAGGAACAGGTCGGCCCCCGCGATCACATCGTCCAGCGTGCGCAGATCGGTGGCCTGGGCAAAGGCCGCCTTTTGCGGGTTCATGTCTTCGGCGCGGCCCTCGTAAACCAGACCGTGAATGTCACACAGCCAGATATTCTCGCGCTTGACGCCCAGTTTCACCAGCATGTTCAGGCAGGCGATCCCCGCCGCGCCACCGCCGGTCGAGACGATCTTGATATCCCCGAACGCCTTGCCCGCAACATGCAGCGCGTTGCGCGCCGCCGCGCCAACCACGATGGCGGTGCCGTGCTGGTCATCGTGAAAGACGGGGATGTTCATCCGCTCGCGACACAGTTTCTCGACGATGAAACAGTCGGGGGCCTTGATGTCTTCCAGGTTGATGGCGCCGAAGGTCGGTTCCAGCGCGCAGACGATATCGGCCAGTTTCTCGGGGTCGCTCTCGTTCACTTCGAGGTCGAAGCAGTCGATCCCGGCGAATTTCTTGAACAGGACCGCCTTGCCCTCCATCACCGGTTTGCTGGCCAGCGCGCCGATATTGCCCAGCCCCAGAACCGCGGTGCCGTTGGACACCACCGCCACCAGGTTGCCCCGCGCGGTATAGGTCTCGGCGTGGGCGGCGTTGTCCTTGATCTCCAGACAGGCCTCGGCCACGCCGGGCGAATAGGCACGGGCCAGATCGCGGCCGTTGGCCATCGGCTTGGTGGCCCGGATCTCCAGCTTTCCGGGTTTGGGAAAGGCGTGGTAATCAAGCGCCGCCTGGCGCAGGCTGGGCTGGTCGGACATCTCGGAAAATCCTCCTCGGGAGACTAGTTTAGTATTAAACTAGTTTTGACGCTGGGGAAACCGGGATTTTCGCGCAACATGGTCGCAGCCCGACTTGCCAAAGGGGGGCGCAGCCGCCACTCTCGCGCCCCGAGGGAGGATCCGATGACCGACACCATAGCCGAGATGCGCCTGCCGACGCAGGAATTGCGCGACGATATCCCGTTTTACACCAAGGTTCTGGGTATGCGGATGGACATGATCTATCCCGCCGACGACCCGCGTATCGCGGTGTTTTCGGGTCATGGCCTGCGCCTGCGCATCGAAAAAGGCGCGCCCGAGTCGCCCGGCACCCTGCGCATCCTCACCGAGGATCCGGACGGTTTCGCCGATTGCCAGCGCAGCCTGACCGCGCCCAACGGCACACGGATCGAGATAGAGGAGCGCCACCCGCCCCTGGTGATGCCACAGACCGAACACACATTCGTGGTGCGCCGGCTCAAGGACCAGGCGCCCTGGATCATCGGCCGTGCCGGCATGCATTACCGCGATCTGGTGCCCTCGCGGCTGGGCGGCTCGATCATCGCCAGCCATATCCGCATCCCCGATGGCGGGCCGGTGCCCGACATGGTGCATTTCCACCGCGTCGGTTTTCAGCTGATCTTCTGCATCCATGGCTGGGTCGATGTGGTCTACGAGGATCAGGGCGACAAGATGCGCCTGACCGCAGGGGATTGCTTCATCCAGCCGCCGGAAATCCGCCACCGGGTGCTGGAGGCCAGCGACAACGTGCAGGTGATCGAGATCGGGGTTCCGGCCGAACATGTCACCGAGATCGACCACGAGATGATGCTGCCCACACCGCACCTGCGCCCCGAGCGTGAATGGCAGGGGCAAAGGTTCGTCTATAACCGCGCCGAGGGCGCCGAATGGTCCCCCTTCCGCCTGCCGGGCTATATCTACCGCGACACCACCATCGCCGAGAATACCAAGGGCGTGGCCGGGGTGCAGGTTGTGCGCCGGGGGCAGGGCGCGCCGCAATGGGCGGCCCATGACACCGATATCCTGTTCACCTTCGTGATGAACGGCACCGTGACGCTGATGGGCGAGGGGCGCGATCCGTACCCGCTGGAACAGGGCGATGCCTTTGTGATCCCGCCGGGTATGCGCACCTGCCTGTCCGACCCTTCCGACGATGTCGAACTGCTCGAGGTCACGCTGCCCGGGACCTTTACCACCACGCTGGGCTAAAGCCGCTTCATTCCGCCAAAGATACGCCGGGGGAGGCCGCAGGACGGGGGCAGCGCCCCCTTGCCCGGCGGTTCCTCTCGCGCGCGGTTGCGGGATAGGCTATGCATTTCCGACCAGATGATCAAAAACCGGGGAATCGCCATGAGCCTCAAATCCGCCGCCCTGACCGTTCGTGAAAACGCCCACGCGCCCTATTCCCGGTTCAAGGTGGGCGCGGCCATTCGGGGTGCCTCGGGCGTGGTCTATGCCGGTTGCAACGTCGAGAACATCGCCTATCCCGAAGGCACCTGTGCCGAGGCCGGGGCGATTGCCGCGATGGTCGCCGCGGGCGAGACCCGGCTGAGCGAGGTCTATGTGGTCGCCGACAGCCCGGCGCCGGTGCCGCCCTGCGGAGGCTGCCGCCAGAAACTGGCCGAATTCGGCGACCCGGATGTGGTCGTTACTATGGCCAATCTCGACGGGGTCGAAACCGCGATGACCATCGGTCAGCTGCTGCCCGGCGCCTTTGGCGCAGCCCATATGGACAAAGGCTGAACCATGGACGCCCGCGCCATCATTGCCCGGCTCAGGCGCCACGAGGTGCCCAGTGCGGCTGAACTGACCTGGTTCGCCCAAGGCCTTGCCGATGGTAGTGTCAGCGATGCTCAGGCGGGCGCCTTTGCCATGGGTGTTTGCATGGGTCGGCTTGGCTCTGAGGGGCGCGCGGCGCTGACATTGGCCATGCGCGATACCGGCGATGTGCTGCACTGGGATTTCGACGGGCCGGTGATCGACAAGCATTCCACCGGCGGGGTGGGAGATTGCGTCAGTCTGGTGCTGGCGCCCGCGCTGGCCGAATGCGGTACCTATGTGCCGATGATCTCGGGCCGGGGGCTGGGCCATACCGGCGGTACGCTCGACAAGATGGAGGCGATCCCCGGCGTCACCACCCAGCTTGGGCCTGACCGGCTGGCGCAGGTGGTACGCGATACCGGCGCTGCCATCGTTGGCGCCACCGCGCGCATCGCGCCCGCCGACAAGCGGCTCTATGCCATCCGCGATGTGACCGCCACGGTCGAAAGCCTCGATCTGATCACCGCCTCGATCCTGTCCAAGAAACTGGCCGCCAGCCCCGATGCGTTGGTTCTGGACGTTAAACTGGGCAGCGGCGCCTTCATGAAATCGCCGGACGAGGCGCGCGCGCTGGCCCTTGCCCTGACCGAGACCGCCAATGCCGCTGGCTGCCGGACCTCGGCCCTGATCACCGATATGAGCCAGCCGCTGGCGCCCAGCCTCGGCAACGCGCTCGAGGTGGGCGAGGTGATGCGGGTGCTGACCTCTGGTCACGCTGATGACCCGCTGGCACAACTCTCGGCGGAGCTGGGCGGCGTGCTGCTCTCTGATGCGGGGCTGGCAACGGATGCGGTCAGCGGGGCCGCGCGCATTGCTGCCATCATCTCAGACGGTCGCGCGGCCGAACGCTTTGGTCGCATGATCGCGGCTGTCGGCGGGCCGGTGCAATTTGTCGAGAACTGGCAGCGGTTCCTGCCCGAGGCAACCGTGATCCGCGAGGTTCCCGCCCGCGCGTCAGGCTATGTCACCGCCATCGACGGCGAGGTGTTGGGCCTTGCCGTGGTGGCGCTGGGCGGCGGGCGGCAGGTCGAGACCGATGTTGTTGACCCGGCGGTTGGCCTGTCACGGGTGATCCGGCTGGGCACAGCGGTTAACCCAGGCACCCCGCTCGCCACCATCCACGCCGCAAGGCAAGAGGCGGCAGAGGCAGCCGAGGCCACCCTGCGCGCGGCGATCACCATCGGGCCAGAGCCGGTGGCCGCGCCACCGCTTATCCATGAAAGGATCACGCCATGACCCGTGCCTTTCTGGTGGTGATGGATTCGGTCGGCATCGGCGGTGCGCCGGATGCCGATACTTTCTTTAACGGCGACCGCCCCGATACCGGCGCCAACACGCTGGCCCATATCGCCCAGGCCTGCGCGCGTGGCGCGGCGGAAGAGGGGCGCAGCGGCCCGCTGCATCTGCCCCATCTCGACCGGCTGGGCCTTGGCGCGGCCACCCGGCTGGCTTCGGACGCGGCCACGCCGGGGCTGGCAGCGGAGGCTTCGGGCCTCTGGGGTTGCGCGCGCGAACACAGCCGGGGCAAGGATACGCCCTCGGGCCATTGGGAACTGGCGGGCCTGCCGGTGCCGTGGGACTGGCACTATTTCCCCGACACCATTCCCGCCTTCCCGAATGATCTGGTGCAGGCGGTGGCCCAGGCTGCTGGCAGCGACGGCATCCTTGGCAATTGCCATGCTTCGGGCACGGTAATCATCGACCGCCACGGGGCCGAGCATATGCGGACGGGCCAGCCCATCTGCTATACCTCGGCTGACAGCGTGTTCCAGATCGCCGCGCATGAGGAAACCTTTGGCCTCGACCGCCTCTTGGCGCTGTGCAAGGCCGTCGCGCCGCGCCTGCATGCGATGAAGGTAGGGCGGGTGATCGCGCGGCCCTTCGTCGGCACGCCCGAGGCCGGGTTCACCCGCACCACCAACCGCAAGGATTTTGCCATCACCCCGCCCGCGCCGGTGCTGACCAACTGGGCACAGGATGCGGGCCGCCGCGTGCATGGGGTGGGCAAGATCGGCGATATCTTCTCGATGCAGGGGATCGACGATGTGGTCAAAGGGTCGGATGCCGAGCTGATGACCCATCTTGCCCGGTTGATCGGCACCGCCGAAGAGGGCAGCCTGACCTTTGCCAATTTTGTCGAGTTCGACAGCCTTTACGGCCACCGCCGCGACATCAGCGGATATGCAAGGGCACTGGAGTGGTTTGACCGCGAGATCGGGCAAATCCTGCAAAGCCTGCGGCCCGGCGACCTGATGGTTCTGACCGCCGATCATGGCAACGATCCCAGCTGGAGCGGTACCGATCACACCCGCGAACAGGTGCCGGTTCTGGTGGCCGGGCGTGGCGCCGGGCAAATCGGACAGGTGAATTTCGCCGATATCGCCGCCTCGGTGGCGGCGCATCTGGCTATTCCGGCGCAGGGGCCGGGGAGGAGTTTTCTGTGAGCGAAGAACATCCCCCGGTCGCCGACCTGCCCAAGGTCGAATTGCACCTGCACCACGAAGGCGCCGCACCGCCCGCCCTGATCCGGCAACTGGCGCATGAGAAAAAGATCGACCTGCGCGGCATCTTCAAGCCGGACGGGTCCTATGATTTCCGCGATTTCGCCCATTTCCTCAGCGTTTACGAGGCTGCCTCTTCGGTGTTGACCGGCCCCGAGGAATTCCGCCGCCTGACCTGGGCGATCCTGGAACAAAGCGCCGAGAACGGGGTGGTCTATTCCGAGACCTTCCTGAGCCCCGACTTCTGCGGCGGCGGCGATGTCGCCGCCTGGCGCGATTACCTGGCCGCCATCCGTGACGCGGCGGACGAGGCCGAGGCGAAACTGGGCATTACCCTGCGCGGCGTCGTCACCTGTGTGCGCCATTTCGGCCCCGATCAGGCCAGGCGCGCCGCCCGCTGCGCCGCCGAGACGGCGGGCGACTGGATCGTGGGGTTCGGCATGGGCGGCAACGAGGGCGTGGGCAAACAGGGCGACTATTCCTGGTCCTTCGACTGCGCCCGCGAGGCGGGGCTGAGGCTCACCACCCATGCGGGCGAGTTTGGCGGGCCGGACAGCGTGCGCGACGCGGTGCGTGTGCTGGGGGTCGAGCGCATCGGCCATGGCGTGCGCGCCATCGAGGACGCCGATCTGGTGCATGAACTGGCCGACCGGGGCATCACGCTCGAGGTCTGCCCCGGCTCGAACGTGGTGCTGGGCCTTTATCCCTCGTTTGCAGCGCATCCCATCGCGCGGCTGCGTGACGCGGGTGTCCGCGTCACCATATCCACCGACGATCCGCCGTTTTTCCATACCACGATGCGGCGGGAGTATGAGATGCTGGCCAAAGCCTTTGGCTGGGGGGCAGAGGATTTCGCCGACCTGAACGCCACCGCGCTCAGAGCGGCATTCTGTGATGAAGACACCCGGAGCCGGGTCGCTAAGAGACTGGAGACATCATGAACGAACATTTGACCGTCGTCGACCACCCGCTGGTGCAGCACAAACTGACCCTGATGCGGGACAAGGGCACCTCGACCGCCTCTTTCCGCCAGCTTCTGCGCGAGATTACCCAGCTCTTGGCCTATGAGGTCACGCGCGAGATGCCGCTGACCACCCGCACCATCGAAACCCCGCTGGAAGAGATGGAGGCGCCTATACTCGCGGGCAAGAAGCTGGCGCTGGTGTCGATCCTGCGGGCGGGCAACGGCATGCTCGACGGGGTGCTGGAACTGGTCCCTTCGGCGCGGGTCGGCTTTGTCGGCCTTTATCGCGACGAGGAAACGCTGCAACCGGTGCAATATTATTTCAAGGTACCCGAAGGGTTGCAGGATCGGCTGGTGATCGCGGTCGATCCGATGCTGGCCACCGGCAACAGCTCGGCCGCCGCCGTCGATCTGCTGAAACAGGCTGGCGCCACCGATATCCGCTTCCTCTGCCTGCTGGCCGCACCCGAAGGCGTGGCGCGGATGAAGGAGGCACACCCCGATGTGCCCATCGTCACCGCCTCGCTGGACCGGGCACTGAACTCCAAGGGCTATATCATGCCCGGCCTGGGCGATGCCGGAGACCGCATGTTCGGCACGAAATAGGGCGGTACTGAGGCACGTGCCGCTTTACTATCAGTAGGTTTTGCGGCATCCTGCCTTCCATATCTTGTGGGGGCAGGCATGAGAGTTACAAGGATTATTGCACTTTCGGTCATCGGTCTGAGCATCGGGTTCAGCACGCTGAACGCCCAGACGCTGCGAAATGCCTCGCCGCCGGCCGAATTTCCGCCCGCCTCCTTCAAGGGCAAGCAATATGTCGACAGCCGCGGATGTATCTATATCCGGGCCGGGATCGACGGCAATGTGACCTGGGTCCCGCGCGTCTCGCGCGAGCGCAAGCAGGTCTGTGGCTACCAGCCCACCGCCGTGGCCGGGGCGACCAGCGCCGCGCCGCAACAGGCCGCCCCCAAGGTGATCACGCTGGATCAGCCCAGCGCGACAGCGGCCGCGCGGCCCGCCGCGACATCCACGGCCAGACCCGCCGCCGCGCCCGCGCCGAAACCGCAGGTGCGCACGGTGGCCAGCCCCGTGCCGCGCACCGCCCCGGTGGCCACGGTCCGCACCACCGTGCGCCCGGTCACTGTGCCCACCACCCGTACCACCACCGCGCGCCCGACACCGGTGATCGTACCGGTTGCCCCTGCCGCGGCTCCGGCGCGGGTCAAGCCGCGCGCGGTTGCCCCGGCGGCGGCATCGGGCGGGTGTTCCAATGCCTCGGCCCTCAGCCAGCGTTACATCAACCAGACCGGTGTGCGCTGCGGCCCGCAGGCGGAACCGCCGATCACCTATGGCACCCGCAAGAGTTCCTCGCTCAAGGTGGGGGATACCGGCGTCCGGGTCTCGCTCAACACCCGGGTGGTGCCGCAGCATGTCTATGACAAGCGGCAGAACACCACCAATCTGCAGATACCTGAGGGATTTCGCCCGGTCTGGACCGACGACCGGCTGAATCCCCATCGCGCTGAACGCACGCTGCGCCCGGCGATCCAGTACAGCCGCTTTCAGACCCCTGCCGGGTTCCGGGCCGTCGACCGCGAGGATGACCGGCTGAACCCCCTGCGCGGCATGCGGACCGCCGAGGGGGACGCACAGATGGAACAGCTCTGGTCGCGCGACCTGCCGCGCACCCTGCTGCCGGTCGAGACCAACCCCAGAACCATTACTGTGGAACACAGCGAACGGTCCTATACCCACGGGGCCAAGCCGCCCCTGCGGTTTCGACTGTCCACGCGCAACGCACCGGCCACGGCGCCACCGGCCCCGACCCGCGCGCGCCGCTGACAGACATCTGAAACGAGACGGGCCGCCCATGGGGCGGCCCTTGTCTTTGCCGGGATGGCGCTGACCTCAGCCGCCGCAGATATCCTGCAGCCGGACCCAGTCGCGGTCGGCCAGAACCGGTTCCAGCGTGCGGCCCGTCATCGGGTCGGCCTCGATCAGGCCCAGCACGGTTTCGCCGGTGATATCGCGGGCATAGGCATAGGGAGACGAGGGGATCGCCGCCTGGCTGAACACCGCCAGCAGCGCCTCGTCCGGCATATCCGGGCGCGGCTCGGCCAGCACCCGCTCGGCATAGCTGTCGAGGATGCCGGGCGTCAGACCCCCCGTGGTCAAGAGCCGGAACGAGGCCAGCGGCCCCGCGCGATAGAGCAGATCGTCCAGCGGATCCTGCGCATTGGCACGGGCACGCTCGGCCAGGACATAGCCGGCGGCGACCGAACTGTCCTCGTGATCGCCGATCAGCGCATGGTTCAGCACCACGATGCCTCCGGGCAGGAACAGGCTGCTGGCGCGCCCGCCGGGGACCACAACCAGCCGGCGCACACCGGTGCGCTGGGCCAGCCTGGACAGGATCATGTCGGTTTCCTCGTCGGAACAGGCCTGTCCGGTGACCCGTTCGACCCGGGCCAGAACGGCACGGCCGATCTCTTGCCGCTTGATCTCGGGGACGACGGCGACCACGTGCCGCCGCAACGCGCCGGGCAGCCACAGTGTCAGCATCCCCAGCACAATCGTCACCATCACCGCCACGGTGATCCAGCGGATCCGCCCGGGATGCGCCCGGCGGCTGTCGATCGCCCGTTGCAGATGGTCGATGGCGGCGATCATCGTTGACTCGCTCTCGGCAAGTTCCAGCGTCTCGCCCGGATCGCCGTCAGGGCAGTAAAGCGCCGGGAACTCGCCCGGGTTCTGCCGCTCCAGTGCCGCCAGCGACCAATGGGTCAGCGCCCGGTCGTTGAAATCGGAAATCGTCAGCGTCGCCTCGCCGATCGAAACCACGACCTCGCGTCGCTGTGCCTCGGGTGAGGGGCGCCAGAGGCCGGTCGCCTCGATCCGCTCGTATTGCTTGAGAGCTGTCATGCCTGATACGGGATGCTCGTTCTTGTTTTTCGGCCAGCCTACACCTTTGGCGGGCCAGCGGCAAACGGGTTGCGCTGTGCCCGGGGCCGCGGGCAATAATCCGGGCAAAGTGTCGCTAGGGGACAAGACCGGGTCGCGCGGCCCGGCTATGGCATTCGGAATGCAGGCAGAAACCAATTCGGCCCCCCTGGCGGCGGCGCTCTACATGATCGCGGCGATGAGCATCATCGGCGTAATCGACAATTACGTGATCCGGCTGGCCGAGAGCATCGGGCTGTGGCAGTTCCACTTTATGCGTTCGCTGATGATGTTGCCCCTGGTGGGGCTGATGTCACTGATGGGGCTGGGTGGGCTGTTTCCGCGCCGCAAGGGCTGGGTCCTGCTGCGCAGCCTTCTGTTGACGGTGGCGATGCTGTTCTATTTCAGCGCGCTGGCCTTCATGCCGATTGCCCAGGCGCTGGCGGGCTTGTTCACCTCGCCGATCTTCGTGCTGCTGGTGACCGCTTTTGGCCTGCGTCAGCGGATCGGACCCTGGCGCATCCTGGCGGTGCTGATGGGCTTTGCCGGTATACTCTTCGTGCTGCAACCCGACCCCGGCGCCTTTGATGCGACGGTGCTGATCCCGGTGGCGGGTGGGTTCTTCTACGCGTTGGGCGCGGTGGTCACCCGCCGCCATTGCGCAGGCGAGAGCACGGCGGCGCTGCTTGGCGCGATGGTGACGGCGCTGGGCCTGACCGGTCTCGGCGGGCTGATCTGGCTGGCGCTGTTTCCCGCCACACCGCTGCCCGGGCCGGACGGGTTTGTCGCGCGTGGCTGGGTCTGGCCGATGGCCGAGGCGATGCCTTGGGTCGCGCTGCAGGCGGTGGGATCGGCCACCGCCGTCTTCATGCTGATCCGGGCCTATCAGCTGGGCGAGCCCTCCTATGTCTCGGTCTTCGAGTTCTCGGTGATGATCTTTGGTCCGCTCTTTGCCTGGGTGGTGCTGGGTGTCGGCCTGGGGCCATGGCAGATGCTGGGCATCGGGTTGATCGTGCTGGCGGGCGCGATCATCGCGCTCAGATCGGGTTGAGCGCCGCTGCCCGCGCCGCTAGCGTGGCGGCATGATCATCTCACCCGGTCGCGGCTATATCTTCGTGCATATCCCCAAGACGGGCGGCACCTCGCTGGCGCTGGCGCTCGAAGCGCGGGCGATGAAGGATGACATCCTGATCGGCGACACGCCCAAGGCGATCCGGCGGCGCGGCCGTCTCAAGGGGGTGCAGGCGCGCGGACGGCTGTGGAAACATTCGACGCTGGCCGATATCGAGGGGCTGATCGCGCCCGAGGTTCTGGCTGGCCTCTTTGCCTTTACCCTGGTGCGCAACCCCTGGGACCGGGCGGTCAGCTATTACCATTGGCTGCGGGGGCAGACGTTCGATCACCCGGCGGTGCATCTGGCGCGGCAGCTGGAGTTCGAGGGCTTCGTCACCGCTCCGCAGACGCTGGCGGCCTTTCGCGCGGCCCCGGCCCCCAGCTATATGCGCCGCGTCGACGGGGTGGAACATTGCGCCGCCTATATCCGGCTGGAGCATCTGGAGACCGATCTGGCGCCGCTGACCGCGCATCTGGGCTTTGCGCTGGATATGCCGCGCGCGAACCGCTCCGAGCGCGCCGCCGATTATCGCAGCTATTATTCTGACCATGCCGCCGAGGCGCTGGGCGCGGCCTGTGCAAGCGATATCGCGCGCTTTGGTTACCGCTTCGACTGAGGCGCTGTTGCGCGCTCGGCGTCAATCCGCCAGACCGCGCGGCATTGTCCGAAATGGCCCGGCCAATGCCACAATCTCGCCCTTGTTGCGGCATGTTTCCGGCCTTCGAATCGCGTGTCCTGACCTTGTAAACTGGTTAATCCGGCAAGCCATGCTCTTGCTGCTGCCACAATGGGGACGGCGCTTATGTTCGGATGGAAAGACAAGGACACAGGGGAAAGCCCGGCCATGGCGGAATCCATGGCGGTGCTCGACGGTCTGCTGATCACCGGGCAAGGGGGGCTTCTGGCGGGAACGTCGGTGGCCTCCAATTTCGGCTGGCAACCGGTCGAAGCGCTCAAGGTGGGGGACAAGGTGCTGACCTTTGACCATGCCATGCAGACGGTGGCCGATATCCAGCGGGAAACGGTGACATTGCCGGCTGGCCTGCCGGCGGCGCTGCGCCCGGTGCGGCTGCCCGAGGGCGTGTGCCACAACCGGCGCGACCTGTGGATGATGCCCGATCAGGGGCTGCTGGTGGAATGCGAGGCGGCGCTGGATGCACTCGGCGATCCCTATGCGGTGGTTCCCGCGCGCATGCTGCGTGGCTATCGCGGCATCACCGACGACCTGCCCGGCGAGCGGGTCGAGGTGACCACGCTGGCCTTCCACCAGGACGAGGTGATCTATGTCGAGGGCGGGCTGCTGGCCCATTGTCCGGTGCCCCGTCAGGTGTTGGACGGAGCCGATCTGCTGCAACCGACGCTTTATGACCGGCTCGACGGGGCGGCGGCGCGGTTTCTGGTCAATTGCCTGATCGACGATGATGACGATCACGCATTGGGCTGCGATCCCGCCGACCTGCCGAATCTGCCGATGCGCCCGCCGCGCCCCGGTCACCCGTTGGCCGCCAACCCCTTCGCCTGACGAACATCGAAACGCAAACCGGCGCCCCCTTGCAGGGGCGCCGGTCTTGTTCCGTCTGACAGGGGGCGTCAGGCCGCCGATTTCGCCTCGGGGTCAAAACGCCCGTAGAAGCTCTGCCCCTTGTCGGCCATTTCGCGCAGCAGCGGCGGGCAGGCGAAGCGCTCGCCGTATTTCGCCGCCAACTGGTCACAGCGATCCGCCGCGTAGGGCGTGCCGATGATGTCGATCCAGCTGAGCGGGCCGCCCGACCAAGGGGCAAAGCCCCAGGCCAGGATGGCGCCCACGTCGCCTTCGCGGATGTCTTCCAGCACGCCTTCTTCCAGCGCACGCACCGCTTCCAGCACCTGCGCGAACATCAGGCGTTCCTGCACCTCGATCAGGTCGGGCTGCTCTTCGGCCAGCGGGTACTTGTCCTGCAGGCCCTGCCAATAGCCGGTGCGCTTGCCCTTGTCGTCATAATCGAAGAAGCCCGCGTTGGCCTTGCGGCCCATCCGGCCCAGCTCTTCCATCCAGAAGATCAGGTCGTCAGCCGGGCTTTCGGGATAAGCATTGCCCATCGCCGCCTTGGTCGCCCGCGCGATCTTGGCGCCGAGATCAATCGAGGTTTCGTCGGTCAGCTGGATCGGACCCACCGGGAAACCCAGCTGCCGCGCCGCATTGTCGATCAGCACCGGCGACACGCCCTCGGTGATCATCCGCGCGCCTTCGTTGACATACGGAATGATGCAGCGGTTGCAGTAGAAGAAACGCGCATCATTGACCACGATCGGGGTCTTGCGGATCTGGCGCACGTAATCCAGCGCCTTGGCCACCGCCCGCGGGCCGGTTTCCTTGCCCTTGATGATCTCGACCAGCAGCATCTTCTCGACCGGCGAGAAGAAGTGGATGCCGATGAACTGTTCGGGCCGCACGCTTGCCTTGGCCAAACCGGTGATCGGCAGGGTCGAGGTGTTGGAGGCAAAGATGCAGTCCTCGGGGATGATCGCCTCGACCTTCTTGGTCATCTCGGCCTTCACGCCCGGATCCTCGAACACCGCCTCGATGATCAGGTCACAGCCTTTCAGCGCGTCCAGATCCGGGGTGGCGGTGATCAGGCCCAGCATCGCCTCTTTCTTCTCGGCGGTGACCTTGCCGCGCTTCATCCCCTTGTCGAGGTAAGCTTCGGTATAGGCCTTGCCCTTGTCGGCGGCGGCCTGGTCACGGTCGATCAGCACGACCTCCATACCTGCCTGCGCGCTGACCAGCGCGATGCCCGCGCCCATCATGCCCGCGCCCAGCACGCCGAGTTTCTTGACCCGCTGGTCGGGGATGTCCTTGGGCCGCACCGCGCCTTTCTCCAGCGCCTGCTTGTTGATGAAGAGGCTGCGGATCATGGCCGAGGAGGAGGGGTTCATCAGCACATGGGTGAACCAGCGTGCCTCAATGCGCAGCGCGGTGTCGAAATCGACCAGCGCGCCCTCGTAGATGGCGCTCAGCAGTGCCTTGGGCGCGGGGAAGGCGCCTTGGGTCTTGCCGTTGACCATGGCCGAGGCGCCGACAAAGGTCATGAAACCCGCCGGATGATAGGGGGCGCCGCCGGGCATCTTGTAGCCCTTGGCGTCCCAGGGTTTGACCAGATCGGCATCCTTGGCGTTCAGCACCCATTCCTTGGCGGCGGCAACCGGGTCATCCGCCAATGCGTCGACCATCTGCGCACCCTTGGCCTTGGCCGGGTCCATCATCTTGCCTTCCAGCAGCACCGGGGCCGCGGCCATGGCGCCCACCATGCGGGAATAGCGGATGGTGCCGCCGCCGCCGGGGAAGATGCCCAGCAGGATCTCGGGCAGGCCGATCTTGGCCTTGGGGTTGGTGGTCATCACCCGGTGATGACAGGCCAGCGCGATCTCGGTGCCGATCCCGGCGCAGGTGCCGTTGATGGCGCAGGCCACCGGCTTGCCGCCCTTCTTGGTCTTGGGGTCCATGCCCGCCAGTTCCAGCTTGCGCATGATGCGGTGGCCGCCCATGACGAAGTCGAACAGGCCCTGGGCCGGGTTTTCGCCCGCTTCCTCGCGGATCACGGCCAGCGTGTTCAGGTCCATGCCGCCGGCGAAATCGCTCTTGCCGCTGGTGATGACGATGCCCTTGACCTCGTCATCGGCCAGCGCCTGATCGACCAGGCTGTCAACCAGTTCAAAGGCCTCGCGGGTCATCACGTTCATCGACTTGCCCTGAGCATCCCAGGTGATGAAGGCGACGCCGTCGGCGTCCTTGGTCAGCGTAAAATCACTCATTGTCGTCTCCGATCTGGTCAGCCGTCAGCGGGCTGCCATCCTTGCGGGTGAAAGCGAAGCCCGAGGCATCCTGTTTCACCATCATGTCCATATCGCTGTAATAAGCGGTCTCGGTCGGGGTCCGCGTGCCCACCACAAGGAAGGTGGCGGGCGCATCGGTGCGATTGACGAACTGGTGCCCGTTCGGGTCGCCAGCGGGAAAGGCGGCGCAGTCGCCCGGAACCATCGGATGCTCGCCCTGGTCGTCGACCAGAACCAGCGCACCCTCGGTCACCATGACGAACTCGTCCTGCTCCATGTGGTAATGGCGCAGCGACGATTTCGCCCCGGGCTCCAGCCGCACGAGGTTGACACCAAACTGGCTGAGCCCGCCGGCATCGCCCAGGCGCAGGCTGGACCGGCCATCCATGGCCGCGTTCAGCCGACCCGGATAGACCGAGCCGATACGCCGTTCGATACTGTCGAGGTCCAGTTTCGGCATCAGACGCGTTCGATGATCGTGGCCGCGCCCATGCCGGAGGCGATGCAGAGCGTTGCAAGACCGGTTTCCAGGTCGCG
This sequence comes from Ruegeria pomeroyi DSS-3, assembly GCF_000011965.2. Taxonomy (NCBI): domain Bacteria; kingdom Pseudomonadati; phylum Pseudomonadota; class Alphaproteobacteria; order Rhodobacterales; family Roseobacteraceae; genus Ruegeria; species Ruegeria pomeroyi. The sequence continues at coordinate 3,117,159 of NC_003911.12, read as the reverse complement.
ACGCTCCAGCTCGTCCAGCAGCGTGCCGATGATGATCGCGCCGGTGGCGCCCAGCGGGTGGCCCATGGCGATCGAGCCGCCGTTGACGTTTACCAGCGCGGGATCGACATCAAAGGCCTGCTGGAAGCGCAAGACGACCGAGGCAAAGGCCTCGTTCACTTCGAACAGGTCAAGGTCACCGATCTTCATGCCGTTATCGGCCAGGATCTTCTCGGTCACCGGCACCGGGCCGGTCAGCATGATGGTCGGGTCGGTGCCGATCTTGGCGGTGGCCTTGATGCGCGCGCGCGGCTTCAGCCCGTATTTCTCGCCGAATTCCTTGTTGCCGATCAACACGCCGGCGGCCCCATCCACGATGCCCGAGGAGTTGCCCGCATGGTGGATATGGTTGATCCGCTCCAGATGCGGGTATTTCAGCATCGCGATCTTGTCGAAGCCGGGCATCTGCTCGCCCATCATCTGGAAGGCGGGGTTGAGGCCGCCCAGCGACTGCATGTCGGTGCCCGGACGCATGTACTCGTCATGATCCAGGATGGTCAGCCCGTTCTGGTCGCGCACCGGGATCACCGATTTGGCAAAGCGGCCCTCGTCCCAGGCCTCCTTGGCGCGGCGCTGACTTTCCATCGCCAGCGCGTCGGCCTGATCGCGGGTGAAGCCGTATTCGGTGGCGATGATATCGGCCGAGATACCCTGCGGCACGAAGTAGGTTTCCATTGCGATGCTGGGATCGACGGCGATGGCGGCGCCGTCGCTGCCCATGGCCACGCGGCCCATCATCTCGACCCCGCCGGCGATATAGGCATCGCCCGCGCCGCCACGTACCTGGTTGGCGGCCAGGTTCACCGCCTCCATGCCGCTGGCGCAGAACCGGTTGATGGCCAGGCCGGGGATCGACTGGTCAAGGTCCGAGGCCAGCACGGCGGTCCGCGCCAGGCAGCCGCCCTGTTCCATCACCTGGGTGACATTGCCCCAGATCACGTCCTCGACCGCGTGACCTTCGAGATTGTTGCGCTCTTTCAGCGCGTTCAGCGTCAGCGCGCTGAGGCGCACCGAGGTCACCTCGTGCAGGCTGCCGTCTTTGCGGCCCTTGCCGCGCGGGGTGCGCACGGCGTCATAGATATAAGCTTCGGTCATCTTGGTCTCCTCAAGCGCGATCCGACGGGTTGCCGGGCATCAGGTCATAGGGGTGTTTCCAGCCGGGCAGGGCGGCGATGCGGTCCAGCCAGGCGTCGATATGGGGCCAGTCGGCGCGGTCAAAGCCGAAAGGTTCGGGATAATAGAGGTAGCCGCAGCAGCTGAGATCGGCATTGGTGGGGCCAACGCCCACGATCCAGTCGCGGCCCTCCAGATGGGAGTTCAGCGTGGCATAAGCGGCCTTGAGCCGGCCCTGGTTGAAGGCGATCACCTCTTGCGGGCGTTTGTCCTCGGGCAGGAAGTTCATCAGGAAACGGGTCAGCCCGGCCATCGAGCTGAGCTTGTGGTTGTCCCACAGCACCCAGCGCAGGATGTCATAGTTCTCCTCGCGGGTCTTGCCGCCGAACTTGCCGGATGCCTCGGTCACATAGGCCTGGATACAGCCTGACTGGCTGGTGCGGAATTCGCCATCCACCAGCACCGGCGCTTCGCCCAGCTCGTTGACGGTGGTGCGGTATTCGGGCGTTCGGGTCTCACCGCCGAAGAAGTCGACAAAGACCGGTTCCCAGTCCAGACCCGAGAGTTGCAGCGCCAGCGCCGCCTTGTAGGAATTGCCGCTTTCTCCGAAGCAGTAGAGTTTGATCGTCATCATTGCCTCCCTTGGCCAATGTCGCGGCAGGGGTTTCTCACCCCCGCACTCCCGTGGAGTATTTCCGGCGAAATGAAGCAGGGGCCTCGTTACCGGATAACAAGCTTAATCTGGTCTGTTTCCGGCTGCGGTACAGGCTGAAGGGCCGATGACCACGCGGAATGAAGGTCCGTCGTTCTGCCCGCGTCCCGCCGGGCGGCCGGGCCGGAGGGCGGGGGAACAGGCGTGTTCTTCATTCCGCTGCAAATACTCCCGCCGAAGGCGTTTTCTACCGCTTGCGGTCGTCGAGCTCGGCGTTGAACAGGCGCAGCCGGTGGATCAGGTTCTCCTCGTTGATCACGCTGTTGAAATTCTCGAACAGGAAGGACAGCGCCTCGCCCTCGTCCAGCCCGGCCTCGCGCGAAAAGCTCTTGAGCCGACGATAGCCGTCTTCGGTCATCGCGACCGGGAAGCGGCGGGTCAGGCGGAAACGTTTGGGCATCCAGGTCCTCCCATCATGGCGGGGGTAGGGTGGGCATTCCTGCCCACCGCTGGCTTAGAAGTTGGCGGCGTCCAGGGCCATGACCGTGTCGGCGCCAGTCTGGATACGGGCCAGGTGCAGGGCGGTGGCGGGCAGGCGGCGAGCCATGTAGAAACGCCCGGTTGCGATCTTGGTCTCGTAGAACGCGGTGTCCGAAGCGCCGCCATCCAGTGCGGTCCGGGCGGCCTTGGCCATCTGCGCCCACATCAGGCCCAGGCAGACATGGCCGAACATATGCATGAAGTCATAGGAGCCCGACAGCGCGTTGTTGGGGTTCTTCATGCCGTTCTGCATGAAATACATGCCCGCGGCCTGCAGGTCCTTGGACGCCGCTTTCAGTGGTTCGATGAACGCCTTGTCATAGGCCTCGTCCTGACCGGCGTTTTCCTTGCAGAAGCTTTTGACCAGCTCGAAGAAGGCCATCACGTGCTTGCCGCCATCGGCGGCCAGCTTGCGGCCCACCAGATCCAGCGCCTGCACGCCATTGGCACCCTCGTAGATCATCGCGATCCGGGCGTCGCGGGTGTATTGCGACATGCCCCATTCCTCGATGTAGCCATGGCCGCCATAGACCTGCTGCGCCTGCACGGTCATGTCATAGCCCTGATCGGACAGGAAACCCTTGATCACCGGGGTCAGCAGCGAGACCAGCCCGTCGGCATCCTTGTCGCCGGCGCGGTGGGCGGCGTCGATCAGGGTCGCGCCCCACAGCAGGAAGGCGCGGGCACCCTCGGTAAAGCTTTTCTGGTCCATCAGGTTGCGGCGGATATCGGGATGCACGATCAGCGGATCGGCCGGACCCTCGGGGTTCTTGACCCCGGTCACGTCGCGGCCCTGCAGACGGTCCTTGGCGTATTCCAGCGCGTTCTGATAGGCGGCATCGGCCTGGGCCAGGCCCTGCATGCCGACGCCCAGGCGGGCCTCGTTCATCATGGTGAACATGGCGCGCATGCCCTTGTGTTCCTCGCCCAGCAGATAGCCGGTGGCGCCGTCATAGTTCATCACGCAGGTCGAGTTGCCGTGGATGCCCATCTTTTCCTCGATCTTGCCGACCGAGACCGCGTTGCGGGCGCCAAGCGTGCCATCCTCGTTCACCATGAACTTGGGGACAATGAACAGCGACACGCCCTTGATGCCCTCGGGGCCGCCGGTGATCTTGGCCAGCACCAGGTGTACGATGTTGTCGGCCATGTCGTGATCGCCCGACGAGATGAAGATCTTCTGGCCGGTGATCTTGTAGGAGCCATCGCCTTGCGGCTCGGCCTTGGTGCGCATCATGCCCAGATCGGTGCCGCAATGGGGCTCGGTCAGGTTCATGGTGCCGGTCCATTCGCAGGACACCATCTTGGGCAGATAGGTGTCCTTCTGCGCGTCGGTGCCATGGGCCAGGATCGCCGAGGCGGCGCCATGGGTCAGGCCCTGATACATGGTGAAGGCCTGGTTGGAGGCAGAGAACATCTCGCCCACCGCGGTGCCGATCACCTGGGGCATGTTCTGGCCGCCATATTGCTCGGGCATGTCCAGCCCGGTCCAGCCGCCTTCCTTGACCTGTTCAAAGGCCTCCTTGAAGCCGGTCGGGGTATAGACCACGCCGTTTTCCAGCCGGCAGCCCTCGGTATCGCCCACGATGTTGAGCGGGTGCAGCACGTTGGTCGCGATCTTGCCGGCCTCTTCCAGCACGGCGCCGGTGAAATCGGCGTCCAGTTCGGCATAGCCGGGCGTGTCGGATTGCGAGACCTTGAGAACGTCGTGCAGGATGAACTGCGTGTCCTTGGTGGGCGCGGTATAGATGGGCATGGGGGGCTCCCTGAAGTCTTGGAACGGGTGTTGGATGAGGCGGCTTATTCGGCCGCCTTCTTGGTGTCTTTCATCGAGGCAAGCACTTTCTCGCCCCAGCGCAGCTGTTCGCGCAGGTCGTCGATGGCCTGGGTCAGCTCGTCGCGCTGGGATTCCATGTCGGCCAGGCGCTCGTGGGCGATCTGATAGGTGCGGTTCAGCTGCATGTGCTGCTGATCGCCCACATGGTAGAGATCCAGCAGCTGACGGATCTGCTCCAGGCTGAAGCCGAACCGTTTGCCGCGCAGGATCAGCTTGAGCCGGGCGCGGTCGCGTTTGGTGAACAGGCGCTTCTGACCATCCCGGACCGGGAACAGAAGCTCCTTGGATTCGTAGAACCGCAGAGTGCGCGGCGTCACGTCATAGGCGTCGCACATTTCGCGGATGGTCATCAGGTCTTCGGTCATTCTCTCAATCTCTCGTCGCTGGCGTCATGGCAGAGAGGTGATCAGCTTTCCCGCTGTTTACAACATCTGCTTGACGTTGACGTAAGCCAAACGTCACGTCACTTTCTCGGTGACGTAAGATCAAGTCTCGGAAGGGCGGTTTTGCGACATTTCCTTACCCAGCGGAAACCGTTTGATGGGTGGATTTGCGGGTGCTGACCTGCCGACGAAAGGGTGGAATCAGCGCCCCGTGGCGCCGCCGCGCGGGCCCCGGTAAACGTCGCTGCGCGCCTGCCGGCGGGCGGCGATCTGGCGGTCCCAGTCGGCTTGATCCACACCGGCGGGCGCGGTGCCATGCCCGGTTGGGCCGGGGTCACAGGCCGCCAGCATAAGGGCGGCAAGCGTCAGGGTAACAAGAGCTACAGGGTTGGGCATCCGGTCCTCCCGCTCTGGGCCGGGCGGCAGGCGCCCGACACATCATAGCCTGCGGCGCCTGTGGCGCAAAGACAAGCCGGCGCGTCGCGCGCGCGGATCACGTTTGCGGTAGGTCGGGCGTTACTTGATGCCCCTGGCGGTTTGGTCGCGCAACTGCTGCAACTCGCTCATCGCTTCGTCCAGTTGCTGCTGTTGCAGGCGCAGTTCGTGCATCTGGCGGTCGGCCATCTCGACAAAGGCGGCCATCTGCGCCTGGTTGCCCTCATCCTCGTAGATCAGCAGCCACTGGCGGATTTCCTCCAGCGCAAAGCCGAAGCGGCGGCCGCGCATGATCAGCTTCATCCGCGCCCGCTCGCGCGCACCGTAATAGCGGGCGCGTCCCTCGCGGTCGGGCTGAAGGAGTTCGATGTATTCGTAATATCTGAGCGTGCGCGGGGTCACGTCGAACTCGGCGCACATCTCCTTGAATGACAAACGCGTCTCGGGCATGTCCAATCTCCTTGCCCGCAACCTAGGGGCTTGCGAATTCCAGCGCAACTGCCGGGCTTGCCCTTTGTGTCGTGCCCTGTTCATAAAGGGGCAAAGCAACGGCAGGACCGCAGGCATATGACCGACAAGGTAAAACTGGCCCGGCAATTCATCCAGGCGATCCCCCATGCCAAGGCGCTGGGGCTGGAACTGACGTATATCGGTCAGGGCGAGGCCGAGATTTCCATGCCCTATAACGCCGAACTGGTGGGCGATCCGCGCACCGGGGTCATCCATGGCGGGGCGGTGTCGGCGATGCTGGATACCTGCTGCGGCGCGGCGGTGATGAGCCACCCGTCGGCGCCGGGCGGAACTGCGACAATCGACCTCAGGATCGACTACATGCGGGCCGCAACCCCGGGGCAGACCATCACCACCCGGGCCACCTGTCATCACATCACCCGCAACGTCGCCTTTGTGCGTGCGGTGGCCACCGATGACGATACCGACCGTCCCGTCGCCACGGCGGCAGGCGCTTTTACCGTGGAGGGGCGCTGAGATGGCCCGGACCCGTCCCGAACCCATGCAGGTGGTCAAGCAGCGCCGCGATGCCGCGCTGAACGCGCTGGTCAGCGGGGTGCCCTTTATCCGGTTTCTCAACATCACCTTCGACCGGCGCGGGGACGAGCTGACCGGGGTGCTGAATTTCGATGACAAGCTGATCGGCAACCCGTTCCTGCCCGCCATTCATGGCGGGGTGACAGCGGCCTTTCTCGAGGTGACGGCCGTCATCACGCTGAGCTGGGCACATCTGTTCGAACGGATCGAAAGCGGCGATCTCGCGCCCGAGGATATCCTGACCGACGAGAACATGCGCTTTCCCAAGACCATCGACTTTACCATCGACTACCTGCGCTCGGGCCTGCCGCGCGACGCTTATGCGCGCGCCTATATCAGCCGGGCCGGGCGGCGCTATGCCTCGGTCCGGGTCGAGGCCTGGCAGGACCATCACGACAAGCTCTATGCGCAGGGGACCGGGCATTTCCTGATGCCGCAGGACCCCGGCCCCGAAAGCTGAGCGGCGCATGTCCGACGCGGCCCCGATCACGCACCAGCGGGTGTTGAAGATCGCTGTTCCGATCATGCTGGCCAACATGACAGTGCCGATCCTCGGCGCGGTCGATACCGCCGTGGTGGGCCAGATCCCGCAGGCCGCGCCCATCGCCGCCGTGGGTGTCGGCGCGATCATCCTGTCGGCGATCTACTGGATCTTCGGCTTTCTGCGCATGGGCACCGCCGGGTTGACCGCGCAGGCGCACGGCGCAGGGCACGAGGGCGAGGTCGCCGCCCTGCTGACCCGCTCGCTGATGATCGGCGTGGCGGGTGGAGTCGCACTCATTTTGCTGCAACTGCCGATCTACTGGGGCGCACTGGCCGTCAGCCCGGCCAGCGCCGAGGTTGAGACTCTAGCGCGCGGCTACATGTCCATCCGCATCTGGTCGGCGCCCGCCGCCATCGCCATCTATGGCATCACCGGCTGGCTCATCGCGCTGGAGCGCACACGGGCGGTGCTGGTGCTGCAACTGTGGATGAACGGGCTCAACATGGGTCTCGACCTGTGGTTCGTGCTTGGCCTCGGCTGGGGCGTCAACGGGGTTGCCTTTGCCACCTTTCTGGCCGAGTGGACCGGGCTCGCCTTTGGCCTCTGGCTCTGCCGCGATGCCTTTCTGAACCCGCGCTGGCGCGACTGGGCGCGGGTGTTCGAGGCGGCGCGCCTGCGCCGCATGGCGGTGGTCAACACCGATATCCTGATCCGCTCGATGCTGCTCCAGGCGATCTTTGTCAGCTTCCTGCTGCTGGGCGGCCGGTTCGGCGACGTGACGCTGGCGGCCAATCAGGTGCTGCTGCAATTCGTCCATATCACCGGCTATGCGCTCGACGGTTTTGCCTTTGCCGCCGAGTCACTGGTTGGGCAGGCTTTTGGCGCCGGAGCCGTGGCCCGGCTCAGGCGCGCGGCCTGGATGACCAGCCTCTGGGGGTTGGTGCTGGCGCTCTTGCTGGCGGTGGTGTTCTGGGCGCTTGGACCCTGGCTGATCGACGTGATGACCAAGGACCCGGCGGTGCAACTGGCAGCCCGCGACTATCTGGCCTGGATGGTGGCGGCGCCGCTTCTGATCCTGGCGCTGGTGATGTTCGATGGCATCTTCATCGGCGCCACCCGCTCGGCCGACATGCGCAACATGATGGCGCTCTCGGCGGCGATCTATTTTGCCACCGTCTGGCTGCTGATTGAGCCCTACGGCAATCACGGCCTGTGGATGGCGCTGACGATTTCCTTCATCGCGCGCGGCATCACGCTGGGCCTGCGCTATCCGGCGCTGGAGCGCGCGGCGGTCAGTCCAGCAGGCTGAGCATATCCTCGGGCGGGCGCCCGATCACCGCCCGGTCGCCCTTGATCGCCAGCGGCCGTTCGATCAGCACCGGGCTTTCCGCCATGGCGGCCAGCAGCACGGCGTCGGGGTCGCTCTTGCTGAGGCCCAGTTCCTTGAACCGCGCCTCGCCCGTGCGCATCATTGCGATGGCCGAAACCCCCAGCGCCGCCTGGGTGGCGCGCAGCTCCTCAAGGCTGGGCGCATCCTCCAGATAGCGGCGCAGTTCGATTTCTGCGCCGCGCTCTTCCAGCAGCGCCAGACCCTGCCGCGACTTGGAACAGCGCGGATTGTGCCAGTATTCGATCACAGCCAGTCCTCTCTTCTGGTTCCCACCGCCTCGGCGACCGAGGCGAAGCCGTCGCGCGCCAAAAGCGCATCAAGCCCGCGCGCGATCTCAGCCGCCAGCGCCAGGCCGCCATAGACCATGGCGGTATAGAACTGCACCGCCGAGGCCCCGGCGCGGATCTTGGCATAGGCCTGTTCGGCATTGCTGATGCCGCCCACGCCGATCAGCGGGATCGCCCCATCGGTCAGCGCCGACAGCCGCGCCAGAACGCGGGTCGATTTGTCAAACAGCGGCGCGCCCGACAGCCCACCCGCCTCATCCTTGTGGGCGCTGTGCAGCCCCTCGCGCGACAGGGTGGTGTTGGTGGCAATCACCGCATCCACGCCCGTATCGCGCGCCACGGCGGCGATATCGGCGATCTCGTCCTTGCTCAGATCCGGCGCGATCTTCAGGAACACCGGGATCGGCCGGGCCAGCGCATCGCGCGTTTCGATCACGCCCGACAAGAGCGCCGTCAGCGCCGCGCGCCCTTGCAGGTCGCGCAGTTTCTCGGTGTTGGGAGAGCTGACGTTCACCGTGGCGAAATCTAGATGCGCGGCGCAATGCGCCAGCACGCGGGCGAAATCGCCGGGCCGGTCGCTGCTGTCCTTGTTGGCCCCCAGATTAAGGCCGATCACCGCATCGCGCGGACGTTTGGCCAGCCGCACGGCAATCGCTTCCATGCCCTGGTTGTTGAAGCCGAACCGGTTGATCGCGGCGCGGTCCTCGGTCAGGCGAAAGAGACGCGGGCGCGGGTTGCCGGGCTGCGGGCGCGGCGTGGCCGCCCCGACCTCGATAAACCCGAAGCCTGCGCGCGCCAGCGGTGCCAGCGCCTCGGCATTCTTGTCGAATCCAGCCGCCAGCCCCACCGGGTTGGGCAGGTCCAGCCCCGCTACACGGGTGCGCAGCCGGGTCGAGGTGACCGGGCCGGGCAGGGGCACCAGCCCCGCCTTCAGCGCCTTGATCGACAGGCCATGCGCGGTTTCCGGGTCCAGCCGGTGCAGGGCTGTCAGCCCCAATCTCTCGATCATCTTCATCCGAAGCTTGTGCCCCCTGTACCGGGTTTGGTGCGGATCAGGCGCGAGGTCTCGACCGCCGCCTGCCGGTGGACCACCGCCTGTCTGTAGGCGGGATCGGTCACCATCTCGAGAAACGCATGCCCGCTGGGATAGCGCGCGATGAACATCTCGTCCCAGACCTCGTCACCGGGGCCGATCAGCACGGTCTGGAACGTGCCGCGCCAGACGATCGAGGCGCCCAGCCGGGCGATGACCGGCGCGGTCTCGCGGCCGTAATTGCGATAGGCCTCGGCCCCGCTCAACCCGGCATTGGCCAATTCGTGCCCCTCGGGGTAGGCGGCGCGGTCGCGGAACTTCACCAGGTTCAGCATCTCGATCGGGTGGTCGCGATCCAGCGCCTTGAACGCCTCGAACTGGGCACGGTCGGGGTCGATATAGCCTGTCATGTCATCTCCTGCGGGAAGCGATGTATACCGTCCACCAGCGGCAGGGGCTGCGACCAGAGCACATCGGACAGCCGCAATTCGCGGTAAAGATGCGGGAACAGCGCCCCACCGCGCGACACCTCCCATTTCAGGACGTCACCCATGGCATCGGCCTCGCAGGCCAGCAAGACCAGCCCCTCGGCCCCGGCGAAATGTTTCGCCGCCGTTTCGCCCGCCTGCTCGGCGGTCGAGAAATGCACGAACCCGTCGGCCAGGTCCACCGGTGCCCCGACGCTCTGGCCGTCACGCTCCAGCGCCGCCCATTCGTCGGCGCGAAAAATCTTGTAGATCAGCATGGTCCGGTGATGCCTTGGGCAGGGGGAGGAATCAAGCGCGATTTCCCTCACGAGACCTTTGACTCCGCTCAATTCCGCGCGCACCATCACCGGCAATAACAACAGGGAGTTGATAGCATGTTCACCCGTTTCATGACTTCGGTTGCGGCACTGGGCCTGACGGCCGGCATGGCCGCCGCCGAATACAAGCTGACCATTCTGCACACCAACGATTTCCACGCCCGGTTCGAACCGATCAGCAAATATGACAGCGGTTGCGGGGCCGAAGACAACGCCGAGGGCAAATGCTTTGGCGGCACCGCCCGTCTGGTCACCGCGATCGAGGCCGCGCGCGCCCGCGCCGGAAACGCGATTCTGGTGGATGGCGGCGATCAGTTCCAGGGCACGCTGTTCTATACCTATTACAAGGGCAAGGTCGCGGCCGAGTTCATGAACAAGCTCGGCTATGACGCGATGACCGTGGGCAACCACGAATTCGACGACGGCCCCGAGGTGCTGCGCGGTTTCATGGATGCGGTAAGCTTTCCGGTCCTGATGTCCAATGCCGATTTCAGCGGCGAGGAACTGCTGGCCACCAAGTTGCTGAAATCGACGGTGATCGAGAAGGGCGGCGAAAAGATCGGCCTGATCGGCCTGACGCCCGAGGATACCCATGAGTTGGCCAGCCCCGGCCCGAACATCTCCTTCTCGGACCCGGTGCCTGCGGTACAGGGAGAGGTCGACCGGCTGACCGCCGAGGGCGTGAACAAGATCATCGTGCTCAGCCATTCGGGCTATGGCACCGACCAGCGCGTCGCGGCGGAAACGACCGGTGTCGATGTGATCGTGGGCGGGCATTCCAACACCTACCTGTCCAATGTCTCGGACAAGGCGTCGGGCCCCTATCCCACCGTGGTAAACGGGGTGCAGATCGTGCAGGCCTATGCCTATGGCAAGTTCCTGGGCGAACTGAACGTCACCTTTGATGACGCCGGCAACGTGATCGAGGCGGTGGGCGAGCCGCTGATCATGGATGCCACCGTGAGCGAGGACACCGCCACCGTCGCCCGTATCCAGGAACTCGCGGTGCCGCTGGAAGAGATCCGCAACAAGGTGGTCGCCAATGCCGCCGCCCCGATCGAGGGCAGCCGAGATGTCTGCCGGGTGCAGGAATGCCAGATGGGCAATCTGGTCACCGACGCGATGCTGGAGCGGGTGGCCGATCAGGGCGTGACCATCGCCATCGCCAATTCGGGCGGGTTGCGCGCCTCGATCGACGCGGGCGAGGTGACCATGGGCGAAGTGTTGACAGTGCTGCCCTTCCAGAACACGCTGTCGACCTTTGAGGCGACCGGTGCCCTGATCGTCGAGGCGCTGGAAAACGGCGTCAGCCAGGCCGAAGAGGGCGCGGGCCGCTTCCCGCAGGTCTCGGGCCTGACCTTCACCTGGGACAGCGCGCAGCCTGCCGGCAGCCGCATTGTCGAGGTCATGGTTGCCAGCGAGGATGGTTTTGTGCCTCTCGACCTGACGGGGACATATATGGTGGTGACCAACAACTATGTTCGCAATGGCGGCGACGGCTATGCGATGTTCTCGGGGGACGACAAGAACGCCTATGACTACGGCCCCGATCTGGCCGATGTGACGGCGGAGTACCTTGCCGCCAACGCGCCTTATCAGCCCTATCTCGACGGGCGCATCGTCAAGAAGTGACCCTCAGATCCCGGACTGGCCCAACTCGGGCCAGAGGCCGGGGTCGAGACCTGCGATGAAGGGCGCAAGCATGGCCTCATGCTTGCGCCATTTGCCGACCGAGCGTGTATGCACCGGCTGGCGCAGCTGACTGGCGCTGAGCGTCAGAATCTGTGATGTGCTGCGCTCGGGTCGCGCCATTTCGGGATCCCAGACCAGACCCAGCCACTCGGCCAGCCGCTGGCTGGCACGGGTGACATCGGCCACCAGCTCTTCGTAAGGCAGATCCAGAATGCGGTCGGGGAAGATCGCGCGCCAATGCGCCATCATCCGGGCGTAAAGGTTGAACCGATGCGCCATAGCGCCCAGGTCATAGGCATAGTTCAACGCCGATCCCGCCAGATGCGCCTGCCACAGCGACAGCGCCACATCGCGCGGGTCCCGCCGCAGGTGGATCACCCGCGCATCCCCGCGCGCCGCGAGCAGGAAGCCCACAAGCCGGTAATTCTCGGGCATCTTGTCGGTATAGAACCGGGTGCCTTCGGGCAGGGCGGGCAGGCTCGCGGCCTCGCCCTTGCGGAACGCCGCCCGCGCCTGTGCGTCAAACGGCAGCCCGCCGTCGATCAGCGGCGCCAGCAGCCGCCCCGGTGCGATGCGTTCGCCCAGGGGGTGCACCACCGGATGCGCGCCCAGCACCGCCTCGGTCAGCGAGGTGCCGGACCGCGGCAGGCCCAGAACGTAGAATGGCGCAGGCCCATCGCCGGGCCCGTCGCAGTCCGCGCCCGGTGCAAACCGCGCCATCAGCGCCTCGCTCAGCCGGGTATCGGCCCCGGCGTCATAGGGCATCAGCCGCGCCATGGTGGCATTGGCACGGGTCAGATTGCGGGCAAGGCCGTCGTCATCCGCGCTTTGCGCTGCAATCCGGGCCAGCGCGAAATGCAGTTGCGCCTTGTCCAGGCTGCCCGCCTCGGCAGTTTTCAATGCGGTCTGCACCTGGGGCGCAAGCCGCTGGTTCTCGGCGGCATCGTTGAGATGGGCCAGCTGTTCCAGCGCCTCGGCCTGATCGGGCGCGATTTCGAGCACTCTGTGATACATCGCCTTGGCGGCATCGCTGTCCCCCTGTTCCACATGGCGCATCGCAAGGGTGAGCCGGGCGGGGATATGGCGCGGGGCCAGCTCTACGGCGCGGCGGGCGACGTCGATCGCGGCGCCGGGATGGTCTGCGCGCGCCAGCGGCAGTGACAGGGCGATCAGCAGGTCGACATTGTCGGGTTCGGCCATCTGCGCCTGTTGCAGATCAGCCAGCGCCGCCGCCTCGTCGCCCAACCGGCCATGCAACGTGGCGCGCAACATCAGGCCTCGCGCCTGTCCGGGCCGCAGGTCGACATAGCGATCCGCCGCCGCCAGCGCCGCATCGCCATCGCCCCGCCCCATCGCGGCCTGCGACAGCAACGCCCAGGCTTCGGCATCTTGCGGGTTGGTGCCGGTCAGCTGCTGCAGATGCCGCTCGGCCTCGTCCAAACGGCCCAGGATCACCAGCGTCTGCGCCAGATTGCGCCGGGCATCATGGAAATCGGGCGCCAGTTTCAGCGCCAGCTGGAAATGCGGCAGCGCCGCCTTGGGCCGGCCCAACCCGGATTCGGCAATTGCGGCAAGGTTCAGCCAGCCGGGATCACCCTTGGCCAGCTTGAGCGCCCGGCGCGCCAGTTTCTGCACGGTGCGGAAATCTCCGGATCGAAGCGCGCTCAGGGCAGGGGTGGGATCAAGCGTCATAAAGGGCTTTCGTGCGCTGCGACGGCAGGTGGTACCGTAGATCTAGGGGCGGCACAGGCGGGTTGCAAACCCATTTGCGACAGTTTCATGACGCTTGACCTGCGGCATATGGATACGTTAATTAACAAATAAGTTAAACAAAGGAGATACTTCATGAAACTGCATGTCTTTCCGCCTTCGCCCAACTCGCGCAAGGTTCTGGTCGTGAACGCGCATCTTGGGTTGAACCTGCCGGTTGCACTGGTCAACCTCGCCACGGGCGAGCAGCTCGCGCCGGGTTTTGTCGCGCTCAATCCCAATGCCAAGGTGCCGGTGCTCGAATATGACGATGGCAGCACGCTTTGGGAATCCAACGCCATCATGGCGCGGCTCTGTGCCGAGACCGAGACCAGCCTCTGGCCGAAATCCGACATCCGCTATGACATCCTGCGCTGGCAGTATTGGGAGACCGCCCATTGGACACCGGCGCTGTCGCCCTTCATCAGCCGCCACATCTTTGGCCAGATGGACGCCGATCTGGAAACCGCCGCAACCCAGGTGGCCAGATACGCGGCGGTGCTCGACAGCCATCTGGCGGGGCGTGACTGGCTGGTGGGCGATGGGATGACGCTGGCCGATATCACGCTGGCCTGCATTCTCAGCCTGCGGGATCAGTGCCACTATCCGCTTGAGGGCTACGCCAATATCCACCGCTGGATTGCCGCGATCGAGGCAGTGCCCGCCTGGCAGAGCGTCGAGGCCCAGGTGCAACAGGTACTGGCCAAGGTACAGGCGGCCTCGTAATCTGCCGCCATGTGCGGACGGATTGCCAATACCCTGCCCAGCGACGCCATGGCGCGGCTGTTCCAGGCGCAGCCGGCCAATGACCTGCCGGCGGTGCCAAATTACAATATCTGCCCCACCAATCCGGTTCACGTCGTCCGCGCCGGTCCCGGCGGGCGGAACCTGTTGGCGATGCGCTGGGGATTCCTGCCGCAGTGGTACAAGAGCGAAACCGACGGCCCGCTGCTGATCAACGCCCGTGCCGAGACCCTGGCCGAGAAACCAGCCTTTCGCGCAGCCTGCCGGCAGCGGCGCTGTCTGATCCCGTCCACGGGGTTCTATGAATGGACGCGTCCGGGCGGAGACGTGCGCCTGCCCTGGTACATTCACCGCCGCGACGGCGCGCCGATCGCCTTTGCCGGGATCTGGCAGGACTGGGGCCCCGAGGCCGCGCGCCAGCCCACCTGCGCCATCGTCACCACCGCTGCCAACCGCCATCTGGGGCAGTTGCATCACCGGATGCCGCTGATCCTGGAACCGGATGACTGGCCGCTCTGGCTGGGCGAGGCGGGGCATGGCGCTGCCCGGCTGATGCAACCGGGTGCCGAAGAGGTGCTCGACTATCACCGGGTCGACCCGGCGGTGAATTCGAACCGCGCCAGCGGTCCGGATTTGATCGAACCCTTCGACGGGTGATCTTTCGCCCGTCCGCAAAGGGCGCTACACCGCGCGCATGGCTCTAGAATTCACCACGCTCCCGCAACTCTATGCGCATGACTATGACACTGTCATCGACGTGCGCAGCCCGGCGGAGTTTGCCGAGGATCACCTGCCCGGCGCGATCAACCTGCCGGTGCTGGACAACGAAGAGCGTGCCCGCGTCGGCACCATCTACAAGCAGCAAAGCCCGTTTCTGGCGCGCAAGCTGGGCGCGGCGCTGGTGTTCCGCAACGCCGCCAGCCATGTGGAGCAGAGCCTGTCCCATCACGAGGGCCACTGGCGGCCACTGGTCTATTGCTGGCGCGGCGGGCAGCGGTCCGGCTCGTTCACTTGGATGTTGCAACAGATCGGCTGGCGGGCCGAAGTGGTCTCGGGCGGGTACCGCACCTATCGACGACTGGTAAACCGGTACCTCTACGAGGATCCGCTGCCGCACCGGCTGGTGGCGCTCGACGGGTTCACCGGCACCGCCAAGACCGAGATCCTGGCCCGGCTGCCGGCGCTGGGCGTCCAGATGCTCGACCTCGAGGCGCTGGCCAATCATCGCGGCTCGCTGCTGGGCGCGCGGCCCGGCGGACAGCCAGAGCAGAAGGCGTTTGAATCGGCGCTGGCGGCGGCGCTTTGCAGGCTCGACCCCACGCGCCCCGTGGTGGTCGAGGCGGAAAGCTCGCGCATCGGCGAACGTATCCTGCCGCCCAGCCTCTGGGCCGCGCTTTGTGCCGCGCCCCGGATCGAGATCGAGGCGCCCGTTGCCGCCCGCTCCGCTTATCTCACCGCTGCCTATGACGATATCCTGTCGGATGCCGAGACCCTGACCGCCCGGCTCGACCCGCTGCGCTATCACCGGGGGCATGCGGTGGTCGAAGGGTGGCTGGCCCTGGTCGCGGCAGGTGACAAACACGGGGTCACCCGCGCCCTGATGGAACAGCATTACGACCCGGCCTATCGCAAGTCCCGCGCCAGCCATGCGGTGCAGGTTGCGGCGCGCCTGCGCTCCGACACACTCGACCATGCGGGTATTGATACGCTGACGGCACAGGTTGCCGCAGTGCTGAAGGCCCTCTGAGCGCTGCGAGAGGGGGCGCTGCCTCCGACGTGGCAAGCCGCGGACCCCCCAGCGTACTTTGGGCGAAATGCAGGGCCGAGCCTCTGCTGCTTCTTTCTGGTTTGAAATACTCCGGGGGGAGGCGCCCGGAACGGGCGGCGGGGGGCTGGCCCCCGTCAGCGGGCGAGACGCAGGCCGGGCGTTTGGGTCAGCTCCCCGATCCGGGCGGCGGGGTAACCTGCTTTGACCAAATCCGCGAGGCAGACGTCGGCCTGATCGGGCGCGACAGCGGCGAGCAGGCCGCCCGCAGTTTGCGGATCGAACAGCAGCGCCGCCGCGCCGGTGGCGGGCAAGCCCGGCACCAGCGCCCGGTTGTCGGCGAAGATGGACGAGCGGTGACCCGCCTCGGACAAGGCCAACGCGCCCGCCATCAGCGGCACCGCCGCAAGGTCAAGCTCCGCCCCGGTGCCCGAGGCCTCGCACAGCCCGTGCAGGTGCCCGGCAAGGCCGAAGCCCGTCACATCGGTCATCGCATGGGCGGCGCCCAGGATGCGGGCGGCAGGTCCCTGATCCATGGTCATCAGGGCATAGGCGGCGGCCACGTCTGCGCCCGGCGCACGGCCAGCCATCTCGGCCGCCATCAGCACACCGCTGCCCAGCGGCTTGGTCAGGATCAGCACGTCGCCGGGCTGCCCGCCGCCCAGCGTGATCGGCGCTTGGGTGCACAGGCCGGTCAGGGTGAAACCGATGGTCAGCTCGTCTCCGACCGAGCTGTGGCCGCCGACAATTTCTGCCCCGGCGGCGCGCATCACCTCGGTTGCGGCGGCCATGATCTCGGCCAGGCTACGCTGTTGCAGCTCGGGTGACAGGCGCGGCAGGATCACCGTGGCGGTGGCCGCCTGCGGCGCTGCGCCCATGGCCCAGATATCGCCCAGCGCGTGATGGGCGGCGATGCGGGTCATCAGCACCGGATCCTCAGCCAGGGCGCGCAGATGGTCCGAGGTCATCACCTGCCGGACACCGCCGGTCGTCAGCAGCGCCGCGTCATCCCCGGGCAGCGGGGTCACGTCGTTGCGCACCATGCCCGGCAGCGGTGCCAGCGCCGCGCGCAGGGCGGCGCGCCCCACCTTGGCGCCGCAGCCGCCGCAAAGCGGCTTGTCCCCCAGCGCCTCATTCAGCCCGGCGCTGTGAAGCTCGGGCAGGGCGGGTTGGCCCATCTGCGGCAGGTCACGGAACCGGTCCATGAAGGTCCGGTCGATCCGGTCCTTCCAGCGCCACATGGCGGGGCCGGCAAACACGCGCCCCCATTTCTCGGCCAGGGCAGATTTGCCACCCAGCGAGATCAGCTTGAGGTAATCGGATTGCGGGCGATAAGGGCGCGGATGCCCGGCGCCAAGCGCTGCGCGCAGATTGTCATAAAGGACCGGCGCCTCGCGCACGGCATAGACCCCGGCCTTGGGGCGCGGTGTATCGGTCAGATGTGCGCAATCTCCGGCGGCAAACACCATCGGATCGCTGGAGCGCAGGCAGGCATCGACGGCGATGAACCCCTCGTGGGTGTCGAGCCCGGTTTCGGCCAGCCAGGGATAGGCGCGCGCGCCCGCAGCGCCGGTGATGAAATCGGCCTCGATCTGGCGGCCATCACCCAGTTCGACCGCTTCGGCGGAGATCCGGGCGATCTCGACCCCCTCAACCAGGGTCACGCCCAGACCGACCATCGCCTGACGGACCCGCGCGGCGGCGCCCGGGCCGAGACCCGCCAGTACGCGCGCGCGGTCGATCAATGTCACCTGACCCGCGCGGCCCCGGCTGCGCAGGGCGTGGGCCATGGCCATCACCAGTTCGGCCCCGGCGACGCCGCCACCGATTACCGCCACCCGCGCCGGGCCCGCGCCCGCAAGATAGGCGGCCCAGCGGGCAGCGAAGGGCCCCAGCGGCTTGGCCGGGATCGCATGATCGGCAAAACCCTCCATCTCGGGCATGGCCGAGGTGATGCCGACATTGACCGAGGCCACGTCAAAGCTGATCGGTGGGCGGCCCGGCACATGGATCTCGCGCTGGTCGAGGTCGATACCCTGAACCGCGCCCAGCACCACCCGCGCGCCCGCGAAGCGCGCCAGTTGCACCAGGTCGATATCCAGCGCCGCGCGGTCATAGTGACCGGCGACGAAACCAGGCAGCATGCCCGAATAGGGCGCGGTGGGACCGGGATTGATCACCGTCACCCTTGTGCCCGCCAGCGGCATCATCCCCCATTTGCGCAGCACCAGCGCATGGGTGTGGCCGCCCCCGATCAGAACAAGGTCGCGGGTGCGGGGCAGGGGCGGTGTGTGCATGATGTCAGTTGGCCGTATGCTCTGGTGTGTCGTCGTCGGGTTCGACCGCGTGGGTGGCCCATCTGCCGTCCCCGCCGGTCGGCGGCAGGGACTCGGGCGTTTCATGCCGGTGAATGTGCCATTTGGCAATGAACAGCGCCGTGACCGGCGCTGTCAGGAACAGAAACAGCGTGATCAGCAACTCGTGCAGCGAGACGTGATCCTCGAGCGTCAGCGAATGCAGGATCGAGGCGATCAGCACCCCGCCCACCCCGAGCGTGGTCGCCTTGGTCGGCGCGTGCAGCCGCGACATCGGATCCTTGAGCTTGATCATCCCGAACGAGCCGACAAAGCCGAACACTCCCGAGACGATCAGGAAGAAGGCGATAGTGATTTCCCAGATCTGGTCCATGCCGCCCTCACTCGATGATATTGCCGCGCAACATGAAGCGCGCGTAGGCCACGGTCGAGACAAAGCCCAGCATGGCGATAATCATGGCCGCTTCAAAGAAGATCTCGGAGCCCACGGTCAGGCCATAGAGGATCATCAGCGCGATGGTGTTGATCACCATCGTATCCAGCGCCAGCACCCGCGTGCCGACCCCTTCGGCGGTGATGATCCGCCACAGGCACATCATGATCGCCGCGCCGAAACAGGCAAAGGTGAAATAGATCGCATAGGTCAGGATCATTCGAAAATCTCCTTCAGGCGGCGTTCATAGCGCTGCTTGATCTCGTCGCGCACCGCGTCCGGGTCGGGTGCGTCCAGGCAATGCACCAGCAGGTTCAGACCGCGCTCGGACAGATCGCAGCTGACGGTGCCGGGGGTCATGGTGATGGTGCCCGCCAGCACGGTGATCGCCTCGGGGCTGCGCAGCTCCAGCGGGATCGAGATCCAGGCCGGTTTGCGGTCTGCGTCGCGCTTGAACAGGATGATGCCGGCCACGGTGACATTGGCCATCACGATGTCCCACAGCACGACCAGCATGTATTCGACCACCATCGGCCAGTTGCGCAGCTTGGGCCGGTCCGGCCAATAGGGCTGTGTGATGAAGGGGATCACGATCCCCAAGATCAGCCCGAACAGCAGCGAGTTGAGCGAGGGCGCATTGGCCAGCAGCACCCAGACCAGCGTCAACAGCAGGGTCAGGTGCGGGTGCGGAAAGATACGGCGCAAGAGTTTCATTTCCCGCCTCCCTTCAGGACCGCGTCGATATAGGCTTGCGGTTCGTAAAGCTGCGCCGCCATGGCGCGGGTATAATCCATCAGAGGCCCGGCAAAGAGGGTGAGCGCCGCCAGACCGGCAACCAGCCCGAAGACCGCTGCAAAGGTCAGACCGGGCATCGGCTCGGGCGCGGGCAGGTGGATCACCTCATCCTCGTTTTCCGGGTCCGGCTCGGTGTTGTGACGCTCGTCATGGCTCTGCCAGAAGATCAGCGAGCCCGCGCGCGCCAGCCCGACGATGGTGATGAACGAGCTGATCAAGATCATCGCCCAGATCGCGGCAAACTCGCCCGCGTCGCGGGCGGCATCCATCACCAGCAGCTTGCCGACGAAGCCCGACAGCGGTGGCATCCCGGCCAGCGCGATCGACCCGATAAAGAACAGCACCGCGATCAGGCCGGATTGCGCCATCGGCGGCATGCCGTCGATACGCCCGCCCTGACGCTCCATCACCAGATCGGCGACCAGGAACATCAGCGCCGCCGCCAGGGTAGAATGTACCGCATAATAAAGCGCCGCCGCCGTGGCCTGCGGGGTGAACAGCGACACCGCGATCAGCAGCGTGCCCATCGAGGCGATGGCGCCAAAGGCCGCCATGCGGGCGATATGCCTTGTGCCCAGGATACCGATTGCGCCCACCGCCAGGGTGACCAAAGCAGCGGGCAGCAGCCAGGCGCCCGCCAGCCCCTCGGCAATCGCCAGATCGGGGCCAAAGACCAGCGTATACATGCGCAGGATGGCATAGGCGCCGACCTTGGTCATGATCGCAAACAACGCCGCCACTGGCAGCGGCGCATTGGCATAGCTTGCCGGCAGCCAGAAATGCAGCGGCAGCACCGCGGCCTTGATGCAGAACACCAGCAGCAGCAGGACCGCCCCGACCCGCAGCAGGGCGGTATCCTCGGGCGGCAGTTCGGCCACCCGCACCGCCAGATCGGCCATGTTCAGCGTGCCGGTCACCGCATAAAGCGTGCCGAGCGCGAACAGGAACAGGGTCGAGCCGAGCAGATTATAGGTGACATACTGTACCCCGGCCTTGAGCCGCACCGCGCCGCCGCCATGGGTCATCAGCCCGTAAGAGGCGATCAGCAACACCTCGAAGAACACAAACAGGTTGAAGGCGTCGCCGGTCAGAAAGGCGCCGCAGACCCCCATCAGCTGGAACTGGAACAGAGGGTGGAAATGCCGCCCGCGCTTGTCCCAGCCCGATCCCATCGCATAAAGCACCACGACCAGCGCCAAGAGCGATGTCAGCAGCACGAACAGCGCCGACATCCGGTCGAGCACCAGCACGATGCCAAAGGGCGCGGGCCAGTTGCCCAGCTCATAGACCTGCACCGCGCCGCCCGAGGCCTGCGCGGTCAGCGTCAGCGCGATGCCGACGAGGCCGACGGTGCCTGCAACCGAAAAGATGCGCTGCAAATCAAGGTGATAGCGCAGCACCATGATGATGAAGGGCGCTAGCAGCGCGGGCAGCACGATCGGGGCAATGATCCAGTGGTTCATGCGTCCTCTCCCGCCGCGTCGACACTGTCCTGCGCGCTCATGTCGATCCGGTCATCGCGCGACGACAGATAGGCGCTGAGCGCGATCATCACGATCACCGCCGTCATCCCGAACGAGATCACGATCGCCGTCAGCACCAGCGCCTGCGGCAGCGGATCGGTATAGACGACCTCCTTATACTTGTTCAGTACCGGCGGCGCGTTCAGCGCCAGCCGCCCGGTGGCGAACAGGAAGGCGTTGACCGCATAGGTCAGCAGCGACAGGCCCAGGATCACCGGAAAGGTGCGCCGACGCAGGATCAGGAAAATGCCGGCAGCGGTCAGAACGCCCACGGCGGATGCAAGAAGCGCTTCCATCTCAGGCCCCCTTTTCCGTGTCTATGGTCTTGCCCTTTTCGGCCATCTTCTGCTTGGTCTCCTCGACAAACTGGCGCAGCGCCTCACGCGCGGGGTTGATATCCATCGGGAATTCCTGGGTCATCCCCGGCTGCCAGGCAAAGCGTGACAGGCTTTCCAGCGTCAGCATCACCGCGCCCAGCACCGCCAGGAACACGCCGGTGTCAAACAGCATCGCGGTGGCCCATTCGAACTCCTCCAGAGGCGGCCAGTGCAGATAGCCGAAATCGCTGGTCAGGAAGGGCATGTCGTTGAACCAGGCGCCCAGACCGGTGGCCGCCGCAATCAGCACGCCCCAGCCGATGGTGGCATGGTAATAGAACCGCTGCCGCTCGGCCGCCCAGGTAAAGCCGCTGGCCATGTATTGCATCAAAAAGGCGATGGCGACCACCAGACCGGCGATGAAGCCGCCGCCCGGCTGGTTGTGGCCCCGGAAGAAGATATAGGCCCCCACCATCAGCGCGATGGGCATCATCACCCGGGTCACCACCACCATCATCAGCGGGTGCGCGTCGCCCGATTGCGGCCAATGCGGCTTGCGGTTGAGCAGATAGGCGCGCACCTTGGTGGCCAGCACGCTTTCGGTCAGGGCAAAGATCACCAGCGCGGCGATCCCCAGCACGATGATCTCGCCAAAGGTATCAAAGCCCCGGAAATCCACCAGGATCACGTTCACCACATTGGTGCCGCCGCCGCCCTTGTAGGAATTGGCCAGGTGGAACTCGGAAATCGTCGGAAAGGCGAAATCGCGCAGCATCAGCGCATAGATCAGCCCGCCCGCCCCGATCCCCGCCACGATCGAGATCGCCGCATCGCGCAGCTTGCGCCCGTTGGTGCTGTCCACCGGGGTTTCCGTCGGCATGAAGTTCAGCGAGAGCAGCAGCAGGATCATCGTCACCACCTCGACCGAAATCTGGGTCAGCGCCAGATCGGGGGCCGAGAGATAGTTGAACGCCATCGACACGATCAGCCCGACAACGCCAATCAGCACCAGAGACAGCAGCCGATTGCGGTGGAACCACATGATTGCCAGCGTCGCGCCCACCAGGCAGATCCAGCCGATGATCGGGATGATCGTCGCGGGCAGGGGAACGCGTGTCGGAGCGCCCATGCTGCCGGTGGCATAGGCGTAATATCCGATGCCCACGGTAAAGGCGACCATGATGGCGGCATAGCGGCTGATGACGCCATTGTGCAGCCCGTCGGTCACCCGGTTCGACAGCGCCGTCAGCGTCTCGATCACCGCATCAAAGATGACCTTGGCCTCGGGCCGGGGCAGGGCGTTCCAGAACCGCTCCAGATGCCGGTGCAGCGCCAGCAGCAGCAGGCCGCCCAGAACCGCGGCAATGGACATGTAAAGCGCGGGCGCAAAGCCGTGCCAGAGCTTGAGCTTGAAGTAAGGCAGCTCTCCGCCGATCACCGCCCCTGCGGCGGCCTTGACGAGCGGGCCGGCGACGGTGGTGGAGTTCAGGCCGATGACCACGACAAGCACTACCAACAGGGCGGGCGCAAGCCACAGGCCCGGGCCGGGATCGTGCGGTGAATGCGGATAGCTCTCCTGCTCGGGACCCAGGAAGGTATGGGCGATGAAGCGAAAGGAATAGGCGGCCGAGAACAGCGCCCCCACGATGGCCAGCGCCGGAACCACGATATGGCTGTCCAGCCAGACGGTGTGGATCGTCTCTTCCAGCATCATCTCCTTGCTGATAAAGCCGTTGAGCGGCGGAATGCCCGCCATCGACAGGCCCGCGATCAGCGCGATCCCAAAGGTGATCGGCATCATCCGCCGCAACCCGCCCAACAGCTTGATGTCGCGGGTGCCAGTCTCGTGATCGACGATGCCGGCGCTCATGAACAGGGCGGCCTTGAACGTGGCGTGGTTGATGATGTGGAACACCGCGGCGACTGCGGCGATCTTGGTGCCAAAGCCCAACAACATGGTGATCAGCCCCAGTTGGCTGACG
This sequence comes from Ruegeria pomeroyi DSS-3, assembly GCF_000011965.2. Lineage (NCBI taxonomy): Bacteria > Pseudomonadati > Pseudomonadota > Alphaproteobacteria > Rhodobacterales > Roseobacteraceae > Ruegeria > Ruegeria pomeroyi. The sequence goes on along the minus strand of NC_003911.12, from coordinate 3,093,799 downwards.
GTGGAGAAGGCCAGCAATGCCTTCAGATCGTCCTTGAACAGCGCGATGACCGCGCCCACCACCATCGTCACCAGCCCGGTGGTGGCGACGATGTAGAACCATTCGGGCGTGCCCGCCAGCACCGGCCACATGCGGGCCATCAGGAACAGCCCCGCCTTGACCATGGTGGCCGAGTGCAGATAGGCCGACACCGGCGTCGGTGCGGCCATCGCATGGGGCAGCCAGAAATGGAACGGGAACTGTGCCGATTTGGTGAAACAGCCCAGGAGGATCAGGATCAGCGCCGGCAGGTACAGCGGCGAGGCCTGGATCGCCGCTTTATGTTGCAGGATCACGCTCAGGTCATAGGACCCGGCGATATGGCCCAGGATCAGCATGCCCGCGATCATCGCCAAGCCGCCCGATCCGGTCACCGCCAGTGCCATGCGCGCGCCCTGGCGGCCCTCGGGCAGGTGTTTCCAATATCCGATCAGCAAGAAGGAGCTGAGCGAGGTCAGCTCCCAGAATACCAGCAAAAGCAGGATGTTGTCGGACAGGACGATGCCCACCATCGCGCCCTGAAAGAGCAGCAGATAGGTAAAGAACTGACCCATCGGGTCATGCCGGGACAGGTAAAACCGGGCATAGAGGATGATCAGCATGCCGATCCCCAGGATCAGCGTCGCAAACAGAAAGCCAAGCCCGTCGAGCATGAAGTTGGCATTCAGGCCCAGAACGGGCAGCCAGTCGAACCGCGCCGTCACCACGCCCCCCGCCAGGATGGTCGGGGCATGGATCATCAGACCGGTAAAGGCCAGAAAGCTGGTCAGTCCCGCCGCCGAAGCCGAAGCGTTTCGTCCCGCCCGGATCAGCAGGGCAGGGAATATCGCCCCGAGAAAGGGTAGGGCGGCGATGAGGAAGAGGGACACCGTCGATTTCTCCGCTGTTGGTTTTTCTTGTTTCCGCTTTGCAGCGATAATTTATGTCCTTGGCCGGTATTGCAAGGATGCAAAGCCCGAAGTTTCGGCGCGACAGAATGTTTCATGTATTCCGGACTGACGTATTCTTGATCATGCTTTTGCCAATCCGGGCGCGCGATCATGTCGCGCAGGTGATAGAAGCGGATCGAGACAAGGAGAGGATCAGGCCGTGAGCGGTACCGCCATTCTGACACATCCGATGGGCCGCCGGGCGGTGCTGGCGCTGGGCGGCGCGGTGCTGGCCGGGCTTGCCGTGCGGGAATATCTGCTGACACCCGAGGATTTCGCCGGTGGAGATCTGAGCGTCGAGGCGGCCCATGAGCAGGCCAACGCGGGCGCGGTGCTGCTGGTCGATATCCGCCGTCCCGACGAATGGGCCTCGACCGGGGTCGGCGCGGGGGCGCAACCGCTGGACATGCGGCGCGCGGATTTCGTGGCGGCTCTCGACCAGCTGGCGGGCGGGGATCGGGCGCGGCCCATTGCGCTGATCTGCGCGCGCGGGGTGCGTTCGGCCCGATTGGCCAACCAGCTGGCGCAGGCCGGGTTCACCTCCATCATCGACGTGCCCGAGGGGATGCTTGGCTCGCGCGCCGGTCCGGGCTGGCTGCGCGCCGGACTGCCGGTGGTGGCCCATGCCGAGGCGCAGGAATGAGGCGCGCGGCGGTTCTGGCTCTGCTGGCCGGTCTCTGGGGGCAGGGCGCGCAGGCGGGGTGCGCGGCTGAGGCAGCCCCCTGCGAGACCGCAGACGGCACCTATCATATCGCCCTGCCCGAGGCCGAGAACCCGCCGGTGTTGATCTTTCTGCACGGTCATGGCGGCGAGGGGGCGGCGACCCTGCGCAATGCCCGGCTGGTGGCGCCCTTGCTGGCGCGCGGCTGGGCGGTGATCGCCCCTGATGGCCAGTCGCGCGCCCCGGGCCGCCCGCGCAGCTGGACCTTCTTTCCCGGCTGGGAGGGGCGGGACGAGCCCGCCTTTCTGGCCCAGGTGCTGGGGGAAGCCAGCGCACGATTCGGACTGGATGCAGATAGGGCGGTGCTGGGCGGGTTTTCGGCGGGCGCCTTTATGGTGACCTATCTGGCCTGCGCCACGCCCGGGGCCTATCGGGCCTATGTGCCGGTTTCGGGCGGGTTCTGGCGACCGCAGCCCGACCGCTGTGCCGGTCCGGTGCACCTGTTCCAGACCCATGGCTGGGCCGACCCGGTGGTGCCGCTCGAAGGGAGGTTCCTGGGCGGTGGCAGGTTCCAGCAGGGCGATATCTTTGCCGGGCTGGAGCTGTGGCGCCAGACCAATGGCTGTGTCGAGCACAAGCCGGACGGCTTTGATCAGACCGGCCCGTTTCTGCGCCGCCGCTGGCAGGGATGCAGCGGCGGTTCGCTGGAATTCGCGCTGTTTCCCGGCGGCCATACGGTGCCCGAAGGCTGGGCCGACATGATGGCCGACTGGGTCGAGGCGCTGCCCGCGCCCTGATCCCTCACTCGGCCGGGTGAATCCGGCTGCCGCGTTCCAGCAAGGTCTTCAGCTCGTTGCGATAGGCGCGGGCGCTGCGGGTGATCGCGGGCTCGCGGAACTCTTCACGCATGCCGATCAGCCGCCGCGCGGTGCCCGCCGACACGCCCGACAGCGCCGAAAGCGGCACCGCCAGCGCCAGGCTGAGCGCGATGGGCGCCAGCCAGACCGAGACCAGACCGAGCGCGATGCCGGTGCCCAGCGCCAGCCCGCTCAGCGTTTCCAGCATGTGGCATTTGACCAGCGTGCCCAGCCCATAGGTGCCGCCGTCGCGGGCCTGCGGCGACCAGCCTTTCTGGATGCCCAGAAAGGTGCGGAACACCGCGATCATCTGCTGCACCATCAGGATCGGCGCATAGAGGATCGACAACACGACTTCGGAGAGGAAGGACAGCAGGAAGCGGCCGGCACCGCCGAAATCCGAGTAATGCGCGCCGCTCAGCGGCAACGCCAGCACGCCCAGCAGCTTTGGCAGCAGCAGCATCGCATACATCACCACGATGATCAGCACATGCCGGCCTTCGGTCATCTCGGGCCATTGCGGGAACAGCGGGTTGTCGGGGCTGAAATATTGCAGCACCGATCCATCCTGCCCATGCCCGATCAGCGCCCACATCACCAAAAGCGCGAACCAGATCGGCGACATCAGATAGCCGATCGCGCCGTGGAACATGTGAAAGCGCGAGACCGAGCGAAAGCCGCGCGCGTTCAGCAGGTTCAGGTGTTGCAGGTTGCCCTGGCACCAGCGGCGGTCGCGCAGCACATGGTCGATCAGGGTAGGCGGAGTTTCCTCGTAGGAACCTCGGATGCGCGGCAGGAAGCGGACCGACCAGCCAGCCCGGCGCAGTAGCCCGGCCTCGACGAAATCATGGCTCATGATCAGCTTTTCGCGCCCCGACAACGAGCGCAGCTTGGGCAGGCCCGCGCAATTGGCGAAGGCGGCGGTGCGGATGATCGCGTTATGGCCCCAATAGTTGCCTTCCTGCCCGCACCAGCGGGCCATGCCCTCGGCAAAGGCGGCGCCATAGACGCCATTGGCGAATTGCTGCATCCGGGCAAAAACCGATTGCGCGCCAATCAGTTGTGGAAAGCTCTGGATCAGCCCGGCACCGGGGTCGCGGGCCAGCGCATCGGTCAGGCGTGCGATGGCGCGGCCGGTCATCAGGCTGTCGGCATCCAGCACCAGCATCGCATCCCAGGCGCCGCCCCAGCCAGCCACCCAATCGGCGATATTGCCAACCTTGCGGTCGGTGTTTTCCACCCGGCGGCGGTAATAGAGCGCCAGGTCCGGCGCCAGCGTGGTGCGCAGCGCCTCGACGCTGGCCTGTTCCTGCGCGGCGATGGCGTCGTCGCGGGTGTCGGACAGGATGAACATGGCGTATTGATGCTGGCCGCCGCGCGCCTTGAGCTCTTCCAGCATGGTGCGGGCATTGCCCAGCACATACCAGGGCACCTCGTTATAGACCGGCATCAGCAGCGCCACCTTCAGCGGCTCTGCCCGGCCCGCCCGCGCCCGCGCGGGCTGGCGCGACAGCGACAGCATGCCCAAGAGGACGGTGCTGGCCGCAAAGGCGATCCAGAAGAAGTTGAACGAGATCAGCGCCAGCAGCACCGCCTCGAGCACCGAGATCCCGCTGTCGGAGAACCAGTCACCCATCAGCCAGACCAGCGCCAGCGTTGCCGCCATGGCGGGCGAAAACGCCAGTACCCGCCAGGGCGCCACATCGCGCTGGGGAGAGTCGGGCGGGGCCAGCGCATCACGGAACCCGGCGCTGAAATCCTGCGCCTGCATCGCCAGCGGCGCAGGCGGGGGCATGATATGAAGATCGTCGCGCATCACGCGGTCCACCTGTATAGCCAGACTTCGGAAGCGGCCTCCTTGTCGCGGCGCAGTTGCGCGCGCAGCTCGACCAGCGTCGCCTCGCCCGGGACAAAGGAGAACGCCAAGCGCATGCCACCGGTATCGGGATTGCGTTGCAGAACCGGCGGCGCGATCTGGGCATGAGGCGATTGCACGATCGGCTCCAGCCCCTCGGCATCGTCGAACAGCGGGCTGGCTTCGAAATCGATGACCACCAGCCGCCCCTCGCCAAAGGTCTTGTCGCCCATGGCGGTGCGGATCACGCGCGGCAGCGGCGTGCGGTGCGGCTCCTCGCCCCAGGTCAGGCGATAGGACAGTGTCACCTCGCTGCCGGCGGCATAGGGGGTGGCGGGGCGCCAATAGGCGACGATATTGTCATAGATCTCCTGATCGGCCGGGATCTCGACCAGGGTCACCGCGCCCTTGCCCCAATCGCCATGCGGCTTGACCCACAGGCCGGGGCGGCGGTGGTAATGCGCCTCGAGATCGGCGAAATCCGAAAACTCGCGCGCCCGCTGCATCAGGCCAAAGCCGCGCGGGTTCTCGTCGACAAACGAGGAGATTTGCAACGCGCGGGGGTTGGCCAGCGGTCGCCAGATCACCTCTCCCGCGCCGTTGCGGATCAAGAGCCCGTTGCTGTCATGCACGGCGGGGCGGAAATCGTCGAACCGGGTGCGGTCGGTGGCATCGTAGAGGAACATCGAGGTGAGCGGGCCCAGGCCCACATGGTCAAGTTCCTCGCGCGCGAACAGGGTCGCTTCGACCTCCATCACGGTATCTTCGCCGGCGGTGATCTCGAACCGATAGGCACCGGTGACCGAGGGGCTGTCCATCAGCGCATGCACGACCATGGCGCGCTGGCCCGGTTCGGGGCGTTCCAGCCAGAAGCGGATGAAATCGGGGAATTCCTCGCCCATCGGATCGCCGGTCTTGAGCGCGAGGCCGCGCGCCGACAGGCCATAGGCCTCGCCCAGACCGATGGCCCGGAAATAACTGGCGCCCTGAAAGACGCAGAACTCATCGGTCTCGCCGGGGCGGTGCATCTCGGTGCGCAGGCGCAGACCCGAGAATCCCAGCGCCTCGTCGACAGGCAGGGGCGGCACTTCGGGGCCGGTGTCGAACATGTCCATCTCGAAGGCGACCGGGCGGGTCATGCCGGCCTCGACCGACTCGACCTGAACGGCGCGCGGGAAATAGAGGCCGGGCGCAAAGAAATCGACGCTGAACGGGGTTTCGGTGCCTGCCCACAGCCCGTGGTCGATGCGGAACCGGATCGAGCGGTATTGCTCATAGGTCAGCGCCTGCCAGGGATCGGGCACGCCGGGGCGCGGCGCATAGGGGCGCGATGCCAGATCGCGCGCCAGGGCGGTCACCATGGCGCGCTCGAACGGTTCGGCAGGGGCGGCGGCAAAGGCGCGCGGCACCAGCGCCAGCACCGAGACAGAGGCCAGAAAGGAACGGCGAGACAGCATCATGTGCGCGATTTCCAGGGATGCGATTTGAACCAGGCGGCGCCATAGGCGACCGCTGTAATCAGGGCGAAGCCGAACAGGTTGACGGCAAGAACGCTGAGCGCGTCGCGCCCGGCGATGTCGAGCAGCACGCCCAGCAGTCGGGCGGCGGCCATAGAGAAGACGAAGACCGCCAGCGATTGCTGACCGACTTTGAGGATGACGTTCAGCACCATCTGCCAGGCCCGCGCCAACGCGCCATCACCCTGCGGCAGCAACCGCGCGCCCTTGTCGCCCGCCACGACCCAGCCCAGATAGGCCAGCGACAGGAAATGCACATAGCGCAGCAAGGCGAAGTCGGTCTTGTCGCGCAGCTCTCCGGTCACTTTCCAGGTCGCGCGGATCGGCTCGCTGACGGTGGGGTTCCAGGCATCGACCCACAGAAACACTTTCCACGAGCCGAACGGGGCCGACAGCACCACAAACAGCGCCGCCGCCCAGATCAGCGCCTTGTTGACCGGAGGCGCCGGGATCCAGCCGCGCATGAAGGCGAATCCGGTAAAGAACAACAGCTGCCAGCCAAACGGGTTGAAGAACCATTGCCGGTCGGACCAGGGTTCCGCCGGCAATGCCAGCACACCAGTCTGGGCCACCGCCCAGATCAGCACCGAAGCCAGCGCCATTGCCCAGAACCCGACCTGTCTGAGCCCCATCATCAGCGGCATCATCGCCAGAACCACCAGATACATCGGCAGAATGTCGAAGTAATTGGGAATGTAGGTAAGCGTAAACAAGCCCAGCATCTGCGGCATCGGATCGCCGAAGAAATGCTGCAGGTTCAGCCCGTCCACATAGCTCTTTTCAAACAGGCCCGACAGGTCCAGCGCCGCCATGCTCATGGCGGTGAAGAAGAACAGCCCGATATGCGCCCAATAGACCTGCCAGATCCGGAAGGCGATGCGCGCGGTGCCCATCCACCAGCCCCGTTTCAGAAAGGCGCCGCCAAAGGCGATGGCCGAGGCCATGCCCGAGCAGAAGACGAAGATCTCGGTCGCGTCGGAAAACCCGAACCGCGCCGGAATCCAGCCGGCCCAGGGGTTGAACGGAATATGGGCCACCAGGATGATGAACATCGCGATTCCGCGAAAGAAATCCAGCCGCAGGTCGCGGGTTCTGGCAGCCGTGGCCGCGGCGCGGGGCGCCGTGGCGGTGGGGGCGAAATCAGCGGCGGGCGAAATTGTCGCCATACGTGCTTGGTCCTTCTGTATCACTCGTCATTCCGCGGGAACGCTGTGAATGTTGCGATCGTCGCGACCCGCCTCGATCAAGGCCCGGCGGGCAAGGGCATAGGTATCTTCGTGGCCGCCGCGTTTGGCGCGGCGGTCGTCCAGCACTCGCTCGACCGCATCCAGACGTCCGGCCCGCAGGCCCGCGTCGATGGTGATGCGTTCGAAAACGTCGCGCTGGGCGTGGCTGCCCCCGGCCAACTGCATGCTGCCGCGCGCGGTCAGCAGGTGGTCGAAGGCCTGGCCATACTGCCCCTCGCCAAAGGCTTCGAGCCCTTGCGCGGCGGCCAGTCCGGGGTCGGCCATGCGGCGGGTGGTGTCGCATTGGGCCATGTCTGCATCGCGTTTGATCCGGTGCAGCATTCGCGAGATGGCGTCTTCGCGGGTATCCCCGGTCAGGGCCAGCAGGTAATGCAGGTCTGCGAAGATCAGGCATCCATCCTCTGTGCGCGCGGCACTCAGATCGGCCAGTTCTTCCCAGCGGTCTCCGACATTTACGCCTTCGAGCTCGAGCCGCGACAGCAGCGAGGTGGCGTTTGATATGTCACGGTAATCGTCTGTCTTGTCCTTGCGAATCGCTGAATCGTAAAGATCGAATACCTGATCAATCTGGCCCTGGTCCAGATGCATCAGCGCCTTGTGCCACCAGACGTGATAGCGAAAATTGTTGCAATGCGACCAGGCCGCTTCGCGCCCGGCAAGCCAATCCAGACCAAGTTCGGATTGTCCTTTCATTTCATGCACATGCGCAACCGCGTGCAGGCCCCAGGCATCGTCCGAGACCATCCACAGCGCCTGCCGCCCGGCGATCTCGGCCTTGTCGTAGGCGCCGGTTTCTTCGAGGGCAAAGGCATGGCAGCCCAGCAGATAGCCGCGCCCGGCATGATCGGGGGCATAAGCGGGCATCACCCGCTCGATCGAGCGGCGCATTCCAGCGGGATCGCCCAGTACGAATCGGGTCGCGTGGCTCAGCTTCATGGCCAGGGTATCGTCGGGATGGGCGCGCAGGATCGCCTCGAATTCCTGCACCGAGCGGCTGGGATTGCCCGCCAGCCAATGGCGCAGGGCGGCCAGGTAATGCCCTTCGCGCGCGGTGATGGCGCGCGCGGCGGCTGCGCGTTCGGCGGCGGCCATGGCCTCGATTGCGACCGGGGTCATCTCGCGCCGGCCCAGAAGCAGCATGAACAGGCCCTTGATGGCATGCGCCAGGGCGAAATCGGGCTCCAGCTCCAACACCCGGGCCAGATGCTGCGGGGTCACGGCCGCATGGGCCATGAAGCCCAGCAGAACGCCGTCCCACGCCTCGGCGCTGTCCGCGCGCGTCAGGCTGTTGCTCTGTCCAAAAACATCGTCTCTCATACCGGGTCCGTTCCTTGCAAAGGGTGGCTGTTCGCGCCTTTGCCAAGTCTATTGGAGCCCCGTATCAGGATCGACGCCGCTCGCGAATTGGTGAAAACCCGTGTGCGGAAAATGGGGGAAAAGCCGCCGAAGGCCCCTGTTGTTTCAGCAATTTGCCGCCAAGGGCCCGGCGATGTTTCAGTCCGCGAAGGGATCGTCCGAGGAAAGTACGGTTTCGGTGTCCTGACCACAGCGCGGCGGCGCCCTGCGGTAGGTTACCGGGGTGCGCGACAGTTTCAGCGGGTTGCCGATCAGATGCACCGGACCGGCCTGTGATTCCATGTCGATCTGCATCTGGCGGGCCGCGACCTGGTCGCTGGCAAAGACCTGATCGATGGTCTGCACCGGCCCCACCGTCACCTTGCGCGCCTCAAGCCCCGCGATCACCTCGGCCTTGCTGCGCGCCGCCAGCGCTGGGCGCAGCAGCGCATCCAGCGTGGCGCGGTTCTGCAGCCGCGCCTGGTTGGTGGCAAAGCGCGGATTGTCGGCCAGCGCGGCAAGGTCGAGAAACTCGCAGACCCGGCGGAACTGGCTGTCATTGCCCACCGCCAGCACCACATGCCCGTCCGAGGTGGCATAAAGGTCATAGGGCACGATGTTGGGGTGAGCATTGCCGCGCCGTTGGGGCAGGGCGCCGCTGGTCAGATAGTTCACGCCTTCGTTGATCATCCAGGCCACCTGCGCATCGACCAGCGCCAGATCGATATGCTGACCCTCGCCGGTGCGCTCGCGGTGATGCAGCGCGGCAAGGATGCCCACGGTCGCATACATGCCACACATCACGTCGGCGATGCCCACGCCCACCTTCATGGGCGCGCCCTCGGGCTCTCCGGTCAGGGACATTACACCGCCAAACCCTTGGGCCATAAGGTCATAGCCCGGTTTCGAGGCATTGGGGCCGGTCTGGCCAAAGCCTGAGATCGAGCAATAGACAAGGCTGGGGAACTCGGGGCCGATGCTGGCATAGTCCAGCCCGTATTTGGCCAGCCCGCCGGGTTTGAAATTCTCGATCAGGATATCGGCATGTGCCGCCAGACGCCGGATCTGTGCCTGCCCCTCGGGCGTCGAGATATCCAGCGTCACCGATTTCTTGTTGCGGTTGGCGGCCATGAAATAGGCGCTCAGATCGCTGGGGTTGCCTTCGGCGTCAGTGACATAGGGCGGCCCCCATTGGCGGGTGTCGTCGCCGCCCGAACCGGGGTTCTCGATCTTGATCACATTGGCGCCCAGATCGCCCAAGAGCTGGGTGCAGGTCGGCCCCGCCAGAATGCGGCTGAGGTCCAGCACGCGCACCCCGTCGAGCGGCCCTTTGGGTTGTTCAGATCCGGCCATCGTAATCCCCTCGTGCAATTTCGGCGGCGATCACCGTGAAGCGGTCCGCTGCCTGCGCCGCCTCCAGCGCCGCGCGCAACTCTGCCCGCGAGCGCACGGTGTGTCCATGCCCGCCAAAGGCGCGGCCGATGGCGGCAAAGTCGTGATGCCCGAAATCGACGCCCCGATTGGGCAACTGGCGGCCGCGCTGCTTCAGCTCGATCAGCGACAGGCTGGCATCGACAAACACCAGAAAGATCGGGTTGCCGCCCATCTCGGCGGCGGTCGACAGCTCTCCGGCGACCATCAGGAACCCGGCATCGCCCGAGAAGCTGATCACCGGGCGGTCGGGTTCGGCCAGCTTGAGCCCGATTGCCATCGGCAGGGCGCAACCCATGGTGCACAGGCCCGAGGACTGGATCAGCCCGCGCGGCTCGTCACAGCGCCACATCTGGCTCAGCAGGATGCGATGGGCGCCGCTATCGGCGGTGGCCAATGTGCCTTCGGGCAGGGTGGCGCGGGTCTCGGCGATGATGGCGGCGGGGCCCCAGACCTCGTCCTGCGGAAAGGCGCGGGCCAGCGCGGCACGGGCCGCCTGCGGTTCGCCCCCGGGCCAGGTGGCGTGCCCGGTTGTCCCCTTGGCGATGGCTTCGAGTGTGGCGCCGGTATCGGCGACGATATTGATCCCGGCCTGATGCATGTAGTGGTCGTTGACCACCGCCGAGATGTCGATCACCCGCTGGCTTTCGGGGTCCCAGACCTCGCGCCAGCCGGGGCGCATTTCGATCGGGTCATAGCCCAGGCACAGGATCAGGTCGGCGGCCTGCACCAGCGGCAGCAGGTGGCCGTCGGCCAGTGGTGACAGGCCCGCGCCACCCAGGCAAAGTCGGTGATCCTCGGGCAGGATGCCCTTGGCCTTGTAGGTGGTGACAAAGGGAATTTCGAAATGTTCCAGAAAGGCTTGCAGGACACATTTCGACCCGTCCGCCAGCACGTCGAGGCCGATCACCGCCAGCGGGTGGCGTGCCTCGGCGACCCAGCGGCGGGCGCTTTCCAGACAGGTGCCGCCGGGCGCCACGGGGGCCGCCGGTGTCAGCCGCCGCCGCCTTGTCTCGCGCACCGGGGTAGCGGCCACGCCGATCGGCACGTCGATATGCACCGGGCCGGGGCGGGGCTGCATTGCCAGCGACACCGCCTTGTCGGCGATGATATCCGAGCCTTCGGCGGTCAGGCGGAAACTGCCCTTGGTGATCGGGCGGAACACCTGGGCATGGTCCATCACCTGATGGGTATAGGTCAGCGCCTCATCGGCATCGACACAGCCGGTGAGCACGATCATCGGCACCCGGTCCTGCAGCGCATTGGCGACGACATTGACCCCGTTCATCGCCCCCGGCCCCAGCGTCGCCAGCAGAATCGCGGGCGCGCCGTCGCGGTGATGCACCGCCTCGGCCATGAAACCTGCGGCATTCTCATGCTTGGCCAGGTGAAAGGTTATCCCGGCCTTGTCGAGCGCATCGACCAGCGTCAGCACCTCGCCGCCGGGCATGCCAAAGGCATGGCGGCAGCCCGCCTCGTACAGCCGCCGGGCCAGCAGGTCGGCGGCGCGGGGAAGGGGGTCTGACATGGTGGGGCTCCGTTACAGGCATCGGTTCTGGCCGAGATTGCGGAGCCTGCGTCCGAAGGCAAGGGGGGTCACGTCACTGTGAGGCGATTGCCTGCGCCGCCACCGCTGCAAACCGCGCGTCCAGCTCGGCGGCAATGGCGGCCAGTTCGGCGCCAGCCTCGTCCAGATAGGGGGCAAACACCTGCGAGGGCAGCTTGTAGCCCAGCGTGGCAGAGCCGTCGGCGTTCTCGGTGACATAGAACCGGATCGGCGCCTCGATCATTGCGGCGGTGGACAGAGCCAGTATCCGCACCGCAAAATCGTTGTTGAAGGCGCCAATGACCCGGTTGCCGGGAATGGTGATGCCGCGCCGGGCGGCGGCCTCGGTCGGGCCTGCCTGGGTGACGATGCCCAAGCCGTTTGCGGTGATCGCGGCGCGGGTATCCTCGACCAGTTGTGCATGGGTCTTGGCCGTGGCGTGCACCGCCCAGCCCGGGCGCGGGTTCAGGTCGCCCGCCAATACGGGCAGGGCAAGGCAGGTGATCAGGGCGAGGATGGCAAGGCGCATGGTGGGTCTCTCCTTTGCTTGTCCCTTGATGCCAGATTTCACCGCCCCCCGGTGCTCACGATATCGTGCACCGTTTACGCCGGGCGGCTCTGCGCCTAGGCTCGCCCCAATTGCGAGGAGCGAGGGTGATGAGCGAAATGAACGGCGCCGAAAGCCTGGTGCGCAGCCTGCTGCAAAGCGGGGTCGATACCTGTTTCACCAATCCCGGCACGTCCGAGATGCATTTCGTGGCCGCGCTCGATCAGGTGCCGGGCATGCGCTCGGTCCTGGCGCTGTTCGAGGGGGTCGCGACCGGGGCGGCGGATGGATATTACCGGATGGCGAGCAAACCGGCGGCGACCTTGCTGCATCTGGGGCCGGGCCTGGCCAACGGTATCTCGAACCTGCACAACGCCAAGAAGGCCGGGTCGGGCGTGGTCAATATTGTGGGTCAGCACGCAGCCAGCCATCTCGAGCTGGACGCGCCACTGACAGCGGATATCGAGGGGCTGGCGCGGCCGGTCTCGCATTGGGTCGAAACCTCGCTGTCTGCGGCGGATGTGGGGCGCGATGCCGCCCGCGCGGTACAGGCGGCACGCAGCGCGCCGGGGCAGGTGGCAACGCTGATCCTGCCCTCGGACACGGCCTGGACGCCGGGCGGGCAGGTCGCGCCCGCCCTGCCGGTGCCTACACGAGAGCCGGTCGAGGCGGAGATGCTGGAACAGGCCGTCGCCGCGCTGAGCGGGCCCGACAGCCTGTTGCTGCTGGGTGGTGAGGCTTTGAGCGCGGAAAATCTGGAGCGCGCCGGGCGGATCGCGGCGGCGACCGGCTGCGCGCTGCTGTCGGAATGGGCCAATGCGCGGGTGGAACGTGGCGCGGGCCGGGTGCCGGTGGCGCGGGTGCCCTATCCGATCGACATGGCGCTTGAGGCGCTGTCGCGGTTTCGGCGCATCGTCTTGCTGGGCGCCCGTCCTCCCATCGGCTTTTTTGCCTATCCGGGCAAACCTGCGGTTCTGACCCATCCCGAGGCAGAAATCATTGCGCTGGCCGATTGGGCCGCCGATCTGGATGGCGCACTGGCAGGGCTGGAACGGGCGGTGGGCGCTGCGGGTGTCGTGCCGGTGCTCGCGCCGCCTGTCGCACCGGGAACAGTTAGTGGCCCTTGTACGCCCGAAAGTGTCGCCGCCGTGCTGGGCCAACACATCCCCGAAGGTGCCATTGTGGTAGACGAGTCGGTGACCACCGGGCGCGCCTTTCACGGAGCCACGCTGGGCGCCGCGCCGCATACATGGATCAACAATTGCGGCGGCTCCATCGGCTATAGCCTGGCCGCCGCCATCGGCGCGGCCATCGCCTGCCCCGACCGCAGGGTTATGACGCTGACCGGCGATGGCTCGGCCATGTACATGCCACAGGCCCTGTGGACCATGGCGCGTGAAGGTCTGGATATCACCGTGGTGATCTGGGCCAACCGCAGCTATCGCATCCTGCTGGGCGAATTGTCGGGTGTGGGCGTGATGAACCCCGGCCCCCGCGCGCTGGATATGCTGAGCCTGGAGCGGCCCGCCATCGACTGGGTCGCACAGGCGCAAAGCCTTGGTGTGCCTGCTGTCCGGGTTGAGCGGGCCGAAGAGTTCGCCGTGGCGCTGGAGCGGGGATTTGCCGAGGCGGGTCCGAAGCTGATCGAGGTTCTGCTTTAGCGGGGGGAGGGGGCGCTGCCCCCGTCGCGCCTTGCGCGACTCCCCCGGAGTATCTTGCGCGAAATGAAGGGTCAGAGGCGCAGCCCGCAGGCCGCAAACGCGGCGCGGGTGGCGGATTTCTCAGCCTCGGTCAGTTCCTGCATCGGAAAGCGCACGCGCCCGCCGGTCTGTCCCAGCAGCTCCTGCCAGTATTTGCCATGCGCCTGCGGCTTGCCGCCCGGCTTGGTGGATTTGATCGCCTGGCGCACCGGGTCGAGGCTGTCGCGGATGGCGCGGGCCTCGTCGATACGGCCGGCAAAGGCCAGTTGGGTATAGTCATGCATGCGCCGGTCGTTTGCGGTTTGCAGCTGGTAGGGGGGCGAAGAGCAGAGATAGAGCCGCCAGCCAAGCTCCACGATATTGTCGAACCATTCCTCCTCGGAGGCGGTGGAGACCTGGATCCGGTCACCCGCCAACTCGGTCAGGCGGGCATACATCTCGCGCGGGACCGAGTATTTGATCGCCACCACATTGGGCAGATCGGCGATGCGCGTGCAGAGCTCGGGGCTCATTAGATAGCCGCTGTCAGGGTGGCTCCACATGGCGATGCCGATATCGACCGCCTCGCTGATGGCCTTGTAGTATTCGTAGAGCAGCGCGTCGCGGTCGTGTACGAAATGCAGCACCGGCGCGTGCACCACGATATAGTCGGCGCCCACATCCTGGGCATGGCGGGCCAGTTCCAGCACGGTGTCGAAGTTCTGGTCCGAGACCGACATCATGGTGCCCGCGCGCCCGGCGCATTCCTCGACCGCGACCTCGAGGTTGCGCTTGCGCTCCTCCAGCGACATCGAGAAGAACTCGCCCTGTTTGCCGCAGATGAAGAGGCCCTCGATGCCCAGATCATCGACCCAGTGGCGAATGTTGCGGCGAAAACCGGCCTCGTCGAACGACAGATCCTCGGCAAAGGGGTTGAGGGCGGCGGCCCAGATGCCGCGCATATGTTCGCGGGCATGGTCCTTGGCCTCGCTTTTGGCGTATTTCATGTCTCGCATCCCTTGCTTGCATCGGTGATCGCCTGCCAGAGCGACAGGCTGGTAAGCGGCATCTGCAACTCGCTCACGCCCAACGGGGCCAGCGCATCCAGCGCGGCGTTCAGGATCGCCGCCGGGGCGCCGATGGTGCCGGCCTCGCCGATCCCCTTGGCGCCGAGCGCGTTGGTGGTGGCAAGCGTCTCTGTCTTGTGGATGGTCAGCGGCGGCAGGTCAGCCGCGCGCGGCATCGCGTAATCCATGAACGAGCCGGTCAGCAGCTGGCCGTCGTCGAAATGCAGCGCCTCCATCATCGCCTCGCCCAGGCCCTGGGCAAAGCCGCCCATCACCTGCCCCTCGGCCAGCAGCGGGTTGATCAGCTGCCCGGCATCGTCAAGGCAGGCCATGCGGGTCAGATGCGGGGCGCCGGTGTCGCGGTCGATCTCGATCGCGGCGAGGTAGCAGCCATGGCCCCAGGCCTCGCCCGGGGCGGTATAGATGGTGTCGGCGGTGATCGGTCCGGTCTCGCCCGCGTCGCGGCGGCGGGTGATCTCGCCGCAGGCCTCGAGCACGGCGCTGGCTCCGATGGGGGTGCTGCGGCTGGCCAGCGCGCCGATACCGGGCGGGCAGGTGGCGGTGTCGCCATGCTGCACGGTGATATCGGCGGGCGTGAGGTCCAGCGCATCGGCGGCAATCTGGGCCAGCGCGGTTTCGCGCCCGTGGCCCTGGCTGCTGCCGCCAAATTCCACCGTGGCGCGGCCCGCCTCAAGGGTGACACGGGCGCTTTCCCAGCCCTTGCCCGAAGGTTCGACGTAAAAGCCGAGGCCGATCCCGGCCAAGGCCCCACCGGCGCGCAGGGCGTCGCGCCGGGCGCGCCAGGCGGGGTAATCCGCGAGCGTCAGGAAATGGTTGAGGGCTGTGACATAATCGGCCCCCTCGACCCGGCCCGCGGGCAGGTCGCGCGGGCCGTTCGCACGGTGCAGGTTACGGCGGCGGATCTCGGCGGGATCAAGGCCGGTGGCGCGGGCGGCGGCATCGGCCAGACGTTCCATCAGCGCGCAGGCCTCGGGGCGGCCTGCGCCGCGATAGATGCCGGTGGGCGCAGTATGGGCGCGGCGGGCGCTGGTGCCCAGATCGGTGGCAGGGATGTCATAGGGGCCGGGCAGGATGCGGGCGGCGTTCCAGGCCGGGATCAGCGCCGAGTTGGGCAGCCAATGGCCCAGCGGCGCCTCGACGCGGGCCTTGAGCGCCAGAAACCGCCCCTCGGCGTCAATGGCAAGCTGGCCTTCGCTTGACAGCCCCCGGCCATGGGTGGCCGACAGGAACTCTTCGCTGCGGGAGGCGGTCCAGCGCACCGGGCGGCCCAGGTGATGCGCGGCCCAGACCGCCAGCACCTCTTCGGGGTAAAGCGAGGCCTTCATGCCAAAGGCGCCACCCACATCGCGGGCGATCACCCGCAATTGGGCCGGGTCGAGGGACAGAATGCGCGCAAGGTCGGCCCGCGCCCGGTGCGGTGTCTGGGTGGAGAGCCAGACGGTCAGGCCGCCGCCCTCGGGCAGGACGGCGATGGCGCGCGGCTCCATCGGGCTGGGGGCAAGGCGGGGATGGGCGACCCGGACCGCGACCACATGCGCGGCGCGGGCGAATTCCACCGCCGCATCGCCGCTCTGCCAGTGTTGCATGGCCAGTAGTTCGGGGGGCGGGGCGGGGGTCTCCTCGATCTCTGCCGAGATCTCCTCGACTGCATCCAGCGCCTGGTCCGGCGTTTCGGCCAGCACCGCCGCGATCGGCTGGCCCACCGCCGATACCGTGTCGCCGGCCAGGATCGGGTAAGGTGTGGCATGGTCGAGCGGCAGCACCGGGTTGACCTGGAGCCCGCCCAGCGCGCCCAGGTCGGCCACACCCAGCACTGCCGCCACGCCCGGCATCGCCCGTGCTGCAGAGGTATCGCAGGCAACGAGCTGACCGCTGGCATAGGGGCTGCGCAGAAAGGCCAGATGCAGCGCCCCCGGCAGGTGGATATCGCCCGCATAGCGCACTTCGCCCCGCAGCAGGCGGGGGTCTTCGCGCCGGGGCAGCGCTTGTCCGGTATAGGGCGCGGATCGGGTCACGGGGGTCTCGGCTACGGTGTCGGTTGCCTTGATCCTGCAAGCCTGACCGGGCGGGCACAAATCGCGAAATTGCATCCTGCTATCCACAATCGGCATATCACTAGGGGGCTGATATGTGGAAACTATGGGGCAGTTGGCCAGAGGGGGACAGGGTGAGGATAGCACTGATCGGGCATGGACCCATTGCCGCCCATGTGGCGGCGCATCTGCCTGTCGGCGTGCAGCTGACCGGGGCGCTTTGCCGGCCCGGGCGGGATGATGCCGCGCGCGCGGCGCTGGGTGTGTCGGTGGCGCAGGCCTTGGAGGGCCTGCCCCAGCGGCCCGATCTGCTGGTCGATTGCGCAGGGCATTCCGGCCTGCGCGCCCATGGGCTGACGGCGCTGGGTGCGGGGGTCGAGGTGCTGACCGTCTCGGTCGGTGCGCTGGCCGACGCGGTGTTCTGTGCCGAGCTGGAGGATGCCGCCCGCGCTGGTGGGACAAGGCTGTGCCTAGCGTCGGGCGCGATCGGGGCGCTGGATGCGCTGGCGGCGGCGGCGATGGGGACGGGCTTGCAGGTGACCTATACCGGGCGCAAGCCGCCGCAGGGCTGGCGCGGCAGTCGCGCCGAAAAGGTGCTGGATCTGAAGGCACTTACCGGCCCTGTCACCCATTTCACCGGCACCGCGCGCGCGGCGGCGCAGGCCTATCCCAAGAATGCCAACGTGGCCGCCGCCGTGGCGCTGGCCGGGGCTGGGCTGGATGCCACCCGGGCCGAGTTGATCGCTGATCCGGGCGCCGCTGCCAATATTCACGAGATCGCGGCGGAGGGCGCCTTTGGCCGGTTCCGGTTTCAGATCGAGGGGTTGCCGCTGCCGGGCAATCCGCGCTCCTCGGCGCTGACCGCGCTCAGCCTGCTGGCGGCGCTGCGGCAGCGCGGCGCGGCGATCCGGCCATCGTTTTGACCGATAGCCACGCTTCGTGATATCGCAAAACCCATGAACCGCACCCAGATCCGCATCGTCGAGCGCGTGTTGACCCGGCTCAAGCTGAAACAGCTGCGCCTGCTGGTCGCCGTGGGCGAGCGGCATTCGATCCTGCACGCGGCGCAGGCGCTGAACATGTCCCAGCCCGCCGCCACCAAGCTGATCAAGGATCTGGAACTGGATTTCGACGTGCAGCTGTTCGACCGGACCAATCGCGGCATGGTGCCCACCGTGTTCGGGGCGGCCCTGATCCGGCATGGCAAGCTGATCCTGGCGCAGATTTCCCATGCGGCCCAGGAGCTTGACGATCTGAACGAAGGCAATGGCGGGCGCGTGGTGGTGGGTACGCTGCTGGCCGCCTCGGCCGAGTTCCTGCCCCGCGTGCTGACCCGGCTTCTGACCGACAAGCCGGGGCTGGTGGTGAAACTGGTCGAGGGCACCAACGAGGTGCTGATGCCGGCGCTGCGCTCGGGCGATGTCGATCTGGTGGTCGGGCGCTTGCCGATGCACCGGCACCGGGCCGAGATCATGCAGGAGCGGCTGTTTGACGAAGAGGTGATCTGTGTCGCCCGCACCGGCCATCCGGTGCATCGCCACGCCGCACCCGCGCTGACCGATCTGATGGGGTACCCCTGGATCCTGCCACCGGCGGAAACCACGCTGCGCCGCCAGCTGGATCAGGTCTTTGTCGATCTGGGCGGTGGCGCACCGCCCTATGCGGTGGAATCGGTGTCGTACCTGGCCAATCGGGGCCTTCTGGTGGGGTCGGACATGCTGGCCGTGATGCCCGCGCATGTGCCGCGCCACGATATCAGCGCGGGGGCGCTGGCGCGGGTCGACTGGCCGGTGCCGATCCCGATCGGACCGGTGGGCGTGTCGATGCGCAAATCCGCCAGCCTGTCGCCTTCGGTTGCCGGGGTGCTGGATGCGCTTCGCGCCGAGGCCGCGCAAATGACGCGATAAGCTTGCCCCGGCGCGCCCGATGCGCCACATCTGCGGCACCCATCAAGGAGTCACCATGAGCGACATGCGCCTTTCCCTTTGCTCCAGCTGTCTGGGCGACCGGGACCGTGATCTCGCCGCCGAGCGGGCCGCCGTGACCGAGGCGCTGGCGCGCGCCGGGCTGAACGGGCGGGTGGAGCTGGTGGAGCATGCCTGTTTCGGGGCCTGCGCCACCCCGGTGGCGCTGGCCCTTCAGGGGGTGGGGCGGGCCAGCTATGTGTTCTCGGATCTCGACGTGGTGGCGGATGCCGACGACATCGCCGCCACCTGCCGTGTCTATCTGGACAGCCCCGGCGGCTGGATTGCCGATGCCCGTCCCTGTGGACGGTTGCGCCAGTGCCTGCTGGCCCGGATCCCGGCCTATTCCACCTGAACGATGAGCGAGGCCTCGACCGGGGTCCCATCGACCATCAGCGGGCTGTGGCTGTTGGCATTCAGCGAGACCTTCACCTCGACCGGACCCTTGGGCAGATCGGGGATATGCAGCCATTCGCCGTAAAGCCGGGCCAGTTTCACCCCGTTCACATAGACATGGGCGTGACCTTCGCCCGGATGATCCATGGCCGAGGCGTTTTCGGGGGCAAAGCGGAAGTTCTGCGGGCTCACACGCAGGTTCCAGCCTGACATGGCATCGCGGGTCAGCGCCAGCGAGACACCGGGCGCGTCCGGACCGGCGGGCAGATGGGTGGCCTCTGCGTGGTCGTGACCGGCTTGGGCCGCGTCATGGGCGCCATGCTGGGCCGCGTCGCCATGGTCGTGCCCGTCAAAGGTGACGCCATAAGCCGCAGCCGTGACAAAACCGGCGCCACCGCCAAAGACCAGGCCGATGGCGAACAGAGCGAGAGAGCGGGACATATCAGTCTCCTAGCAAAGGAAAACCCCGCCGGACGGGTCCGGCGGGGCATATGAGTTGACGGATCAGGCGTGCGCGTTGGCGCGCTTGCCCTCGGTCTGCCAGAAATGCCCAGCGAAACCGCCCAGCAGCACCCAGGCCGCCATCCCGACACCAAAGGCGCGGGCGGCGAACAGCGCGCCCAGCTCGGTGGGGACAGGGCCGGCAAAGCTCTCGGGTTCTGGCGCGCCGATCAGATGCGGTGCGATCAGCAGCAGCGCGGCGGCCCCATAGGCCATCAGGTTGCCGCCAAAGGCGATCAGCCACATGGCTATACCCGCCGCGGCCACGGTTGCTGTCCACCAGATCTGGCGGGCGGTGATGTCGGTATAGGACACACCGGGCACCTCGGGCGCGAGGCTCAGGCCGGGCGCGAAGTGAAAGGTGATGAACCCGGCCAGACCCCAAAGCAGACCCGCGCGGGCGGTGATGGCATGGCCCATCCCCTCGGCCACCGACATCAGGGCGACCATCACCACCGCATAGCCGGTATAGGTGAGCATCGCAAAAACGACCGTGAGCGCATCGCGCATCGGATCGGCGAACATACCGGGCAGGTCGGGCTGGGCGCTTACCGCCTCGGCGCCGAAATGCACCAGTTCGCCGGTTTCATACAGCTCGGCATGCAGCAACACGGGCTGCACGAACAGAAACTGCAGCAGGGCGGCAATCAGCCCTGCTGCAGCGCCAGCGAACAACGCGCTGGTCAGAATGCGACTGAACATGGTTCAGTGGCAGGGAAAGCCGGTTGCGTGGCGCACGTCGTGAGCGGCGTCATGCAGCGCGGATGCCTGCACATGGCCCGCCAGGGTCACGATGCCCAGGCCCAGGATCACGGCGAACAGGGCCGGCAGGATTGCGGAACCGGTGGCCGATACCTTGAGAGTTTTGGTCGTCATGTCATTTCCTCCTTGCCGCCGCACCCGACGGCCGGTGTTACAGTGCCTGTCTGGCAGGTCTCCTGGCTCGCGGGTCAGTGCCTCTGTTCGCCTTCCCCCCGGGGGCGAACCCGGGAGTGGCTGGTTGAACAGAGGCTCACCGCTTACAGTCGCGGGGGCGGCTTTGGCCTGAACCGACGGGCGGTCGCACCAAATTCCCTCTTAGCATCCGGATTGCTCCGGCAGGACCAGACCCCTTCATTTAGCCGCGAACGCCCGCCCGGTGCAATCGCCATTTGCGACCTTTCCGGTCAGTTTCCGCGCTTTTTCAGAAGATAGATATCCATGATCCAGCCGTGATCGGCGCGGGCGCGGGCGCGGGTTTCGATGATCCGGCTTGCGACCCTGTCAAGCGGCCCGGCCACCAGAATCTGTTCCTCCATGCCCACATAGGCGCCCCACCAGATGTGATAATCGGCCATCTCCAGCGCCTGGAACGAGCATTCGCCGTCCAGCATCACGGAGGCGGTGTCGGTGGCAGGGGGCCAGCCCTCGTCGCGCAGGCGCCGCCCGGTGGTGACCAGAAACGGCGCACCCAACTCGTTGACCGGAATGCCATGCGCCGCCGTCAGCGCCTGCAGCGCCGTGATGCCGGGAATCACCCGCACCTTTGGCTGCGGGTCGAGCCGCGCCGCGATTCGCAGCGAACTGTCATAGAGCGACGGGTCGCCCCAGATCAGCAGCGCCACCCGCGCCGCGGCGGGGTATTCCTCGATCGCCGCCTGCCAGCGCAGGGCGATGGCATCGTGCCAGTCGTCGACGCCCTTCAGATACCCATCCTCGGCCCGGCGCGCGGGGATGTCGAAATAGGCGATCTGTGGCGGCGTGTCGGTGGCCTCGGCGATGATGCGCTCGCGCAGCCCGGCCAGATCGGATTTGCCCGCCCCCTTGCGCGGGATCAGGATCAGATCGGCGGCGCGAATGGCGGCGATGCCTTCGCGGGTGATGTGGTCGGGATTGCCGGTGCCGATCCCGATCAAGAGCAGCTCAGTCATCGCTAAACTCCGCCAGCGGGCCATACAGGATCAGGGCGGGCGCGGTGCCGACCTCCTCTGCCAGCCGCTCGGCCAGTTCGCCCATGGTGGCGCGGGTCAGGCGCTGTTCGGGGGTCGAGACACTTTCGGCCATCAGCGCGGGTGTCGAGCGCGGCAGGCCATGCGCCTCGAGCGCATCCAGCAGCAGCGGAAAGGTGCGCTTGCCCATGAACACGACCGTTGTGGCCTGCGGATCGGCCAGCGCGGGCAGGTTCAGGTCGGGGGGCAGTTTGCCGCTGATGTCATGTCCGGTGACAAATTGCACCCGCCGCGCGGTCAGCCTGCGGGTCAGCGGGATACCCGCTGCCGCCGCCGCAGCCACAGCCGAGGGGATGCCGGGAATGATCTCGTAGCCGATCCCGGCCGCGCGCAGGGCGACCAGTTCCTCCTCCAGCCGGCCGAACAGGCCGCCATCGCCGGATTTCAGCCGCACGACATGCGCGCCGGTCTGGGCATAGTCCACCAGCAGGCGGCTTACATGGTCCTGTTTGGGCGAGGGGCGGCCCGCCCGTTTGCCCACCCCCACCAGATCGGCGTCGGGGCGGGCATGGGCCAGGATCGGACCGCTCGACAGATCGTCGAACAGCACCGCATCGGCCTTGCCCAGCCGGTCCACCGCCTTCAGCGTCAACAGCTCCGGGTCGCCCGGCCCCGAGCCGACAAAAGAGACAAAGCCGCTCATGATCCCGCCTCTGCGATCAGGTGAAAGAAGGTGCCGGTGACATTTCCGCGCCGCGATCCGGTCTGCGGCCCCTCGACGCCCTCGGCATCGAACACGCGCGCCAGCGGCGCGTCGGGCTGTTCCAGGATCGAGGAATAGTGGAACTCGTGCCCGCGCAGGGTGGCGCCGGTGCCGTAACCGGGCAGGGGCGCCAGCAGTTCGGCCCGGCGATAGCCCAGGTTAAACTTACGCTTTTCATACGAGGTGACGAGGCCCAGAAGCCCCGCCATCCGGTGGCGGCTGCCGTCCTTGTCGACCAGCGCTTCGCCAAGCGCCATGTAGCCGCCGCATTCGCCATGCACCGGCCGGGTCTGGGCATGTTTGCGCAACCCGCTCAGAAAGGTCTCTGCCGCCGCAAGGCGCCCGGCATGCAGTTCGGGATAGCCGCCGGGCAGCCAGACCAGATCGGCATCCGGCGCGGGCGCCTCGTCGGCCAGCGGCGAAAACGGCAGGATCTCGGCACCGCCCGCGCGCCAGCCTTCCAGCAGATGCGGATAGGTGAAGGAAAACGCCGCATCCCGCGCCAGCGCGATGCGCTGGGCGGGGGGCGGCGGCAGCGGTGCCGAGGAAAGCCCGACAGGGCTTGAAGAGGCGGCAGCGCGGATCGCGCCCAGATCCACATGCTCGCGCAGGAATGCGGCATAGCCCGCGATGGCCGCCTCCAGATCGGGATGCTCCACTGCCTGAATGAGGCCCAGATGCCGCTCGGGCAGGGTCAGGTCGCCACGCCGGGGCAGTACGCCCAGCACCGGCAGGCCCGCGCGCTCCATCCCCAGCCGGGTCAACCGTTCGTGCCGGGGGCTGGCGCAACGGTTCAGGATCACCCCGGCAAAGGGCAGGTCGGGATTGTACATCCGGAACCCCAGCGCGGTCGCCGCCGCCGATTGCGCCTGTCCGCCCACATCCAGCACCAGCACCACCGGCCAGCCCATGCGCAGCGCGGTCTCGGCGCTTGACCCGTGGCCGGTTTCACCCGGCTTGGCGACGCCGTCGAACAGGCCCATCGACCCTTCGGCCACCACGATATCGGCGCCCGCTGCCTGCGCGGCAACGGCACCCAGCAGCCGCTCGCCCATCGCCCAGCTGTCGAGGTTGAACGAGGCCCGCCCCGCCGCCGCCAAATGAAAGGCCGGGTCGATATAGTCGGGCCCGCTCTTGAAGGGCTGCACGGTCAGCCCGTCCTCCGCCAGCGCGCGCAACAGCCCCAGCATGACCGTGGTCTTGCCGGTTCCCGAGGCCGGGGCCGAGATCATCAGGCCGGGGGGGTTAGTCATCGCCATGGCTCCAGCTCGACCACGGGCTGTCGGCGCTTTGCGGCCGGTAACGGCGGTCGTATTCCCGGGAATAAAGGCAGCTTTCGTCGAAACCCTCGCCTTTCAGCACCGGACCGACCAGGATCAGCGCGGTGCGAGAGATATCCTCGTCCAGCGCGTCTTTCAAAGTTTCCAGCGTGGCGCGGATGATGCGCTCGTCCGGCCAGCTGGCGCGATAGACCACCGCGACGGGGCAGTCGGCGCCGTAATGCGGCACCAGATCGGCGATCACCTTGTCCAGATTGCCGATCGACAGGTGAATGGCCAGCGTGGCACCAGTGCGGGCAAAATTCTCTAGGCTCTCGCCCTCGGGCATGGACGAGGCCCGCCCCGGCGTGCGGGTCAGCACCACCGATTGCCCCAGTCCGGGCAGGGTCAGCTCGGTGCCCAGCGCGGCGGCGGCGGCGGCAAACGACGGCACGCCGGGCGTCACGCTGACCGGGATCCCCATCTGTTTCAGCCGCCGGATCTGCTCGCCCATGGCCGACCAGACCGACAGGTCGCCCGAATGCAGCCGCGCCACATCTTGCCCTGCCTCATGCGCGGCCTCGATCTCGGCCATGATCTGATCCAGGTCCATCGGCGCGGTGTTGACGATCTTAGCCCCCTCGGGGCAATGGCTCAGGATCTCCTCGGGCACCAGCGACCCGGCATAAAGGCAGACCGGGCAGGAGGCGATGATGTCGCGGCCACGCAGGGTGAGCAGGTCGGCAGCGCCGGGTCCGGCGCCGATGAAATGAACGGTCATGTCTTGTCTCCGATGGCGAGGGCGCAGGTGGCGCGCCGGTCGTCCGATATCTGTCTGGGGGTGATCAGCCGCGCGCCCGGTCCGGCGGCGACCAGCGCCGCGGCCTCGGCCACGCTGCCGGTGCCATAGCTGGCGCGGCTTTGCGGTGAGCAGGTGAGGGTGCGTTGCCCGGCAAGTTCGGCGGCCGGGATCAGGTGTAACGGCAGCGCCAAATCGGCGGCCAGCGCCTCCAGCGCCGGGTGCCCGGCTTTGTCGGCGACGGTGGCGAGCGCGGCCACCGCCTGCCCGGCGGCGGCCTTGTCATAGGCCGCGCGCAGGCTGGTCGCCTCTGCCGTGGTGGTAAAGCCCAGTCCCGCGACGATCATAGCGTCACGCTCCACTGCACCACCGGATAGGCCGATTTCCAGCCCCGGCGCGGCCCCAGCGGGGCAGATTGCGCCAGTTCGATCCGCAGCAGCTCGCCGCCCTTGTCGGCCTGCCAGAGGGCCAGCAACGCCTCGCTTTCCAGCGTCACCGCATTGGCGACAAGCCGGGTGCCGGCGGGCAGTTCGGCAAAAAGCCATTCCAGCAGCGCCGTGCTGAGACCGCCGCCGATGAACACCGCATCGGGCCGCGCAAGACTGCCCAGAACCTCGGGCGCGCTGCCCTCGACCACGCGCAGGTGGTCTTGCCCCAGGGCGTCGGCATTGGCGCGGATGCGCGCGGCGCGGTCGGCGCGGGGTTCGACGGTGGTGGCGCGCAGCGTCGAATCGCTCATCAACCATTCGATCCCGATCGAGCCGGTGCCGCCGCCGATGTCCCACAGGTGCTCGCCCCGCTGCGGCGCCAGCGCCGAAAGCGTCAGCGCCCGCACCGGGCGCTTGGTGATCTGCCCGTCGGTCTCGAAGATCGCGTCGGGCCTGCCGCTTGCCTTGGGAATCGCCCGACCTTCGCCCGCCACTTCGACCCCGACACAGACGGGGTGGGCGAAATCGCCCGCTTGCGCCTCGGCCAGCGACAGGGTTTGCAGGCGCTCGCGCGGGCCCCCCAGCGCCTCCATCACATGCAGGCGGGTGGCGGCAAAGCCGGTCTGATCCAAGTAGCGCGACAGTTCGGATACCGCCGCACCGTCGCGCAGCAAGATCAGCGCGCGCAGGCCGGATGCCAGATAGGGCCGCAGCCGGGTCAGCGGTGCGGCATGCAGACCCAGGGTGAGGGTCTTCTCCAGCGGCCAGCCCAGCCGCGCCGCTGCCAGCGAAAAGGTCGAGACTCCGGGCAACGCGCGCCATTCGCCCGCATCAAAATGGCGGGCAATGACCGAACCCGCGCCAAACCAGAACGGATCGCCCGAGGCGAGCACTGCCACGTGGCGCCCGCGCAGCCCGGAGAGAATCTCCAAGCCGTCGGAATACGGGACCGGCCATGCGATGCGCTCCTGCGGCCCCTCGGGCAGCAGCGACAGGTGCCGGGGCGGCGCCATGATCACCTCGGCCGCGTCCAGGGCTTGACGGCTTGCGGGCGGCAGGCCATCCAGTCCATCCTCGCCCATGCCGATCACGCTCAGCCACGGAGCATCAGACATGTCCCACCTCCTGATCCTGGGCGGTACCACCGAAGCTAACGCATTGGCGCGCGCCGTGGCCGAAACCGGGCTGCGCGCCACCTATTCCTATGCGGGTCGGGTCGAGGCGCCGCGTGACCAGCCGATCCCGGTGCGTGTCGGCGGCTTTGGCGGTGCGGCGGGTCTGGCGGAATTTATCCACACGAACAATGTCACGCATCTTGTTGATGCAACGCACCCTTTCGCCGCGCAGATGAGCGTCAATGCCTGTGCGGCCTGCACACAGACCGGCACGCCGCTGGCCGCGCTGACGCGGCCCGCCTGGCAGCCCGGTGCCGGGGACAATTGGCGCCGAGTCCGCGATATCGCCGCCGCTGTTGCCGCGCTGGAGGGCGTTCCGCAGCGCGTGTTTCTCGCGGTGGGCCGAATGCATCTGGAGGCGTTCGCCGCCCAGCCGCAGCACGACTATCTCTTGCGCCTTGTGGATGCGCCCAGCGATCCGCTGCCCTTGCCCAAGGCGCAGGTCGTGGTGTCGCGGGGTCCGTTCACAAAAGAGGGGGACAAGGCCCTGATGCAAAAGCATAAAACGCAGCTTGTGGTCAGCAAGAACGCCGGCGGCACCGGGGCGCGGGCCAAGCTGGACGCGGCGCGCGACCTGGGCCTGCCGGTGCTGATGATCGACCGTCCCGTTCTGCCGCCCCGGACCGAGCTTGCCACCCCCACCGATGTGCTGCGCTGGCTGCGTCATTCCGGCGTGAACCTCGGCGTGTAAACGATTGGGGTACCGTCTCTTTCGATGACACGGGTGCGGGAGGAACCGACCAGGACCACGGTCTGCATATCGGCCATCTCGGGTGTCGCCTCTGCCAGCTGCGCGATGCGCAAGGCCTCGTCAGGGCGCGAGACCGCGCGGGCAAACAGGATCAACCGCTCGGGTTCACATTCCTCGCGCAGGATTTGCAGTGTCTTTTCAAACCCTTCGGGCCGAGATTTCGAGCGTGGATTATAGAACGCCATCGCGAAATCCGCCTGTGCGGCCAGCCGCAACCGGCGTTCGATCAGCGGCCAGGGCTTCAGGTTGTCGCTCAGATTGATGCAGCAGAAATCATGGCCCAGCGGCGCGCCCGCCCGTGCAGCGGCAGCCAGCATGGCGGTGATCCCCGGCAGCACCTGAATGTCCAGATCGCGCCATGCGCGCGGCCCAGCTTCCACCGCTTCAAATACTGCCGAGGCCATGGCGAACACGCCGGGATCGCCCGACGAGACCACGACCACCCGGTGCCCGTCGGCGGCCAGCTCCAGCGCGTGGCGCGAGCGGTCGATCTCGACCCGGTTGTCGCTGGCATGCAGCGTCAGGCCGGGCCGCTCGGCCACCCGCGCGACGTAGGGGATATAGCCCACCACATCGGTGGCCTCTTCCAGCACGGCCGTCACCTCGGGGGTGACCAGCGCCTCCGAGCCCGGGCCAAGGCCGACGATCCGCAGCCAGCCGCTCATGGCCGCCGCCCCTGACCATGTACGATGATGATCGAGAAATAGGGGGTCACGCCGCTGCATTTCTCGGACAGGCGTGAGACCTGCTGATTGGCCATCTGCGCGTATTCGACGATCCAGGCGCGTTCGAACAGGCCGGCGGTCTTGAGCGCGCGCACCACCTTGTCGAGGTTGCGACCGAGCTTCATCACCACCAGCGCGTCGGTTTCGGCCATGCGGGCGGCCAGCACATCCTCGGGCAGGGTGCCGGGCAGCACGGTCAGCACATCGTCGCCCCAGGTGATCGGGGTGCCGGTGGCGGTCCAGGCGCCGGACATGCCGGTGATGGCGGGGATCACCTCGACCGGGACCAGATCGCGCAGGCGGGTATAAAGATGCATGAACGAGCCGTAGAAGAACGGGTCGCCCTCGCACAGAACCACCACATCCTCGCCGGCGTCGGCCAGCGTGCGCAGATGGGCGGCGGCAGCCTCGTAGAACTCGGACAGCAGCTGGTTGTAACGCGGATCGGTGACCGGGATCTCGGTGGTGACCGGGTATTCCATCGGAAACTCGACCGCGCCCTCGGAGAGCATGCCATTGACGATCTTGCGGGCCTGGCCACTGCGGCCGGGTTTGCGGAAATAGGCCACATGGCGGGCGCCGCGCAACAGCCGGTCGGCCTTGACGCTCATCAGGTCGGGGTCGCCGGGGCCAAGGCCCAGCCCGTATATTGTGCCCGCGCTCATTCGGCGCGGCTCGCGATGGCGTTGATCGCCGCAACGGTGATGGCGCTGCCGCCCAGGCGGCCCTTGACGATGCAGCAGGGCACCGGCTGTGCCTCCCACAGGGCGTCTTTCGACTCGACCGCGCCGACAAAGCCCACCGGGCAGCCGATGATCGCGGCGGGGCGCGGGCAATCGGGGTCTTCCAGCATGTTCAGCAGGTGGAACAGGGCGGTGGGCGCATTACCGATCGCCACCACGGCGCCTGCCAGATGCGGGCGCCACAGTTCCAGCGCGGCGGCCGAGCGGGTGTTGCCCATCTCGGCGGCCAGCGGGCGCACGCGCTCGTCATGCAGGGTACAGATCACCGTGTTATCGGCGGGCAGGCGGAACCGGGTCACGCCCTCGCTCACCATGCGCGCATCGCACAGGATCGGCGCGCCCGCCTCCAGAGCATCCCGCGCGGCGGTGACGAAGCCGGGCGAGAAATGAACGAACTCTTCCAGCCCGACCATGCCGGCGGCATGGATCATGCGGACCGCGACCTGCTCCTCGTCCGCGTCGAAACGGGCCAGATCGGCCTCGGCCCGGATGGTGGCAAAGGACTGTTTGTAGATCGCCGCGCCATCGGTTTCGTATTCATAGGGCATCAGGTCAGGTCCATCGTCTTCAGTGTTTCGGGTGTCAGTCCGCGCTGGCAGGGCTCATCCCCCGCGCGGCCCTGTTTTACAAGGTCAAATCGCCCACCATTCCCGACAAGCGTGATATCGGCGGGACGCATACGAGCGCAGCCCTTGGCACAGCCAGAGACGTGCAGGCTGCCGCTCACGCGCCCGGCCAGGGTGCGCGCCAAGTCGCGGGTTTCGGCCTGGGCCTGCGGGCAAAAGGGCGCGCCGGGGCAGGCATCGGTGGTCAACAGCGGATCGCCCGCTCGGGTGACGAAATCGGGGGCAGGGATGGCCTGCGCGCCTTCCAGCAGGATCAACCGCCAGGGGGTAACCCGCAAAGCGACTGCGCCGCTGTCGCGCAGCAGCGCAGCCAGCGCCGGTTCGGGCAGTTGACCAAAAGCCGCGCCATAAAGCGGGCCAAGGGCTGTCTCACCGGGGGTCAAGGGTTCACCAACCGGCACCGGTTCCGCACCCTGCCAAATCGCGGGCAAGGGCACGGCCTGCACCAGCCGCGCCATGCGGCGGGTGTCTGGGTCAAATCGGTCGGCAAACCAGCGCGCCAGTTCGATCAGGCGGTCGATTGCCTCGCCCTCGGTCACTTCGCGCCCTGTGGCCATGCCATCGGCGCGCAGGATCAGGCCGTCCGGGCTCCGTTCCAGCCGGATATCCGCCGAATCCGCGTTCAGCAGACGACCCGCCCCGGTGTCGATGGCAAAGCCGAACTTTGCGGGCAGCGCGGGCAATTCGCCCAGCCGCGCAGTCAATTCGCATCCCAGCCGGTCGGCCATGTCACCGTCACGATAGAGCGGCGAGAATAGGATATTGCGCCGCACCTCGATCCCCGGTTCACCGTCCAAGAGATCGAGCGCCGCCAGTTCCGCCAAGAGCGGCTGATGATCCGCCTCTGCCACCCCGCGCAGTTGCAGGTTGGCTCGGTTGGTCAGGTCGATGGTGCCATTGCCGAATCGCTCCGCCAGGGCGCAAAGACCCAGCGCCTGCGTCGCGCTCAACCGGGCCAGACGCGGGCGCACCCGCACCACCAGCCCGTCGCCCGACATCATCGGGCGATGTGCGCCGGGGCACCAGCCCTGGACGATGGGCGTGTTCATGACAACCCCTCCAGATCGGCCCGGATCGAGTTGCGCCGGGTCTGCCACAGACCCGCCTCGTACAGAGCGCGGAACCGGTCCAGCATGGCCTGATAGGCTTGCGGGTTGGCCTCTTGCAGAAAGGCCGCAACCTTCGCGTCGCCCAAAGTGGCATCGTGGTAGAGGTCAAACAGATGCGGCGCCACGCTGTCGGCCAGATGCGCGAACGAGGCCATGTGGTCGAGCGTTGCCGCGATCTCGGCCGCGCCCCGGAACCCGTGCCGCATCATCCCCGCGATCCAACCGGGATGGGCGGCGCGGGCGCGTACCACGCGGGCAATTTCCTCGGGCAGGGTTCGGGCGCGCGGGGTATCGGGATTGGTGTTGTCGAGGTGATAGAGCTGCGCCTCGCCCCCAGTCACCCGCTTGGCGGCGGCAAAGCCTGCCTCATGCGTGGCATAGTCAGCCGCCAGCAGCAGATCGGTCTCGGCCAGATCCTGCAAATGCACAAACCCGTCAGCATTGGCGACCCGGGCGCGGATGCCTTCGGCGTCGCGGGCGATGTTCTCGCCTTCCAGCGCAAAGGAACTGGCGGCCAGCCAGGCCTCGCCCGCCTGCTGGCGGGCCTCGTCGGTATAGGTCTCGGGCAGGTGCCCCATGCCCAGCCCGTAGCTGCCCGGCGCCGGGCCATAGACCCGCGCGGCGGGCGCGTGCCCGGCATAGGGGTTCCAGTCGGGCGCCTCGTCACGCGCGCTGAGCGCGCGCACCGCCTGACCGAACAGCGCCGAAAGCGTCGGGAACACATCGCGGAACAGGCCCGAAACACGCAAGGTCACATCGAGGCGTGGCCGGTCCAGATCGGTGATCGGCAGCACCTCGATCCCCGAAACCCGTTCCGAGCCCTGATCCCACACCGGTTTCACGCCCAACAGATGCAGCGCCATAGCGAATTCCTCGCCCGCCGTGCGCATGGTGGCCGAGCCCCAGAGATCGACAATCAGCCCCTTGGGGTAATCGCCCTCTTCCTGCAAATGCCGGCGCACCAGTTCTTCGGCCAGTTTCACGCCCTGCGCATAGGCCGCGCGGGTCGGCACGGAACGCGGATCGGTGGTATAAAGGTTGCGCCCCGTGGGCAGCACATCGCTGCGCCCCCGATAGGGCGAGCCGGATGGCCCCGCCGCAATCCGCTTGCCCGCCAGCGCGTCCAGCAGCGCGCGCGCCTCGCCCTGCGCCGAAGGGGTGGGATCGAACGGGCCGGTCACCTCGGGCACACGCCCATAGACATGCAGCCCGTCGCCATACTGGCTTTCTTTCACGTCACAGACAAAGCGGTCGATGCGGGTGATCGCTTCGGCGGTCGAGGTGGCGCGATCAAGGCCCAGATCATCCTCCAGTCCCAGCGCCTGCGCCTCGGCTCGGATATCGCCCTGCAAGCGGTCGCGGCGCTTGGGGTCCAGCCCGTCGGCATTGGAAAACTCGTCAAGCAGCGCCTCGAGCTGCACCATCCGGTCCGGCGTGCCGCTGACGCGCAGGGCCGGTGGGATATGGCCCAGCGTCACCGCGCCGATGCGGCGCTTGGCCTGCGCGGCCTCGCCCGGATCGTTGACGATAAAGGGGTAGATTACCGGCAGATCGCCAATCAGAACCTCGGGCCAGCATTGCCCCGACAGCGCCACGGCCTTGCCCGGCAGCCATTCCAGCGTGCCATGGGCGCCGATATGGATCAGCGCATCGGCCCCCAGCGCCTGCCGCAGCCAGAGGTAGAAGGCGACATAGCCGTGGCGCGGGGTGCGGGAGAGATCGTGATAGTCATCATCGCGCGCCTCGGGCGTGCCCCGCTCCGGTTGCAGGGCGACTAGCGCCTTGCCGCGCCGGATCGCGCGAAACTGCAAATTGCCTTGCGAAAATGCCGGATCACTCTCGGGGTCACCCCAAGCGCTTTGCAAATCCTGGTGCAATTGTGGCGAAATGCTGGCCAAAGCTTTGCGGTATTCCGTGATTGGCCACGAAATCGACACAGTTTGCAGCTCTTCCGTAATCGGCTGCCCGGATGCGATGTCATACCCCTCATCCTGCAAATCGCACAGGATCGCCTCGGCCGAGGCAAGCGCGTCCAGACCAACCGCATGGGCCATCTGCCAGTCCTTGCCGGGATAGGTGGACAGAACCAGCGCCAGCACCCGTTCAGCGACGGGTTTGGCCGCCAGCCGCAGCCAGCCCGACACCCGGTTCACCACCGCCTCGATCCGGTCGGGTTCAGGCCGGTGCGCGAAACGGGAATACTCCAGCGCCGGGTCGCGCTTGCCCGGCTCCTTGAACGAGATCAGCCCGGCGTCGATGCGCCCGTCGACCTCGGGCAGCACCACATGCATGGCCAGATCGGCGGGCGATAGCCCGCGTTCGGCCTCGGCCCAGGCCTTGCGGCGCGAGGTGGCCAGCGCCACCTGGAACACTGGCACGCCAGCGGCGTCGAGCGGCGAGGCGCCATTGGCGCCCTTGCCGGAAAACGAGGTGGCATTGACGATGGCCGCCGGGGCCAGCCCCGGCATCTGCCCGGCGATCCAGTCGGCAGCGGCGGGCGCCTTCAGCGAGGGCGCGAACATGCCCATCGCCTGAAATCCGCGCGCGCGAAAGGCCCGGATCAGCGCCGCGACCGAGGCCGTGTCGGCCGAAGTCAGATAGGCGCGGTAGAAGGTCACCAGAATGCGCGGGGCGTTGCCCTCGAACACGGTCTCGGGCGCGATCACGCCGCGCTCGGGGCACCAGAAGCCGCATTCGGGCAGTATCTTGGACCCGATCACCGGCCCGGCATAAAGCCCGGTCGCCAGCGCCATCTGCGCCAGCGCGGCCTGCGCCGCCACCTCGCCGCCGGTGTCGCAGAGATGTTGCAGCCGCCGAAGGGTCGAGACGGGCAGGGTTGAATAGGCGTCAAGCCGCGTATCCTCGCGCCCATCCGCCGGCAGAACCGCCAGCGCCAACCCCTTTTGTTGCGCCAGCGCCAGCACCTGTTGCAGCCCATAGGCCCAATAGGGCACGCCGCCGATCAGCCGGATCAGGATGCCCTTGGCCCCCGACAGGGTATTGTCGACATAGGTATCGACCGACAGCGGATGCTTCAGCGCCGTCAGATTGGCCAGGCGTAGGGTGGGCAGTTTGCCCACCGCCCCGCCACCGCGATGCCAGCCCGCCGCAAAAGCACCCAGGTCACTGTCCGAGAACGACAACACCACCAGATCCGCCGGGCTCTGGCCCAGGTCGGTCGGGGTCTCGGTCTCTTCCAGCCCGTGGCTTTCGCGGAAAACGACATGCATGGCGCGCGCTTACTCCGCAGGCTCGGAAACGCCGGTCAGGATGGCATTGATCGCGGCCGGGTCGATATCGTGATGCTCGGCGATCACCACCATGCGCGAGCGGCGCTCCTCGCCCGGCTGCCACGGGCGGTCATACTGGTGACGCACCCGCGCGCCCACCGCCTGCACCAGCAGGCGCATGGGCTTGCCCGCAACAGCGGCATAGCCCTTGACCCGCAGGATGTTCAGCTCGTTGGCCAGCCGCTCGATCCGCGCGACCAGTTCGGCCGGGTCGGACTGTTCGGGCAGTTCCACCACGATGCTTTCGAAATCGTCATGCTCGTGGTCGTCATGGCCGTCGTGATGGCTGGGGCGCGCGTCCATGTCGTCCTCCGCAGCGGCGCCAAGGCCCAGGATGACACGCACATCCACCGCGCCCTCGGCCACTTCGACCACCGGCAGCGGGCGGGGCGCCTCGGCCGCGATCACCTCGCGCGCGCGGGCCACGCCCTCGGGGCCGGCCAGATCGGGCTTGGTCAGCAGGATGATATCGGCGCAGCTGATCTGATCCTCGAACACCTCGGACAGGGGCGTTTCATGGTCAATCGAGTCATCCGCCAGACGCTGAGCATCCACCGCGGCCACATTGGGCGCGAAGCGGCCCGCCGCCACCGCCTCGGCATCGGCCAGCGCGATCACACCATCCACAGTGATCTTCGAGCGGATATCGGGCCAGTCGAACGCCTTGAGCAGCGGTTTCGGCAACGCAAGACCCGAGGTCTCGATCAGGATGTGATCGGGGCGCGGCTCCAGCGCCATCAGCGCCTCGATGGTAGGGATGAAATCATCGGCCACGGTGCAGCAGATGCAGCCATTGGCCAGTTCCATGATGTTTTCCGCCGGGCATTCCGGGATGGCGCAGCTTTTCAGGATCTCGCCATCGACGCCCACATCGCCGAATTCGTTGACCACGACGGCCAGCCGCTTGCCCTGCGGGTTCTGCATCAGGTGGCGGATCAGCGTGGTCTTGCCCGCGCCGAGAAAGCCGGTGATCACGGTAACGGGAAGTTTTTCAAGGGTGCTCATGGCTCAGGCTCCGATCGGGGGGATGCGCGCGGCGCAGTTCTTGCGGAAATGGACGGGACGCTCGCGCCAGGGGACCAGCCCGTCAGCGGTAGCGTGATACTTGGTGACGCCTTCGACGATGGTGGCCACGTCATCGGCTTCGTTGAGGTTTTCGTAAACGAAGGTCCAGCGCGCCGGGCCACCACGCAACACAATGGAACAGCCCTGATCGCAATTGGACAGGCATTCGACCGGTTTCAGGATGACCCCTTCGGGCAGCTCCGCCGCGCTCAGCGCGCGGTGCAGCAGGGCGCCCGGGCGCTGGGCATCGTCCTCGACCGGCAATCCGCGGCGGCAGGTGGTGCAGACCAACAGCTCGACCGGAGCGTGTTCGCTCATCTCTCTCATCCCCCCAGGGTCCAATCATGGGGGACGGGGTATGCGCGGGCCGGCCCCTATGGACCGTGACCCGTCACCGGAAACACCCCGTCCGGTTGCAGTTCGGGTGCTGGCAGGTCTCCCGGCTTGCGGATGTCAGAGCGCTGCTCTGGCGGATGTCCCGCCTTCCCGGCCATTTGGCCAGTGGCTTGGGCACCCTCTCCGGTCACGGTCGCGGGGGCGGCTGCGCTTGACGGCTGCCCGGGATCATGTCCCGGAACCGCTGGCGCATTCCCTTTTCATCCGGTTGCCCGGACACCAACAGGGCGGACATGCGGCATGGGCGGGGGCCTTGTCAAGCGCGCTTGGCGGTGCACCCCGAGGGGGAGGGGAAAAGCGACCTCTGACGTTCACCCAGCGGCATCCGCTGCCAGCCGCGCGCGCAGCCAGTCGAGATAGAGCTGCGCCGGAGCACCGGGCGGGGCGGCACGTTCGGGGCGGACCAGGTAATGGGCCTGGGAAAAGGGAATCGGGGGACCCGCGAGCCGCAGGGGTGCGCCCTGGGCGATGGCGCCCTGGGCAAAGCGCGTCAGCACGATCGCCAGCCCGGCGCCCGCCATCACCAGCTGCAGCGCCGCGACGGTGGTATCGACCGAATAGAGGCTGCCACCGGTCGGGGCGGGCAGGCCCTGCGCCGCGAACCAGCGCGGCCAGTTGTCCTCGTATCCGAGGATGTGGATCAGCTGATGCGCCTGCAGCGCCGGGAGGGGCTGCTCCGGCGCCCCGGCCCGGATCACCGGCACAATGGTCTCGTCGCAGAGCTTTTCGGTCACCAACCCCGCCCAGTCGCCGCGCCCCAGCCGGATATCCACATCCACGCCGCCCGCTGCCGGGCCATCATCCCAGATGTTCGAGACCAGCCGCACCGGAATGCCGGGATGGTCGGCGGCAAAATCCGGCAGGGTGGCGGCAAGCCAGTAGGCGGCCGAGGAGATTGGCGCGCGCAGCCGCAGGATGCCGCGCCGGGCCGGGCCGAACAGGCTGGAGGTCGACAGCGCCACATCCGCCAGCGCCTGGCGCACGGAGAGCGCATAGCTCCGCCCCAGCTCGGTCAGGCCCAGCCGCCGCGCGGCACGGGTGAACAGCGGCTCGCCCAGTTCCGCCTCGAGCGAGCGGATATGCAGCGATACGGCGGTCTGGGTCAGCCCCAGCTCGCGCGCGGCCTCGGTGAAGTTCAGATGGCGCGCGGCGGCTTCGAACGTCCGCAGCCAGACCGGGTTGGGCAGGCGGGCCATCTCAGCAAGGCTCCGGGCCGTTGACCTGGGCGGGGGCCAGAAAATTCAAATTTTCTGGGGCAAAATTTCCGGGGAAATTTTGTCGGTTGCGCTGGTTTGACATATATCACCAAAAAATCCATGGCATCTTGATAGTTTTTATTCGTTTCTCTTGGTTAAATCCAGCTTTCATACTGCGCGCGAACACAGGTTCCGGCAGGTCCGGCAAGGGAGGATGGAATGAAAGTAGGCTTTATCGGATTGGGCAATGTGGGCGGCAAGCTCTCGGGCTCGCTTCTGCGCAATGGCATCGATCTGACGGTGCATGATCTCAACCCCGATCTGGTGGCGGGTTTCGTCTCGCGCGGCGCCAAGGCGGCCGAAGGGCCTGCGCAGATGATGCGCGATTGCGACGCGGTGATCACCTGTCTGCCCTCGCCGGCGGCCAGTGCCGCGGTGATGGCGGAGATGCTGCCCGAGGTCGGACCCGGCAAGATCTGGATGGAAATGTCCACCACCGACGAAGCCGAGGTCAAGCGGCTGGGCGAACAGGTGATTGCGCGCGGCGGTGCCGCTGTCGACTGTCCGGTCTCGGGCGGCTGTCACCGGGCCGATACCGGCAATATCTCGATCTTCGCGGGCTGCGACCGGGCCACGTTCGAGCGCATCCTGCCCTTCCTGACCGTGATGGGGCGGCGGATCCTGCATACCGGCCCGCTGGGCAGCGCCTCGGTGCTGAAGGTGATGACCAACTATCTGGCCACCGCCAACCTGCTGACCTGCTGCGAGGCGCTGGTGACGATGAAGGCCGCTGGCATGGATCTGAACACCACTTACGAGGCAATCAAGATCAGCTCGGGCACCTCTTTCGTGCACGAGACCGAAAGCCAGGTGATTCTGAACGGCAGCCGCGACATCAACTTTACCATGGACCTGGTGAAAAAGGATATCGGCCTGTTCCAGTCGATTGCCGAGCGCACCGGAGTGCCGCTGGAAATCTCGCCGCTCATGATCAGCATTTTCGAGGACGGGATCGCCCGCTATGGCATGCGGGCCCAGTCCGACGACATCATCCGCCGTCTGGAAGAGGCGACCGGGCTTGACATCACCGCGCCGGGCTTCCCGCCCGAGATGGTGGACGACGAGCCCGAAGAGCCAGGCTATGAGGTGGTTCCGCAGGGGCTCGAACGCCAGGCGGGCTAAGGGGACTACACCTCAAAAACGCATGACGCCGTGCAGGAGAATGTTCCTGCACGGCGTTTCCATTCGTTCAGATCTGTTCCACCTTGACGCTGTCGCTCAGTACAAAGGCCAGATAGCCCTTGATCCGCTCCATCGCGGGCAGCGGGTCCTCATAGCTCCAGACCGCATCCTTGGTCACCGACGAGCGGTTGACGATTGAATAATAGCTGGCGTCACCCTTGTGCGGGCAATGGGTGGTCTTGTCGCTGCGGTCCAGGAAGGCCATGGCGATATCGGCGCGCGGGAAATAGATCACCGGCGGCAGATCGCCCTCGCTCAGCTCCAGCGCGTCGCTGCTTTCGCCCAGGATGGCGCCGCCCGAGCGGACGCTCCATTTGCCCGGCGCCTTGCGGATGGTGATGTGATCGCTCATGTTTTCCGTTCCTTCCCCATGTCTCGTATGTCGAATTCTTCGTTCCGGCGGCAAGTGTTCCCCGCCGGTGTAACAGCCGCGTGTCAAAGAGGCGCGGTTGCGGCATCCAACCACATCCGCGTCTCGGCGCCCAGTCGTGGGCCGATCTTTGCCGCAACGTCGGCATGATAGGCGTTCAGCCAGCGCCGTTCCTCTGCCGTCAGCATATCCGCGACGATCAGCCGCCGGTCGATCGGCACATAGGTCAGCGTGCGCCAATCCAGCATCGCGCGTTCGCCGTCGCCGCCGGGCAGGGGGGCGGCCTCTTGCACCACCACCAGGTTTTCGATCCGGATGCCGAATGCGCCTTCGCGATAGTATCCCGGTTCGTTGGACAGGATCATGCCCGGTTCCAGCGGCACATGGCTGGTGCGGGCCAGCCGCTGCGGCCCCTCGTGAACGCTGAGATAGGCGCCGACTCCATGGCCGACACCATGGTTGAAATCCTGCCCGGCCAGCCACAGCGGCAGGCGCGCAACGCATTCGATGTCGCGCCCCGCCAACCCCACCGGCCAGCGCAGCATCGACATGGCGATCATGCCCTTCAGCACCCGGGTGAAACAGGCCTTTTCCTCGTCCCCCACCGCGCCAATGGCGATGGTGCGGGTGACGTCGGTGGTGCCGTCCAGATACTGACCGCCGCTGTCCAGCACCAAGAGATGCCCGTTCTCCAGACGGCTGTCGGTCTCTTCGGTGACGCGGTAATGCATGATCGCGCCATTTGGGCCGGTGCCCGAGATGGTCTCGAAGCTGATCTCCTGCAGGCCGTTGTCACGACGGCGGCACTGTTCCAGCCGGGTGACCACCTGGGTTTCGGTCAGGCTGCCCGGCGCCTGCGCGTCGAGCCAGGCCAAGAGTTCCACCATCGCCGCCCCGTCGCGCAGATGCGCCTCGGCGGCGCCCGCGATCTCGGCGGCGTTCTTGCGGGCTTTCGGCAGGGCGCAGGGATCGCCCCCGTCGCTCATCCGGTCGCCCAGCCGGTCGGCAACGATCTGGGGCAGCGTGTTCAGGTCCACCCGAACCGGCCCAGTCAAGGCCGCCACCGCGTCGAGGAACCCATCGGGTTCGTGCTGCGTCACGCTTGCGTCCAGATGGTCGCCCAGCCCGGTCAGCTTCTGCGCTGCCATGAACAGATCGACCCGCCCGTCAGCGTGCAGAATGGCAAAGCCATGCGCCACCGGGTTGCGCGGAATATCCGCGCCGCGAATGTTCAAGAGCCACATGATGGAATCGGGCAGAGTGATCACCGCAGCCTGTTGCCCCGCCTTGCGCAGGTCCTCGGCCAGCCGGGCGGCCTTGTCAGGGGCGCTTTCACCTGCGAACTCCATTGGATGCGCCTTGACGGCTTCCATCGGCGGCGGTGGCTGGTCCTGCCAGATCCGGTCCACCAGATTGTCGCAAGGCACCAGCTCGATCCCGCTGCCCTTCAACTCACCCGTGGCAGTGCGGATCTGCCCGGCCGCATGCAGCCAGGGATCGAACCCAACGCGCCCGCCCTGTGGCAATTGCTCCTTTAGCCAGGCGGTCAGGGTCACATCGGGCCAGGGGACGGGCGTATAGACATCGGCAACCTGCGCCTTGACCTGGGTGCGATAGCGACCGTCGATGAACACGCCCGCCACATCCATGAGCACCGCGCAGAACCCGGCCGAGCCGGTGAAACCGGTCAGCCAGGCCAGCCGCTCGTCATGGGCGGCGACATATTCGCCCTGATGGGCGTCCGCGCGCGGCACCAGAAAGCCGCTCAACCCCTCGGCCCGCATCTGCGCGCGCAGCTGCTCCAGCCGCGGCGGCCCCTGTTCCGGGCGGGCGGTCACCTCGAACGACTGATACATGCTGCGGCCTCCTTCATGTTTCGGCGCGAAAGGTGCGGCGTGGGGCCGGAAATGTCCAGCACCTGCGCGACGCTCTTGAGAAGCACGCGACTTGGCCTATCATGCGGCCATGATCCGTCTTGCCGCCCTTTTCGTCTCTATGTGCCTCGCCCTGCCGCTGGCCGCGCAGGAAGAGGAACCGCCGACACCCGAAACCGCCCGCCGCAACGCTGCCGATGCGATCAGCGAGAAACTGGCGAACCCGGCAAATCCCGGACAGGCGCGGGTCTCGCGGCTGATCAAGGATGGTGAAACCATCAGGCTCTGCGCCACATCGGATGCCCGCAATGCCCGAGGCACCTATATCGGCCGCGACTATTGGGAGGTCACGCTCAGCAGTGATGGCAAGACCGTGCTGCGAACGCGCAACGTGACCGGTCTTTTGTCTCATTGCTACGGTGCCGAATACAAACCCTTCAAGGAGATGCTGGAAGAGTGACCGGATTGTCCACAGTTGGACCCAGCGCACGCAAGCCCACCGGCAGCGCCAGTCGTCAGGC
The DNA here is from genome assembly GCF_000011965.2 of Ruegeria pomeroyi DSS-3. Taxonomy (NCBI): domain Bacteria; kingdom Pseudomonadati; phylum Pseudomonadota; class Alphaproteobacteria; order Rhodobacterales; family Roseobacteraceae; genus Ruegeria; species Ruegeria pomeroyi. The sequence continues at coordinate 3,053,914 of NC_003911.12, read as the reverse complement.
GCCTCTGGGGTATTCTCGCGGAATGAAGGGGCTAATCCCCCTGCTTCTTTCTGGTCACAAATACTCCCGCCGGAGGCGCCCGCAATAGCGGCACACGCCACCGCCGGGGGTCAGCTGGCGCGTTTCATCCCCATCACCCGTGCCCGCGCGCGCGGGTCGCTGTCGAACAGGGCGGCCAGTTGTTCGGTCATGGCGCCCGCCAGCTGCTCGACATCGGTAATCGTAACCGCGCGCTGGTAATAGCGGGTCACGTCATGGCCGATGCCGATGGCCAGCAGTTCCACCTGCTTGCGCCGTTCGACCATGGCGATCACGTCACGCAGGTGTTTTTCCAGATAATTGGCGGGGTTCACACTGAGCGTGGAATCGTCCACCGGCGCCCCGTCCGAGATCACCATCAGGATCTTGCGCTGCTCGCGGCGCCCCAGCATCCGGCGATGCGCCCATTCCAGCGCCTCGCCGTCGATGTTTTCCTTCAAGAGCCCCTCTTTCATCATCAGGCCCAGGTTCTGCCGTGTGCGCCGCATCGGCGCGTCGGCGGCCTTGTAGATGATGTGGCGCAGGTCGTTCAGGCGGCCGGGCTGCTGCGGGCGACCCTCGTTCAACCAGGCCTCGCGCGCCAGCCCGCCCTTCCAGGCGCGGGTGGTAAAGCCCAGAATCTCGACCTTGACGTTGCAGCGCTCCAGGGTGCGCGCCAGCACATCGGCGCAGATCGCCGCGATCGAGATCGGGCGGCCCCGCATCGAGCCCGAGTTGTCGAGCAGCAGCGTCACCACCGTGTCGCGGAATTCGGTATCCTTCTCCACCTTGAACGACAGCGGCGTGGTCGGGTTGGCGACAACCCGCGCCAGCCGTCCGGCGTCCAGAATGCCTTCTTCGCGGTCGAATTCCCAGCTGCGGTTCTGCTGCGCCTGAAGGCGGCGTTGCAGCTTGTTGGCAAGGCGGCTCACCGCGCCTTTCAGCGGCTCGAGCTGCTGATCGAGATAGGCGCGCAGCCGTTCCAGCTCGGCGGGTTCGGCCAGCTCCTCGGCGGCGATCTCCTCGTCATGGGTATCCAGATAGACCTTGTAGTTCGGATCGGCCTCGGAGGCGGGCGGCGGCGGCGGCGGTTCCAGCGGCGCCTCGCCATCGGGCATCTCTGTCTCTTCGGCCAGCTCCTCGTCGGCCAGTTCGTCCATCGAGACCTGGGCCTGGCTTTCGTCCTGCTGCTGTTCCTGGCTCTGCTCGGGATCGGCGTCGGCGTCCTGATCGTCCTGATCATCCTGGCCGGTGCTGTCGGGATCGGGCTGCTCGTCGGCGTCGTCCTCGGCCTGATCCTCCTGATCCTCGTCCATCTCGTCCGGGTCGTCGCCCAGTTGGTCGCCATAGCCGAGGTCCTTGATCACCTGGCGGGCAAATTTGGCGAATTCGGCCTGATTGGACAGGATATCGCTCAGGTTCTCGAGCGTGCCGCCGGCCTGTTCCTCAATGAAGCCGCGCCACAGGTTCATCACATTGGCGGCCGCCGCGGGCAGGTCGCGCCCGGTGGCCAGGTGGCGCACCAGATAGCCCGCAGCCACCGGCAGCGGTGCCTCCGAAGGCTGCTTGCACTGGTCATAGCCGCGCCGCAGCGCCTCATGCGTGATCTTGACGTCGATGTTCGATGCGGTGCCGGGCATGTCGCGGGCGCCCATCGCCTCGCATCGGGCGGTCTCCATCGCCTCGTAGAGGTCGCGCGCCATGTCGCCCGGCGGGGCATAGCGGCTGTGGGTCGCGTCGTCGTGATAGCGCCGATAGAGCGCCAGCGCATCCGCCGTGCCCCGCGCCAGCAACACCTCGTCGCGGGTCATCCGGCGGCTGACCTGGGGCAGGCGCATCGCATCGCCGCTGACGCCCGAGGGATCGACCGTATAGCTGACCGACAGGTCCGGGTCGTCGGCCATCACCTTGGTCGCCTCGGCCAGCGCCTTCTTGAACGGATCGGCGGGGTTGTCGGTCGGTTTGCTCATGGCTCTCGGTTCGCCTTCTTCGTCTCTGTCAGCCTAGGGCCAACCCAAATGGATGGCCAGAGGCATTGCTGTCTGTCCTCTCCCTCCCGAGGACAGCCCGGCAGGGCTGGAGGAGGGGCCTCAGGCGGCCAGTTTCCTGCACCAGTCAATCCGTTTGCCGCCCGCATAGGGTACGGCCAGTCTGGCATCGACCATGGTCTTGGCCAGATTAGTGCCATCCACCTCAAACCGCACCAACAGCCGCTTGTACTTGTCCTTGCCCTGGTAATCCGGCCGGATCACCCGGGCTTGCCGCAAGTGCGCCTCCAGAAACCGTTTGGCCATCTCGCCGCGCGCCTTTTCGGCGGCGCAGCCGGGGCGGTAGGTTTCGGGCGTGTCAAAGCCCACCAGCCGGACGGTGCCGCCGCGCCCTTCGGTACAGGACAGGCGCAGCGTGTCGCCATCAACAACCTCGGTGATCGCGCAGACCGCGTTTGCCCGGGTTGGTACGTAGGCCACCGCCGTTGGTGGCAAGGGCGTGCAGCCGCCCAGGACCACCGCCGCGACCAGTGCCGCCCGGATCACCCCAGGCTCGTGCTGGCCGCGCTTTCGGGCAGTTCCTCGTCGAAGCAGCGCTGATAGAACTCGGCCACCGTCTGGCGCTCCAGCTCGTCGCATTTGTTGAGGAAGGTCAGCCGGAAGGCATAGCCCACATCACGGAAGATCTCGGCATTCTGCGCCCAGTTGATCACGGTCCGGGGCGACATCACGGTCGAAAGATCCCCGTTCATGAACGCAGTCCGGGTCAGGTCGGCCACGGTCACCATCTGGCTGACCTGCTTGCGGCCCTTCTCGGTGTTGTAATGGGGCGCCTTGGACAGCACGATCATCGTCTCGGCGTCATGGCTGAGATAGTTCAGCGTCGCCACCAGCGACCAGCGGTCCATCTGGGCCTGGTTGATCTGCTGGGTGCCGTGATAGAGGCCAGTGGTGTCGCCCAGACCCACCGTGTTGGCGGTGGCGAACAGGCGGAAACAGGGGTTCGGCGTGATGATCTCGTTCTGGTCCAGCAGGGTCAGCTTGCCGTCATGTTCCAGCACCCGCTGGATCACGAACATCACGTCGGCGCGGCCCGCATCGTATTCGTCGAACACGATGGCAACGGGGTTGCGCAGCGCCCAGGGCAGGATGCCCTCGTGGAACTCGGTCACCTGTTTGCCGTCGCGCAGCTTGATGGCGTCCTTGCCGATCAGGTCGATCCGGCTGATATGGCTGTCCAGGTTGACGCGCACGCAGGGCCAGTTCAACCGCGCGGCGACCTGTTCGATATGGGTCGATTTTCCGGTGCCGTGATAGCCCTGCACCATGACACGGCGGTTGTGGCTGAACCCGGCCAGAATCGCCAGCGTGGTGTCGGGATCGAACTTGTAGGTCTGGTCGATTTCGGGCACCCGGTCGCTGCGCTCGGCAAAGCCCTTGACCAGCATGGGCGTGTCGATGCCAAAGACTTCGCGGACGGAAATCTCCTCGGTGGGTTTTGCGTTCATCGGGATCGTTCCGTCAGCCATACCAATCGTCCTTATCGCCTTCCCGCGCCGATCGGGGCGGGCCAATCTTGTCGGGGTGCACCATATCGCCCCCAGCCGCAAGGAAAAGGCGAAAAGCGCCGCGTGGGCGCTTTTTGCCGTCACGAAAGCGGGGGGTCCGTCAGCCGAGCAGCGCCGCGCGCATCCGCATCAGGCTGCGGGTGTCGACGAAACGGGGTGTCGCGCGCATATAGTCGCGAAAGGCGGCGCCGTAACCGGCGAGCAGCCAGCGTTCCTCGTTCAGGATGAACAGGAAATAGAGCAGGAAGAGCAAGCCCGCCAACAGAGCGGTCAGAACCGAGCCCGCCGCGATCGCCAGGCCCAGCGTGGCCATGACCGAGGTCACGTATTGCGGGTTGCGCGACCAGGCATAGATGCCGCCGGTGACCAGCCCGCCGCTGTTGCAATAGGTGTTGTCGAGACCAAGAAACCGGTATCCCCACAGCGTGATGGCGAAGGCGGCCAGCATCACCGGCACTCCGAGGGCAAAGCGCAGCCAGTGGCCCCAGCCGTTGACGGCCGCCTCGCTCAGGGCAAACACGATGGTGGCGCCGCAGAACAGCCGGAACAGGCCAAAGGCCAGATGGTGCCGCCAGCCGCTGGCGCTGGGCCAGAGAGCGAGCGCAGGACGCCAGAGATTGAGGGCCAGGTATCCGCCCAGCAGAAGCGCCGAGAACAGGGAAAGGGCCAGGGCAAACGGGGCGAGGAGAGGCAGAATATCCATTGAAAGGCGGTCTTGGCTGTTGTTTGTCTGCGGGCGGGGCGCCCGCGTATCATCTCGGCAAGAATATCGCGCGATTGTAACAGTTTGTCTGGCGCGCCAGAGCGGCCCGGCACAGCGGTTTTCCGCCGCAATCGGATGGCAGGGCGGTGCCTGTTCATTATAAGTTTCTGTCTGACGCGGATTGGCGTTAAGGTATGGGTAACTTTCGTGCCCCGCGAGGAAGGCCAGATGGCGCTGAACATTTTCGGCCCGCCGGTAATCAACGTCCCGCCCGCGACCGAGACCATCACCCAGTTGTATACGGCGTCGAAACCGGCGGCCTGGTCGGTTGTGGTGACCGGGGATGGGGCGCTGACACCGGCGGACTATTCGGTGACGATCTCGGGCAGCGGCCTGCTGACCGTCACCCTGATGCCGGGTGTGATCGTGCCGCCGGGCACCGCGCTGTCGCTGACCATCTCGGCCAGCAGTGGCCCGGGCGCCGGCAACAACGGGTCGCTCAACGTCACCGTCAACCTTCCTGCGGGCGTGGTGCCCTGTTTCGTCGCGGGCAGTCTGATCGATACGGTAGAGGGGCCACGCCCGGTCGAGACGCTGGCGGTGGGTGATCTGGTGCCGGTCGAGGATGGACCACCGCAGCCGATCCTCTGGATCGGGAAACGTACCCTGAGCATCGCGGACCTTGGGGCCAATCCCCATCTGAGGCCCGTCCGCATCCGGCGCGACGCGCTGGGGCCGAGCTGTCCACACCGGACTCTCTGGGTGTCGCCGCAACACCGGATCGTCTTGCAGGGTTGGCGGGCCGAGCTGTTTTTCGGCGAGGCGCAGGTCTTTGCCGCCGCCATCCACCTGACCAATGACGACACCATTCGCCAATGCCGTCCCAACCGGGCGGTGACCTATTATCATCTGGCCTTCGAGCGCCATTTGCTGCTGCGCGCCCATGGGCTGCTGTCCGAGAGCATTTTTCTCGGTGACATTGCCTTCCTTGCGTTGCGGCGCAGCGATGTCGAGGAATTGCTGGTGCTGTTCCCCGAATTGCGCAGCAGAACCGGACGGGATGCCTCGCGAACCCGCCTGCGCTGCCTGACGGGCAGCGAAGCGCGCCTTGCAGGTGCGCGCTCGGGGCCTGGGCGGCGGGGCCAGCCCCGCGCGCCGCAATCTGCGATTACTTGAAGTTGCGGCTGTCCTTGATCTGGTCCCAGGCCCAGACCACCTCTTGCAGCTGTTCTTCCTGGCTGCGGTCGCCGCCATTCATGTCGGGATGCAGCACCTTGATCAGTTTCTTGTAAGCGGCGCGCACCTCGGCCTTGGTCCAGCTGTCCTTTGCCTCGAGAATCTCGATGGCGCGGCGCTCGGTGGGCGGCAGGCGGCGGCCGGTATTGGCGCGGCCCGGATTCTGGGTGGCGTTGGCGCCAAGCACCTGATGCGGATCCTCGATGCCCAGCCGTGCCCATGCGCGTGCCTCGGGGTCGGTCATGGGACGTGTCTTGCGCTCCCACACCTTGTCCTTGGACATCTGGGCGTTCATCTCGGCCTCGGTGGTGCCGTCGAAGAAGTTCCATTTCTGGTTATATTCGCGCACATGCTGCTGGCAGAACCAGAAATAGTCGTCCAGCACATCGGGCGCCTTGGGCGCGCGGAACTTGCCCGCCTCGGTGCAGCCCTCGTGTTCGCAGACCCGGACCGATGTTTCAGAGGCGCCCGACATGCCCCGGCGCCCGCGCGGGTTCTTCTTCTTGGCGGAAGAGACGGACATATCGAATCCGAACGGATCTGATTTGCTCATGACGGGCCCTTTCGGTTGCGGCTTCTCGACTCGGAGGCAGGAGTTTAGTCTAAGTCACGCCAGATAGAAGAGGGCGGCGGCAAGAAAATCGCCTCCGCGCGGAAAAGAGCGCAGATTGCGCGGCAACGAGAGGGCAGACAGGCATGACGATCGCAGAGGAAATGCGCGCAAGGTTGCAGGCGGCATTTGCGCCGACCGAATTGGAGGTGGTCGACGACAGCGAAAGCCACCGCGGCCATGCCGGGTTTCGCGAGGGCGGGCAGAGCCATTTCAACATCCGCATCCGCGCCGCCGCCTTTGCCGGGCAAAGCCGGGTGGCGCGGCACCGCGCGGTACATGCGGCGCTGGGCGATATCGTGCCGCGCATCCATGCGCTGGCGCTCGATATCGGCACCTAGTCCCTGTCGAGTTTGGCCTCACGATCGGGTTCAGGCTCGGCGCTGGGCGTGTCTGCGGGTTTGGCGCCATGCATCGGCGGGTCGTTGACCGGGGCCGCGATGGGTGCTGGGGCGCGGCGATCGGCCTCGGCCGGGCCGGGGACCGGGCGGGCCAGCGGCGGGGTATCGGCGCTGTCACTCGCGGGGGCCGGCGCCTCCACCTCTGCCTTTGCCTCTGTTTCGGGCAGCACTTCGGGGCCGGCGGGCAGCGGACGGCGGAACACCAGCAGGTTGCGCCAGTTGGTGGTCGACCCGGTCAGGCCCGAGCGTTCCTCGCTGGGCAGCAGTTCGGCCCGCTGATATTCCCAGCCCTCGGCGGCCAGCTGGTTCAGCGCCTGCTCCACCGACAGCGCGAACCGCGCCGGCGCGGTCTTGACGCCCTTGGCCTTGATGCCCTTTTCGGGGGCGGGGACAACCTTGTATTCGTAGCGGATCATGCTCAGAGCCTCTTTGGATCGGGCGCAGACTACTCCAGGCGGATGCAAAAAGGCCAGAGGCGGCGGACGGGCAGAGCGATGTCTCGCCGGCCCCTACCCGAGACGGCTCAAAGGCGGCGTTCAACGCGCTCTGGCCCGTGTTTCCGAGTGTTCGCGTTCCATTGCAATTGGTGCCGGAACGCGGTTCGCTCCGCGCCTCGTGCGCTTCGACGGTCTGATGATACAGTCAGACAGTTTCCTGCTGACCAGATCGTTGACCGCCTTGGCGCGCTCTCGCACGATCCTCTGGATCATGCTACCGCGCGGGGTGTGTCAGCCATTCAGTTTCTTTGAAACCATCTGGTTGACGACGCCCGGATTGGCCTTGCCGCCGGTGGCCTTCATCACCTGACCCACGAACCAGCCTGCCAGTTTCGGGTTCACCTTGGCCTTTTCCACCTGCGCCGGGTTGGCGGCGATGATTTCGTCCAGTGCGGCCTCGATGGCGCCCGTGTCGGTCACCTGCTTCATGCCGCGCGCCTCGACGATTTCAGCAGGATCGCCGCCTTCGGTATAGACGATCTCGAACAGGTCCTTGGCGATCTTGCCCGAGATTGCATCCGACGCGATCAGGTCGATGATGCCGCCCAGCTGGCTTGGGCTGACCGGGCTGTCGGTGATGTCGTGGTCTTCCTTCTTCAGCCGTCCGAACAGCTCGTTGATGACCCAGTTGGCCGCCAGCTTGCCGTTGCGCCCCTGTGCCACCTCTTCGAAGTAACGCGCCGATTCCACCTCGGCGGTCAGTACCGAAGCGTCATAGTCTGTCAGGCCGAACTCTTTGATAAAGCGCGCTTTCTTGTCGTCCGGCAGTTCCGGCAGGCTGGCCGCAATGTCATCGACCCAGGCCTGCTCGATCTCGAGCGGCAGCAGGTCGGGGTCGGGGAAGTAGCGGTAATCATGCGCCTCTTCCTTGGACCGCATCGAGCGGGTCTCGTTCTTGTCCGGGTCGTACAGCCGGGTTTCCTGATCCACCTCGCCGCCCGCTTCGACAATGGCGATCTGGCGGCGCGCCTCGTATTCGATGGCCGCCTGGATGAACCGCATCGAGTTCATGTTCTTGATCTCGCAGCGCGTGCCCAGATGCGAAAAGTCCTGTGTTTCCTGATACTTCTCATAGGCGCCCGGACGGCAGATCGACACGTTCACATCGGCCCGCAGGTTGCCGTTCTGCATGTTGCCGTCACAGGTGCCCAGATAGCGCAGGATCTGGCGCAGCTTGGCGATATAGGCGGCGGCCTCTTCGGGGCCGCGGATATCGGGGCGGCTGACGATCTCCATCAGGCAGACGCCGGTGCGGTTGAGGTCGACAAAGGACATGTTCGGATCCATGTCATGGATCGACTTGCCCGCGTCCTGCTCCATGTGGATCCGTTCGATCCGGACCCGGCGCGCGGTGCCGTCACCCATTTCGACCAGCACTTCGCCTTCGCCGACAATGGGATGATAAAGCTGGGAAATCTGGTATCCCTGCGGCAGGTCGGGATAGAAATAGTTCTTGCGGTCAAAGGCCGATTTCAGGTTGATCTCGGCCTTCAGCCCCAGCCCGGTGCGCACCGCCTGTTCGACGCAGAACTCGTTGATGACAGGCAGCATGCCCGGCATCGCCGCATCCACAAAAGAGACGTTGGAATTGGGCTCGGCGCCAAAGGCGGTCGAGGCGCCCGAGAACAGTTTCGCCTGTGACGCGACCTGAGCGTGCACCTCCATGCCGATCACCAGTTCCCAGTCGTGCTTGGCACCGGCGATGGTCTTGGGTTTGGGGGTCTCGAAGGTCAGGTCCAGCATGGGTGTGCCTCTTGTCCGCTTGGTTCAAACCGCCTTCTAGGCCCGCGCGCGGCGTTGGGCAAGGGGGCAAGGGGAAAGGGGCTTGATCTCAATCATGGTTGAGGCGGCAGGTTGGACCGAATCCGGATAGGAGGCATGAGAATGAAGCTGTTTGTAACAGGGGCCAGCGGGCTGGTCGGGGGCGCGGTGCTGCGCGCTGGCGTGGCGGCGGGGCATCAGGTCGCGGGACTGGCCCGGTCCGACCGTGCGGCGGAGCAGGTCAGCGGCGACGGCGGGCAGGTCTGTCGCGGCGACCTGCGGTTGCCCGGGGGTTGGGTGGCAGAGGCGGTTGCGGCGGATGCGGTGATCCATGCCGCGGCCACGTTCGGCCCGGATATGGGCGACGTCGATCGCGCCGCGATGGAGGCATTGGTGAGGGCAGCGCGCCGGGCCGGGCGCCGTCCACGTCTGATTTATACTGGCGGCATATGGCTTTACGGCGATACTTGCGGGCAGATCAGGGATGAGAGCGCGCCCTTTGATCCCGCCACCCCCTGGGCTTGGATGCTCGGCACCGTTGCGATGCTAGAGGCCAGCGATGCCACCGATCTGGCGGTGCTGCACCCCGGCGCGGTCTATGACAGCGACGGGGGTGGCATGCTGGAACGGTTCCGTGTGCCCGAGGTCGAGATCCTGGGAGACCCGGCGATCCGCTGGCCGCTGGTGCATGCCGATGATCTGGCACAGGCCTATCTGCTGCTGGCGGGGATGCAGGGGCAGGGCGGCCATTTCCTGGCCACCGCCGAACCGGGCCGCCCGGTGGGCGAGATCGCACGCTCCGTGGCGGGCCCGGACGTGCCGATCCGGGTGCTCGACCGGGCCGAGGCCTTGGCGCGCTACGGTGATAGCGCGGTTGGGCCAATGCTGGATCAAAGGCTGGCCGCGCCCCGGCTGCGCGCGCTGGGCTGGTGCCCGCGCTTTGACGATGTCACCCACAGCCTGTGAGGTCAGGCGCCGTGCAGTTGCGGGCCCTCGGGGGTGAACACGACCCGGTTGCCGTTGCGGATCTCGTCGCGAAACAGGCTGGCGATGATCTGCAAGGCATCCGCCCGCCCGCGCGCGGCAAAGCGGCTGGGAGAGCTGACGCGCATATTGTTGTCGAACCCTTCCGAGGCATGCGCCCAGATCATCGGATGCACTTCGGTCAGATGGTCGCGGATCAGCCAGTCGGCGGCATCGCAGATCTGCATGCGGTTCAGGTCGGCCTCTTCATGCAGGCCGATATTGCCGCGCAGCGTCACCGTGCAATAGGCCGCCAGCAGGTTGATCGTTTCCTGTTCGGGGCGGGCGCGGGCGATGTCGCGCAGCCCGTCGATGAAGAAGTCGACATCGACACGGGCACAGGCCTCTTCGTCCTGGGCGATGGCGTCCAGGTAGACCCAGGTATAGCCTCCGGCCCCCCAGATATCCTGCGTTCGCGCGGCGGTGCGGCGGGCCTCCAGCTCCAGTTCCGCGTAGGAACCGAACCAGCGCGGCAGCAGGTGGTTGCCCAGCGCGCGCATGTGGCGGGAGTTATGCCGATCGAGGTCGATCAGCGCCTCGTAACAATCGGCGACCCTGCGCTGCGACGTCCGGCGCCCGGCGAGCAGCGCGCAACAGGCCGCCTGCAGTATCGGGCTGTCCATCTTGACGCCGCACCAGGGCGACAGGATCTCGATGGCACGGTCGAAATGGGCGGCGCATTTCTCGCGGTTCAGCCGGGGCACGATGGTATCCCAGCCGGTGCCGCGCCAGGCCCAGGCCAGGTCGATATGGGTCAGCGCGACGATCAGTGCGATATAGGGGTCGTCGGGATGGTCCTGACGCACGAACTCCAGCGCCCGGATGCCGTCGATCAGCGGCGCCTGGTCGGTGCGGTGGCTGTCTTGCAGGGCCTCCTCTACCGCCAGCACCACATCCGAGCGCGCGCCAAAGGCCAGCAGATCGGCGACCGGCGTGCCGCCCTCGGTGGTCTCGCGGGTGGCATCGGCGGCCCGGATCGCATCCGAGAGATCCTGCCAGCGTTCCTGGCGGGCCAGAAACTGGCCATGTGCCCGCAGCCGGGCGCAATCGGCTTCGTCGCGGCCATGTTCGGCCACCGGAATGGAGAGGAAATCTTCAAGCCGGACGGGGCTGCGCGGCTGTTTCTGTGCTGACAAATCGACCGCGCGACCGAAAAGCCGCGCGGTCAGGTCAGGCAAGGAACTCAGCAAGGTGCGGGAGTGTTTCAGCATACTGGTTAACGCTTGGCCTGTTTGGTGTCGAATTGGTCTCAAGCTGACGCTGATTTGCGGCACAAAGAAGGCCGCGGCAGGGTGTTTCGGGACAGGTTTTGCGGCAAGCCTGGGCGATTGGGCCTGCACCGGCATCAATCCGCTAACGACCGGCGAAATGATGCCGAACAACGACCAGTCCGCGCGCGGTCAGGATTTCCTCGAACCGGCGATGCGGCGGCAGGCATTCCTGGGGCAGGCGCACCTGTTTGCCCGAATGCAGGTACAATGTGGCGCGGACGGTGAAATCCCAGCGGGTGTCGAGCCGGACCTGGGCGATCTCGTCCAGCGCGACGGCGCCGTCGAGCCGGCCGGAAAACCAGCTGAGCCGGGTGGCGTCCAGATCGAGCCCCGCGCGGCGGTCGCTCAGGATCTCGAACAGGAGCGGCAGTGTCGGCAGGGCGAAAAGCGCGATCAGCCACCAGGCGGCATCAAACAGCACCACCGCCGCAACCAGCCCCGCCCAGATCGCCGCCAGCAGGGCCAGATTGCGCGGGCTGCGGGCGTGGCGGACATAACGGAGCGGTTCGGTCATCGCTGGGTCACCTTCCGCCGCTGACATCCAGCGTGGTGCCAGTGACATAAGACGCCGCATCCGACAGCAGGAAAAGCACCGCCTCGGCCGCCTCGGTCGCGGTGCCGGTGCGCCGCATCGGCACGCCCGGAGCCAGTCGTTGTGCCCGGTCCGGCTCGCCGCCCTTGGCGTGGATGGCGGTCTCGATCAGGCCGGGGCGCAGGGCGTTCACGCGAATACCCTCTGCGGCGACCTCGTCGGCGAGGCCCTTGGTAAAGATGTCGATGGCGGCCTTGCTGGCGGCATAGTCGACATATTGATTGGCCGAGCCCAGCCGGGCGGCGGCGGAAGAGAGATTGACGATGGCGCCGCCCTGGCCATGGGCCTGCATCCGCAGCACCGCCTCTTTGGCGACCAGAATGGCGCCGATCACGTTGACATCGAACATGCGTCTCAGCCGCGCATGGGTCAGATCGGTGACCCGGGCGGCGTGATCGACGATGCCGGCATTGTTGACCAGCCCGTCGAGCCGGCCAAAGCCCTCATCCACCCGGGCATAAATGCGCCGGATGTCTTCGGGATCGGCCACGTCGCCGGGACACAGGATCACCTGGGCGCCCGCGTCGCGGGCGGCCTCGGCCACCGCCTCGGCCCCGGCCCGGTCCTGCCGGTAGTTGAGCGCGAGGTCATAGCCGCGCGTCGCGGCAAGGCGGGCGGTTGCGGCGCCGATCCCGGCGCTGGCCCCGGTGATGAGGAGGGTCGGGCGCATCGCTCAGCTGCCCCGGATGCGGGTCAGCATCTCGGTGGTGTCGCGGCTGAGGTTTGGTTGCGCCAGAATGCGGTCCAGCTGGGCGCCGATCAACGCCTGCCGCCCCTCGTCATAGCGCCGCCATGTCTGGAAGGCCGCGCACATGCGTGCCGTGGTCTGCGGATTGACGGGATCAAGGCGGATCAGCCAGTCGGCCAGCAGCTGATAAGCCGCGCCCGAGGCATGGTGGAACCCCGCGTGATGCATGGCCAGCGCGCCGAACACAGCGCGGAAGCGGTTCGGATTGCGCCAGTTGAACTCGGCATGCGCGCTGAGACGTCGGGCGGTCTCGGCCGTCTGCCCGGGCGCGGCCATCGCCACCTGAAGGCCGAACCATTTGTCGATCACCAGCCGGTCGCCGCGCCATTGATCGTAGAAGGCCGCCAGTTCGACCTCGCCCTTGCCGGCCTTGAGCAGGCAGGACAGCGACGAGAGTTGCAGCGACATATTGTCGGCGCGGGTAAAATCCGCCGCCGCCTGCGCGCCGCCATCGAGCCGCGACAGCAGTGCCAGCGTCGCGCTGCCCAGCGCGCGCCTGCCCGCCTGGTCCGCATCGGGGCGGAAGGGCGCGTCGACCTGGGCCTCGGCCCTGAGCCGGGGCAGCAGATCCTGCATATGCTGGGCGGTGGCCTGGCGCAGGGTCTCGGTTGCATCCCAGATCGCCTGCGGATCGGGGGTCAGGCCGCGCTGCTGCAGGCTGGCGGCCAGTTCCGACTGGCTGGGCAGGCCCAGCATCAGCGCGCGATAGGCCGGGTCCAGCCCATCGTCGCGCAACACCGCCACCAACCCGTCCAGATAGGCGGTATCTGGGGCGGTGCCCTCGATGATCATGTCGAGCAGGCATTGCCCGGCCAGCGACCGGCCAGCCTCCCACCGGTTGAAGGGATCGGTGTCATGGGCCAGCAGAAAGGCGCGCTGCTCGGGCGAGAGGTCATGGTCCAGCACCACCGGCGCCGAGAAATCGCGCAGCACCGAGGCAACGGGCCGCGCCGCCAGCCCCTCGAAGGAGAAGCTCTGCCGCGCCTGCGTCAGCTCCAGCACCTCGGTTGCATGCACCTCGTCGCCATTGGGGTTCAGCAGGCCCACGGCAACCGGGATCACCTGAGGCAGCTTGTCGGGCTGGCCGGGGGTGGCGGGCGTGTCCTGCGACAGGGTCAGGGTAAAGGTGCCGTCCTGCCAGGCCTCCTCGACCGTCAGGCGCGGGGTGCCGGCCTGGCTGTACCAGTGCTTGAACTGCGCCAGGTCGCGCCCGGTAACATCCTCGAACACCTTGAGCCAGTCCTCGATCGTGCAGGCCTGCCCGTCATGGCGCGCGAAATAGAGGTCCAGCGCCTCGGCATAGGCGGCATCGCCCACCAGCCGTTTGAGCATGCCGATCACCTCGGCGCCCTTTTCATAGACGGTGGCGGTGTAGAAGTTGTTGATCTCCTGAAAGCTCTCGGGCCGCACCGGATGGCTGAGCGGGCCCTGATCCTCGGGGAACTGGCGCCCGCGCAGGTCGATCACGTCGCGGATGCGTTTGACGGGCGCGCTGCGCAGGTCCGAGGTGAACTGCGCGTCGCGGAACACGGTCAGCCCTTCCTTGAGGCAGAGCTGGAACCAGTCGCGGCAGGTGATGCGGTTGCCGGTCCAGTTGTGGAAATACTCATGCGCGATGATCGCCTCGATCCGTTCGAAATTGTCGTCGGTCGAGGTTTCTGGGCTGGCCAGCACGGCGGCCGAGTTGAAGATGTTAAGCCCCTTGTTCTCCATCGCCCCCATGTTGAAATCGTCGACCGCGACGATGTTGAACACGTCCAGATCGTATTCGCGGCCATAGACCTCTTCATCCCAGCGCATCGACTTTTTCAGCGCCTCCATGCCGAAGGCGCATTTGTCCTCGTCGCCGGGGCGGACCCAGAGGTTCAGATCGACTTCGCGGCCCGAGACGGTGGTGAACCTGTCGGAATGGGCCACCAGATCTCCGGCCACCAGCGCAAAGAGATAGGCCGGTTTGGGCCAAGGGTCGTGCCATTCTGCAAAGCCCTCGCCGCTGTCGACCGGGTTGCCATTGGACAGGAGCACCGGATGCGTGCCGTTGATGCGCACGGTGAAGGTGCTCATCACATCGGGGCGGTCGGGGTAATAGGTGATCTTGCGGAACCCTTCGGCCTCGCATTGGGTGCAATACATGCCGTTGGAGAGATAGAGCCCTTCGAGCGCGGTATTGGCGGCTGGCGCGATCTCGACCTCGGCCTCCCAGACAAAGGGGGTATCGGGCGCGGCGCAGGTCAGGCCGGCATCGGTGATCTCGGGCGTGACCTCGGCGCCGTCGATGGCGGCGCGGATCAGGCGCAGCTCTTCGCCATGCAGAAAGAAGCGGTGACCCGGGGCTTCGGGATTGGGGCGAAAGGCGATGCGCGAGGTGACGCGCGTGGCATCGGGCGCCAGGTCAAAGGTCAGGTGCACCTCGTCCACCAGATATCCGAACGGGGTGTAATCCTTGAGGTGGATGGTGGTGGGGGCGGCGTCGCGCATGGGAACCTCGGCTGCTGTCGCTTTGGCGAGACGTTAGGTAGAACGCGCCGGGGGCGCAAGCGGCGCTCCTCCGCCCTGCGGGCGTCCTCGCGCGCCCGGGGGGCGTCAGGGCGCGCGCCGCGCCTGGGCCGTTTCCCGGGACTTTCCCGCACGTGCAAGCCGTCTGGCGGCGACCACCTGATTGCGGCCTTGGGCCTTGGCGCGATAGAGCGCCTCATCGGCCCGTTTCAGAACATCGCCCACGTTCTCTTGCATCTGCCGTATTTCGATACCGATCGAAATCGTGCAGGACAGCTTGCGCCCGTCGATCATCACGGACTGTGCTTCGACCGCCTGGCGAATCGCCTCGGCCCGGAATTCGGCCGCTTCGAGGTCGAGGCGGGGCACGTAGATCACGAATTCCTCGCCGCCAAAGCGGGCGGCGATACCTTCGGGCAAGCTGGACCTTTGCAGGACACGGGCGACCTCGATGATGACGAGATCGCCGACGTCGTGACCGTAGGTATCGTTGATCTGCTTGAAGTGGTCGATATCGGCGATCAGGATCATGCCGGCTTCTTCCGGCTCCTGTTCCAGTTTCTCGAGCAGACAGGCGCGGTTGTAGAGTTGGGTCATCTGGTCGATGCGGTTGAGGTGGGCCAGCTGCTGGTTGAGCTTGTCGATCTCGAGCAATCTTTCGGCGCCCCAATGCGTGGCCAGCGGCGCCACCAGCAAAGGCACGATGATCGCGGGGCGCAGCGACTGGGGATCGAGTGTACCGACCACGATCACTGTGACGATCACCGATGCGATCACCGAAACCAGGGTGACAACGGCCACTGCGGCCCATTTCTTGCGGCGGGTGTTGATTCTCACGTCAATGCAGCCCTGCGATCGATTTCATGACCATTCTGCACGGCTTGCTTGCCAGGCTCTTAACTGTGGCGTTCCGGTTTCCTGCAAATTTACTCAATTCCGGTTTCAGTCGCGGCGCCCTCGATGTGATTTTCTTGAAATGTGGGAAGAACTTTCTTCTGACAGAGCGGGATCGCCGGACCGGGCCGTGTTGCCCTGTGCGCGCGCATTCGCGATAACCGGGGTATGCAATTGTACACAGGCGATAAGGTGGAGACGCGATCATGAGCGGCAGAGTGGAACGGAACGGGCTGGAAATCGCTGGGGAACTGGCGGCGTTTGTGGAAACGCGTGCTTTGCCCGGCACCGGGGTAGAACCGGACGCGTTCTGGGCCGGGATGGCGCGGATGGTGGCCGAACTGGGGCCGAAGAACCGCGCGCTGCTGGATCGGCGCGCGGCGCTTCAGGCGCAGATCGACGCCTGGCATGTCGCCCATCGCGACAAGCCGCATGATCACGAGGCCTACAAGACCTTCCTGGCCGAGATCGGCTATCTGCTGCCCGAAGGTGCGGCCTTCGAGATCGAAACGGCAAATACCGACCCCGAAATCGCCTCGGTGCCGGGGCCGCAGCTGGTGGTGCCGATCACCAATGCCCGTTATGCGCTGAACGCCGCCAATGCCCGCTGGGGCAGCCTGTATGACGCGCTCTATGGCACCGATGCCATGGCGGGGCCGGTGCCAGCGGGCGGATATGACCGGGGCCGGGGCGCCCGGGTGGTGGCGCGGGCCCGGGTGTTCCTGGACGAGGCGTTCCCGGTGCAGGGCGTCAGCCATGCCGATGCCCGCCGCTATCACATCCGCGACGGCGCGCTGCTGGTCGATGGTCAGCCGCTGATCGACCCGTCGAAATTCGCGGGCTATCGCGGCCATCCCAAGGCCCCCGACGCGGTGCTGCTGCGCAACAACGGGTTGCATGTGGAGCTGGTGTTCGACCGCACCCATCCGGTGGGCTGCCACGATCAGGCCGGGCTGGCCGACGTGAGGCTGGAAAGCGCGATATCGGCGATCATGGATTGCGAGGATTCGGTCGCCTGTGTCGATGCCGAGGACAAGGTGCAGGCCTATTCCAACTGGTTGGGCCTGATGCGCGGCGATCTGAGCGAGGAGGTGACCAAGGGCGGTGCCACCTTTACCCGCGCGCTGGCCGGCGATCTGGATTATCTGGCTCCCGACGGCAGCGCGATGAGCGTCAAGGGCCGGGCGCTGATGCTGGTGCGCAATGTCGGCCACCTGATGACCAACCCGGCGGTGCTGGATGCTGATGGGGCCGAGATCTACGAGGGGCTGATGGACGCGCTGGTCACCGTTGCCATCGCGATGCATGACCTGAAACGCGCGGGCGGCAATTCGCTCACCGGTTCGGTCTATGTGGTCAAGCCCAAGATGCACGGCCCCGAAGAGGTCGCCTTTGCCGTCGAGACCTTTGACATGGTCGAGGATATCCTCGGCCTGCCGCGCAATACGGTCAAGATCGGCATCATGGACGAGGAGCGGCGCACCAGCGTCAATCTCAAGGAATGTATCCGCGCCGCGAAATCGCGGGTCTGTTTCATCAACACCGGGTTCCTCGACCGGACCGGCGACGAGATCCATACCTCGATGGAGGCGGGGCCGTTCAGCCGCAAGGATTTCATCAAACGCAAATCCTGGATCACCGCTTATGAGAACCTGAATGTCGATATCGGCCTGGACTGCGGGCTGTCGGGCAAGGCCCAGATCGGCAAGGGCATGTGGGCGATGCCCGACCGGATGGCCGCGATGATCGAGACCAAGATCGAACATCCCAAGGCGGGCGCCAATTGCGCCTGGGTGCCCAGCCCGACGGCGGCCACCCTGCATGCGCTGCATTATCACAAGGTCGATGTCTTTGCGGTGCAAGGGGCGCTCAAGTCCGGCGGGCGGCGGGCGCATGTGGACGGGATTCTGGAGATTCCGCTGGCCAGCTTCCGCAAATGGTCATCCGAGCAGATCCGGCGTGAGGTGGAAAACAACGCGCAGGGCATCCTGGGCTATGTGGTGCGCTGGGTCGATCAGGGGGTGGGCTGCTCGAAAGTGCCCGATATCAACGATGTGGGCCTGATGGAAGACCGCGCCACCTGCCGGATCTCGGCCCAGCATATCGCCAACTGGCTACATCACGATGTGGTGGATGCCCAGGAGGTGATGGCCGCGATGCGCAAGATGGCGGCGGTGGTCGATGAGCAGAACGCGGGCGATCCGGCCTATCATCCGATGGCGCCCGGGTTTGACGGGATTGCCTTTCAGGCGGCCTGCGATCTGGTGTTCAAGGGGCGGGTGCAGCCTTCGGGCTATACTGAGCCGGTGCTGCATGCCCGCCGGCTGGAGCTGAAAGCCAGCCTTGGTGCGTGATTGAGAGGGCGGAGCGAGGGGGCCGTCTGCCCCCTCGCGCTCCCCCGAGAGTATTTTCGACCAGAAAGAAACAGGGAGCGGAAAGATGGCAATCAGTTTGCGGCGTGCGCGGATGATCATCCGCAAGGCTCTGGAGAAGGGGCGCGAGATGCAGCTCAAGCCGCTGTCGGTGGTGGTGCTGGATGCGGGGGGGCATGTAATCGCGTTCGAGCGCGAGGATGGGGCGGCGCCGGGTCGCTTCGGTATCGCGCAGGGCAAGGCTTATGGATCGGTCATGCTGGGCATGGCGGGGACCGCGCAAATGGCGCGGGCCGAGGCGCAGGCCTATTTCATGGCGGCGGTCAACGGTGTCTATGGCGGCAAGGTGATCCCGGTGCCGGGCGGCGTGCTGGTGCGGGACAAGAAGGGCGCGGTGATCGGGGCGGTGGGCGTGACGGGCGACACCTCGGACAACGATGCGATTGCGGCAATGTCCGGGATCGACGCCGCCGGGCTTGCCGGTGAAATCTGAGGCGGCGCGGCAATTGTGCGCATTTGAACAGGGGCTTGCGCCCCAATGGGTTCGCCGTTGCTGTTGCGGGGCGCGGGGCTGCGGGATAACCTCTGTTTCAGACATGTGACAAGAGGGAAAACATGGCGCGGCCCGTTGTAGGGATCATCGGCAACTCGTATCTGCTGAACGATCAGTATCCGACCCATGCGGGCGGAACGATGAATTCGGACGCGGTGGCCAATGTCTCGGGCTGTCTGCCGCTGCTGATCCCGGCCGATCCGCGCTATGTGTCGGTGGCCGAACTGCTTGAGGTCTGCGACGGGTTTCTGCTGACCGGCGGGCGGCCCAACGTCCATCCCGAGGAATATGGCGAATGCGAGACCGCTGCGCACGGCGATTTCGACCGTGCCCGCGACGCGATCACCCTGCCGCTTGTCAGGGCCTGCGTCGAGCGGGGCCAGCCGTTCCTGGGCATCTGCCGCGGCTTTCAGGAGGTGAACGTGGCGATGGGCGGTACGCTCTACCCCGAGATCCGCGATCTGCCGGGGCGGATGAACCACCGGATGCCGCCCGACGGCACGCTGGAAGAGAAATTCGCCCTGCGCCATATCGTCAGCGTGACCGAAGGCGGCGTGTTCCACCGCGTCTTCGGTGCCCGCGAGGTGATGACCAACACGCTGCACGGGCAGGGGATCAAGACCGCCGGCGCCCGGATCGAGATTGACGGCCTTGCCCCGGACGGCACCCCCGAGGCGATCTATGTGCGCGACGCGCCGGGCTTTACCCTGTCGGTGCAATGGCATCCCGAATGGGACGCGGCGAGCGATCCGGTCTCGCGGCCGCTGTTCGCCGCCTTTGGCGACGCGGTGCGCGACTGGGCGGCACGCGGAACCGGGCCTGTTTTACAGAAAACGGGCTAGTTCTTCGCCCATCGTCCCCTGAGCTGTAGAGCCGCCGTCAGGCAGCAGTTCCGCCTCCACGAAACCGGAGCGTCAGATGACGGCTGCCCGGCCCGGTTTGCTCATCCAGAACTGTCCTCTCGGCCCATTTCAATGCAAACCCCTACCATATCGCGGCGGCGGCGCAAAAGCAGAGCACGACTTCGAAGGAAGGATGGCCCGCGATAGACCTCGCGCTGGGACATCATTACCCGGTTGTCCGGCGTCTCTACCACGACCTAGTCTGTGCCCTTGTTGTGCCCGCCCAAGAGGATGGAGCGAGCCGTCGGGTCCAGCTTTGCCGAGTTGATGTCGTAGCGTCCCACCTTGCGCATGACATCGCGAAGGGTGGGAAAATCGTCCAGATAGCGCCACACAACCGGCGAGGTGAAGGGGGTGCGCTGGCGGCTGGTGATGCCGAATGTCGTTCCGCGCAGATATTGCAACTGCCCCCGCCCGACGGGGTAAAGCACCGTTTCGACCAGCGCGTCCCGGGCCAGCGTCTGGTATTCCATCACAAAGATGCGGTTGCCCAGCATTGCGACGCGACCGTCGTATTTCGACAGGTAGAGACTGCCATCGTCGGGATCGATGGACCGTTCCAGTGACCGGCAGCGGATCAGGCCGTTCACTTCATCCAGACGGACAATTGCGCAGATGATCGAGTTTTCCCAGCTCTGGGTCAGGAAATAGCTGAGATAGTAGCCCAGATAGCGGCGCAGCGGGATGGTCTGACCGCGAAACGCGGACTCGAACCCGTCGCGGTCCGAATGGGTAACGCTCGGGCCGACCAGCTTGCCTGCCACCGAGGGGTGACTTTCGAACTCGTCAGCAGGCAGCATGAATTCTGCCGGGCGCACGCCGAAATGAACCGCGATCTTGCGCATGTTGGAGGGCGAAGGCCGGGCTGCGCCGCTCAGGTACTTGCTGAACTGCTGCCGGTTAACACCGATTTGGCGACAGACCGCCGAGACCGAAGATTCGGTAGAACACAGAAGCCGCAGGTTGCTCGCGAAGTCATCGATTTGCATTGGCCAACCAACTGAGAGGTTTGATGCCAACATAGTTTGCGAATTGACGCCAAGAAAGCTTAAAATCGCTAAAAGACACTCATGCTTGCTAAATTGCTGAGGCTGTTCGACTGAGGTGAACTCCCATCCAACAAAGGCGTCCCAAAGGCGCTCATTCAGTCAGGGAGACACTCAATGAACAAACCCAATATATCCTGGACCAAGGTCGGCCTGCCGCGCAGGTCCTTCCTGAAGGGCGCGACCGCGCTTGGCGGATTGGCCGCCACCGGCATGATGATGCCGCGCATGGCCCATGCCGCGGGCGGCACGCTGAAAACGCGTACCTATGCCGATATCCGCTCGATGGACCCGGCGTTCAGCCAGGGGGTGGTGGACGAGGAAATCCACGCCGCGATCTATAACAAGCTGATCCAGTACAAGCCGGGCCGCGAATGGGGCTGGCAGCTGGACGCGGCCGCGATGATCGAGCAGGTGGACGACACCCACATCAACTTTGCGCTGAAGGACAACATCGGGTTCACCGGCGGGTTCGGTGCGATGACCGCCGAGGACGTCAAGTTCTCGTTCGAGCGGATCATCGACGATACGCTGGAATCGACCAACAAGCCCGATTGGGGGCCGTTGGATCATGTGGAGGTGACGGGCGAGCGGACCGGCACCATCGTGTTGAAGAACGCGTTCCAGCCGCTGTGGTCGATCACGCTGCCTTACATCGCGGGCAATATCGTGTCCAAGGCCGCGTTTGACAGCGTCGGCGGCAAGATCGACACCCAGCCGGTGGCGACCTCGGGCCCCTATCTGCATGCGGGCTGGGAGCCGAAGCAGAAAACCACCCTGCGCCGCAACCCCGACTGGAAGGGGGAGGCGGCCGCGTTTGACGAGATCCAGATCTATCACATCGACGATGAGAAAGCCGCCGAGATCGCGTTCGAGGCGGGCGAGATCGACTTTACCCGCGTCAGCCTGGACAGTGTCGAGCGGCTGAAGTCGAACCCGATCGCGGGGGCGACGCTGGAGGAATTCCCGTCGCTCTACTATGTCTGGGTCGGCATGAACCTCGATAATCCCAAGCTGGGCAATCTGAAGCTGCGGCAGGCGATCCAGCATGCGATCGACGTGCCCACGATCATGGCGGCGGCCTATTTCGGGGCGGCGGAACCCTCGACCGGGATCATTGCGCCGGGTCTGTCGGGGCATCGCGACGCGCCGCTGACCGGTATGTCGGCGGATCTGGAAAAGGCGCAGGCGCTGATGGCCGAGTCCGGCGAAGCCGGGGTCTCGTTGGCCATCGACGTGTTGAACAAATCGGCCAACGTGACGGCGGCGCAGATCATCCAGGCCAATCTGGCGGCCATCGGCGTCACGCTGGAAATTCGCCTGCACGAGGGCGCGACCTTTTGGGAGCTGGGGTCGAACGAGGAGCTGGAACTGGTGCTGAACCGTTATTCGATGACGCCCGACCCTTATTACGCGACCTCGTGGTTCATCACCGAGCAGGCGGGCGTGTGGAACTGGGAGCGGTTCCGCTCGGAAGAGTTCGACAAGCTGCATCTGGCGGCGCAATCCGAGGGCGACCCGGCCGCGCGCGCGGCGATGTATGCCCGGGCACAGGACCTGATGGAGGAAAGCGGCGCCTACAAGTTCCTGACCCACGAGGCGACGCCGGTGATCTATCGCGACAGTGTCACTCCGGCGCTGCGGCCCGACGGGCTGCCGCTTTATCGCTACTTCGGCACGGCCTGAATATCCTCCCAAAGGCCGTTGGGGGCGCAGGTCAGAGCTGTGCCCCCTTCTTTTCCCTGAAAGACGGGGTACCCCATGCTGTCCTTCATCTTCAAACGGATCGGGCTGGCGGCGGTGATCACGGTTCTGGCCGTGTCGTCGCTGTTCCTGATCGTCCACATGATCCCGGGCGATCCGGTGTCCACCATGCTGGGGCCGCGCGCCACGCCCGAGATGCGTGCCGCGCTTGAGACGCGGATGGGGCTGGACAAGCCGCTGATCGTGCAGATCGGGCTGTTCTTTGCAAACATGCTGCGCGGCGACCTGGGGATGGATGTGTTTTCCAACCGCCCCGTGACAGAGATCGTGCTGAACCAGGTGCCCTTTACGCTGACACTGATCCTGTTCTCGATCACATGGTCCGCGGTTCTGGGGATCGCGCTTGGCTGTTATTCGGCGGTGAACCGCAATTCGCTGGGTGACCGGCTGACCGGTATCCTGTCGGTTTCGGTGATCGCGGTGCCTGCCTTCGTGGTGGCGCTCTATTCCCTGCTGATCTTTGCGGTGAAACTGCAATGGTTCCCGGCCATCGGGGCCGGGGATGCGGGGGATTGGGGCGATCAGCTGCACCATCTGGTGCTGCCGAGCCTTGCCATCGGCCTCAGCTGGGTGGGCTATATCGCACGCCTGGTGCGGGCCTCGATGCTGGAGGTGATGGGCGAGGGGCATATCCGCACCGCGCGCGCCTTTGGCCTGCCCGAGCGGCGGATCGTGTTCGGCTATGCGCTGCGGCTGGCCATCCTGCCCACGGTCACGGTGATCGGGGTTGGCATGGGGTTCCTGCTGTCGGCGGCGGTGTTTACCGAGATCGTGTTCTCGCGCCCCGGCCTGGGCAAACTGGTGATCGACAGCATCACCACGCGAAACTACCCGGTGGTGATGGGCTCGGTCCTGTTTTCCACCCTGATCTTTGTCGCCTCGACCACGCTCGCCGACATCGTCAACGCCATTCTGGATCCCCGGATCCGGGCCGGGAAATGAGGGCAGGGACATGACCGATACGACGATGCCAAAGCCCCGGTCCGAACTGGGTGAAATCCTGTACCATCTTGTGCGCGACCCGCTGGGGCTGACCGGACTGGTGATCGTGGTGCTGATCCTTGCCTCGGCGCTTTTCGCGCCCTGGATCGCGCCTTATGACCCGATCGCGCTCAACGTGCCGGACCGGTTGCAGGGGCCGAGCGGCGCCCATCTGATGGGTACCGACCAGTTGGGGCGCGACACGTTTTCCCGAGTGATCTGGGGTGGGCGCGTGGCGCTTCAGGTGGCGCTTCCGACCATTGGCGGGGCGATCTTTTTCGGCCTGCTGCTGGGGATGATCGCTGGCTATGGGCCGAAATGGCTGGATAACCTGATCGTGCTTTTGTTCGACACCATCCGGTCGTTTCCCACCGTCATGTTCGCGCTGGCCGTAGTGGCGCTGGTCGGGCCCAGCCTGAACACGGTGATCGTTGTGATCATGGTGACCTCGATCCCCACCTATGGCCGGGTGGTGCGCACCCTGACCCAGTCGCTGAAAGAGGCCGAATTCATCACCGCCGAGAAATCGCTGGGCGCCTCGACGCCCCGGATCATGGCCGTGCATATCCTGCCCAACGTGCTGGGGCCGCTGGCGGTGCTGGCGGCGATGGATATCCCGACGGTGGTCGGGCTTGAGGCGGGCCTGTCCTTTCTCGGCATGGGGGTGAAACCGCCGACACCGTCCTGGGGATCGCTGCTCAATGACGGCTATAACCTGATCCGCAACACGCCCTGGCTGATCATCGCGGGGGGCATTCCGCTGATCCTGACCACCATCGGCTTTACCTTTCTGGGCGAAGCGCTGCGCGATGTGGTCGACCCGAAACTGCGCGGCAAGGGGGGCAAGTGATGGCCGTTCTCGATATTCAGGGCCTCTCGGTCAGCTATGCCACCCCGCGCGGAGAGCTGAAGGCGCTGCGCGATGTGTCCATGATCGTGCCCGAGCGCAAGATCGTCGGCATCGTCGGAGAATCCGGTTGCGGCAAGTCCACGCTGATTTCAGCGATCATCCGGCTGATGGCGCCCAATGCGCGGGTCGCTGCCGGGGATGTGATGTTCAGGGGCGAGGACCTGCTGGGCAGGAGCGCGGCGCAGATGCGCGGCCTGCGCGGCACCGAGATTTCCATGGTGTTTCAGGATCCGATGCAGACCCACAACCCGGTGCTGACGGTCGGACGCCAGATGATGGACATCCAGTATCGCGACCGGCTGACAAAAGCCGAAAAGCGCAAGCGCGCGACCGAGATGCTGGCGCTGGTGGGCATCCCCGATCCGGAGGCGCGGCTGAACCAGTACCCGTTCGAGTTTTCGGGCGGCATGCGCCAGCGGATCGCCATTGCCATGGCGCTGATGGCGAAACCATCTCTGTTGATCGCGGACGAGCCGACAACGGCGCTGGACGCGACGCTGGAGGTGCAGATCATCAAGCGGCTGCGGGAATTGCAGGATGACATCGGCTGTTCGATCCTGTTCATCTCGCACCATCTGGGCGTGATCGCCGAACTGTGCGACGAGGTTGTCGTGATGTATGCGGGCGAGGTGATCGAGGCCGGATCGGTGCGCGATGTGTTCCACACCCCGGCCCATCCCTATACCCGCGCCCTGCTGGAATGCGACCCCGGCCATATCAGGGAAAAGACCCGCAACCTGCCGACCATACCGGGCAGTATCCCCGATCTGGTGAACTTGCCCGGAGGCTGTGTCTTTGCCGCGCGGTGCCCGCAGCGCCACGCCGCCTGTGCGGTGCGGCCCGAACCGCAGTTTGCGTCGCCCGGTCACCGGGCGGCCTGTCATCTGATCAAGGCCGAGGTGAGGGCATGAGCGCGTTGCTGGAACTGAACGATGTCGTGGTGCGTTTCGGTGTGCGGGGCGGATTGTTTCGTGATGCCGGCAGCATCGATGCGGTCTCGGGCGTCAGCCTGACCATCGATGAGGGCAAGACCTATGGCATCGTTGGCGAAAGCGGCTCGGGCAAGACCACGCTGGCGCGCGCGGTGGCGGGTCTGCATCATGCCTCTGCAGGGTCGATCCGCTATCGCGGGCAAGAGCTGCGCGACCTGCCCGAGGCGCAGTTCCGCAAGCTGCGCCGCGAGATCGTGATGATGTTCCAGGATCCGATCGGCTCGCTGTCGCCGCGTTTGTCGATCAAGTCGCTGATCACCGAACCCTTTCGCATTCAGGGCATGAAGGATCGTGATCTGGATGCCGAGGCGCGGCGGCTTCTGGCCATGGTCGGCCTGCCGCCGGAGTTTGCCGCGCGCTATCCCTATCAGATCTCGGGCGGGCAGGCGCGGCGTGTGGGCGTCGCGCGGGCGTTGGCGCTGGATCCGAAACTGCTGATCGCGGACGAGCCGACGGCCGGTCTGGACGTGTCGATCCAGGGCGAGATGCTCAATCTGCTGGGCCGGCTTCAGGACGAGCTGGGTCTTGCGATCATGATCATCACCCACAACCTGAATGTTGTGCGCCATATCACCGACCGTGTCGGCATCATGTATCTGGGCAAGCTGGTCGAGGAGGGGGATACCGACACGGTATTCGCCACCCCGCAACACCCCTATACGCTTGCCCTGTTGGCCGCCAACCCCGAGCCCGATCCCGATGCGCAGCTGATGCGGATCGAATTGCAGGGCGAGCCGCCCAGCATCCTGCGCCGCCCCAAAGGGTGCGAGTTTCACACCCGCTGCCCCTTTGCGCAGGCCTCCTGTTCCAGCCAGATGCCTGACTGGCAGGTCGGTGACGCGGGCGCGCATCGCTGCCATTTCCCGGCTGTTTGGACAAATCACAAGGCGGTTCCCGCATGAGCGGCCTCATCTTCACCGGCGGTCCGATCCTGAGTATGGATGCAGGCGATACCCGTCCCGAAGCGGTCGGGGTTTTCGGCGACAGGATCGTCGCGGTCGGAACACTCGCGCAAGTCAGGCAGGCCTTGCCGGATGCCACCTTGCAGGAGCTGGGCGGGCGCACGCTGATCCCGGCCTTCATCGACCCGCACGGGCATTTCCCCGACAGCGCGATCGTCGCCTTGCTGCGGGCCGACCTGTCGCCCCGGACCGGCTGCCGCAGCCTGGCCGATCTGTTTGCCCGGCTGGCGGCGAAGGCCGCGCAAACCGCCCCGGGAGAGTGGGTCATGGGTGCCGGTCTGGACGACAGCCAACTGGCCGAGCGGCGGATGCCGACGCGGGACGAGCTGGACGCGGTATCGCCCGATCACCCGATCTGGGTGATCCATTCCTCGGGACATTGCGGGGTCGCCAATTCCATGGCGCTGGCCCGCCAAGGCATAACGCAGGACAGCCCCGACCCCGAGGGCGGGCGCTATCTGCGCGACGCTTCGGGGCGGTTGACCGGCGGGATCGAGGGTCTTTCGGCCATGGGCGAGATGGGCGATACCCATTTCCTGCTGGATGAAGCCTCATTTGCGTGCTGCTTTGCGGCGGCGCGGGCGGAGTACCTGGCCCAGGGCGTGACATTGGCGCAGAACTCCTGGACCGCCCAACCGCTGCTTGACCTGTTCCACAAGGTTGCCGTGCAAGTCGATCCGGGCATCGACCTGATCCTGCTGCCGGTCGCCGAGATCGAGCCCGAATTCTCGCAAACCGGGATCGGACGCGACTGGCCCGAAGGGGCGATCACGCTGGGGCCGCGAAAGCTGTTGACCGATGGGTCGTTCCTGATGCGCACGGCCTTTCTGACCGCGCCCTATCTGGGAACGGAGGAGACAGGGCTGGCCTACATGAGCCGCGATCTGCTGTTCTCGGAGGTCAGGAAACTGCATCGCCTCGGGTTCCAGGTCCACTGTCATTGCAACGGCGACGCGGCCTCTGACATGTTCCTTGATGCGGTTGCGGCGGCGCAGGCGGATCACCCGCGCGACGATCACCGCCATACGATCATCCATGGGCAGGTGATGCGCCGAGACCAGATCGTTCGCTGCAGGGCGCTTGGCGTGAGCGTCAGCTTTTTCCCGGCCCATGTTTGGTTCTGGGGGGATCAGCATCACGAAGAGATCCTCGGGCCCCGGCGGGCGCAGGATATCTCGCCCACCGGATGGGCCGAGGCCGAAGGCGTGCGTTTCACGATCCACAACGATGCCTCGGTCACGCCGACGCGGCCGCTGGAACTGATCGAGACGACAGTCACCCGCCGCACGCAGGGCGGGCGGGTGCTGGGCCCCGATCAACGCCAGTCGCCCTTGTCGGCCCTGCGCGCCCATACCATCGACGCGGCCTGGCAGGTCTTTCGCGAGAAAGAGCGCGGGTCGCTGGAGGTTGGAAAGCTGGCGGAACTGGCCATACTCGACGATAATCCGCTGACAACATCCGGTGCGATTGGCGCGATCAGGGTCAGCGAGACCTGGCGGCGCGGCATCCGGGTCTATCGAGACACCACAATGAAAGTCGGTGAACCGGCATGAGCTATGCAATCTATGTGGGCAAGAACCACAGCCGCACCGGCCACGCCTGGCTGGCGGGCTATGGTGACGAGCCGTCGTCACACTGGCTGGAGATTGTGCCCGCTGCCGACCACGGCGATGGCGCGCGCATCGAGGTCGGGGTCGGGCCAGAGGCGGATATGCCCGGCCGGCGGATCACTGTGCCACAGGCGCGCCATACGCTGCGCCACATGCGGGTCAGCTATTCCTATTATCTGGGCGTGCCCGCGCCGATCACCAATGGCGGTGTGAACGAGGCGGGCGTTGCCGTGCGCGACGTCTGGTCGACCTCGCGGGCCGAGTTGCGCGAAATGACACCCCGGGATCAGACCGGGTTCAACTATTCTGACCTTGCCCGCGCGGTGCTGGAACGTGCCACAAGCGCCCGTGGTGCCGTTGATCTCTGCGCCGCGCTGATTGCCGAATATGGCGAGGCCACCTATGGCGGGAACTCGCACCTCTTTGCCGACGAGGACGAGGCCTGGGTGATGATCCAGTTCGCGGGCGGGCAGGGGCTCTGGGTGGCCGAGCGGCTTGGCCCGGACAGCATCCGCGCCTCGCGCCCCGGCTATGTGCTTGAGGTGCCGGTCGACGATCGTGACCATCCGGATTTCATGTGGTCCCCCAATTTTGTCAGCTTTGCCCGTGATCGCGGGTGGTATGATGGCGGTCCGTTTGATGCCAATGCGATCTATGGCGATGGCAAGGGGCGATGGGACGGTATCCGGTGGATAGAAGCCGAGATGACCAAACGCGCCGCGCGGCCGGAAAAGATCGGACTGGACGATATGATCTGGGCGGTGCGGACCGAGAGGTTGACCGGCGACACGGCTGGATATGGACAGGTGGTGCCGCTTGCGCGTGCCGCCGATCCAGCCCTTGCGATGATGTGGCATGCGGCCTGCGGCGCACTTGCCGCGCCGTTTTCTCCGGTCTTTCTGGGGCAGGACCGCATACCGCCGGAATACGGGCTGCACCGCTATCTGACGAGCGGAGAATCCCATCGGTTTCAGGATACCCGCAAAGCCGTCAGCGGCGGTCATGATACGATTTCAGTTGTCCCGCAGGCCAATGAGATCTCGGTCGGCGCCTTTCAGCAAAGCAAGCAGTTGATGTATCTGATGCAGTTGCTGGGCGAGGAGACACTCAACCCGGTTCATGCGGCGTTCGCCCGTCGCGAGGACCGGCTGTCTGCTTTGGTTCTGTCGCATATTCGGGTCGCGGAAACCGCGATCAGCGCGGGATGCCGGGCCGACGCGCTGGCGGTTCTGTCGGCGTTTTCGAATACTGAGCTGACCGCAGCGCTAAGCCTGGTGCGCGATCTTTGCCGCGGGCTATCTGTTCACGCGACACATCTGCCGGAAGGTCCGGTCAGCTTCCCTCAGACATGGTAGGCCGATTGGTTTTCAGCCGATAACCCGGCGGCGGAGGGGCGGGCTTGAGTTTGCTCATGACAGCCCTCTGACCGCCTGCATTCCTCGGGTGGCTGCGCCTTGGTGAAACCTCTGCAACAAAGCCGCCAAGGGGCGTCAATCTGACCCCGGCTTTGCAACGTCCGGTCCTGGGCCTCGGGCGGCTGCTGACTTGCCGCAAGAAAGATGCGGCTGCCAAGGTCGCCTCAGTCCTTCGGATGCGACAGGCCTTTGGTGCCGTATGAGTGGGCTTGACCGCTGCCTCGTCTACGCCGCGAGGATGCGTGCCTCATGCGCCTTGAGGCAGAGCCGCGCGGTATCGCCAAAGGCGCCCGCATGGCTGCGCAATTCGGGGAACAGGTCAAAAACTTCCTGACGGGCCCGGTCGCTGAGCGCGCCCAGCCCCTCGTCGCCGGGAAAGAAGCTCTCGGTTGCGGCATCGTTGGCATAGATCACCTCGTGCCGGTCCAGCATCAGGTGCATGTAGGTGACCAAGCCGCCCTCTACCCGGCGGGCGGCGGGGCTGCCCAGCAGATGGGTCGCGGCCACCAGTACCTCGCTCTCGCCGAAATACATCTGCGCCCGCGATCCGCTCCACAACATGCGGTGCTGGGGCGAGACCAACAGGGGCGCGCTGGCGCCTTGCAGCAGGGTCGGGTCCAGACGGATCGGGGCATGGTTGCCCGTCGCCGCCACCGTGCGGCTGCCGACCCAGCGCAGCGGTTGCAGCCCGTGGTCGCGGGTCACGATCAGATCGCCCGGGCGCAGCGTCTCGATGGCGCGCGGGCCATGGGCGGTGGCGATCAGCGTGCCGGGGGTGAAACAGATGATGTTCTCGATGTTCGAGAAGCTGACCAGGGTGCCATCGGTCAGTTCGACGGTACCGGCCAGCTCGCCGGGCACGTTGCTGGTCAGGTTCAGCGTGTTGCGGTCGGCGATCCCGTTGAGGTCGAGCGTATCGCCATCGGTCTCGTCACCTTCGCCACCGACGATGCTGATGGTGCCGCTGCCGATTTCACCCAGATCGGAAAGGACAAAAAGGTCGTCTCCGTCGCCCCCGTCGATCGTATCACCCTGAGCCGCGGCAACGGTGTCGTTGCCAGCCCCGCCCAGCACCTGATCCGCGCCCTGACCACCGTCGAGCAGGTCGTCGCCCGCCTGACCCGCAAGGGTGTCATTGCCCTGACCGCCGTCGATGGTGTCATTGCCACCCGGGGCCGCGATAGGGGTGAAATAGATGTCGCTGACCCAGATCGCCTGAGTGCCCGACAGCGCGTTGGAATAGATGATCTCGATCGACTGCACCGGGCCCGCCACCTCGACCAGCACCGATCCTGTGGCGCTATCGGGACTGTCACTCAGGCTGCCCGCGGTGATCGTGTTGCCCGAAACGGTGTCGACGCCGGTGCCGGTGGGGGTGGGGGTCAGGGTGACCGCGACCGGGTTGCCATCGGCGTCAAAGGCGTTGACCGTGATGATGTCGCGGTGGTTGCCCGATGCCCAGTCGACATCGTTGATGCGGAACACCACATCCTCGACCTCGTTCTGGACGTCGTAATTTGCGTTGGCTGCAAAGTCGATCGTGGTGGTCGAGGTGGCGCCATCGCCATTGCCGAACAGATAGAGCGAGGAGTGATTGTTGAAATCCTCGCCGCCGTTCACATAGATCTGGTCGGTGGTTTCGACCTGAAAGAGAGGGTTGTTGTTGCCGGTATTGGTGAACGAGACCGACACGTCCATCTGGCCGGTGGTCTGGGTGAACCCAGCCGACAGGTTGGTGCCATCGGCCCCTTCGGCGAACCAGTTCAGCGCCTCGGTCGTGGGCGTGGGGCCGTCACCGAAAAGCACATCGTCGCCGTCTCCGCCGTCGATCAGGTCGCCGCCCGACCCGCCATAGACCGTATCGGCGCCCAGGCCCGACTGGATGGTGTCGTTGCCGCCAAGGCCGTAGACCTCGTCATTGTTGCCATCCGGGTCCGAGCCATCGCCGCTGTCGATGGAGTTGCCGTTGCGATCGACAAACCCGCTGTCCATGTTGTCGGCGCCGTTGGTGCCCTGCACCTTGTTCTCGGGCGAATAGAAGGGGGCGGCGGTCGCGCTCCCCTCGGTCAGGTTGGTGACCGGCCCCAGATCGGGCACGAAATAGACATTGCCATTGGTGGCCAGATAATACTGACCCGGTTCAAGCTCGTTGTAATAGGGGGTGCCGGCATAGTCGCCGGTCCAGGACCATTGCCCCGCGCCCAGCGATTGTGCGGTGGTGAAACTGACCAGCGAGCCGCCGATACTGGCGGCAAGCGACAGGTCCTGATCGGCACCAAGCGTGACGAGATAGCCGCTGGGCATGGGTTCACCTCAATCGCGGCACAAGACCGCCTATTCCTTGCTTTTTTGGGGCGGCAGAACCGGAATTCTTGCTGCCAAAGTCAGGAATAGTGGGGTGACATGGCAAATCCGGGGTCGGATTTTGTCTGATCTGGAAACAAATTGAGGTAAAAATGTGGTGAACCCGATCCTTATCCAGCAGGATGCGGACCGGGTTTCAGCTCAGACCAACAGGTTGAAATGCTCGGCAAAAGGCATGCTGCGCACGCGTTTTCCGGTCAGGTCGAACAAGGCATTGCCCAGGGCGGGCATCGCGGGCGGGGTGCCGGGTTCGCCCGCGCCACCCATATGGCGGTTTGTTTCCAAAACGCGAACCTCGACCTGTGGCGCGCTGTGCATGCGCAATGCGTCATAATCGGGGAAATTGCCCTGTTCCACAGCGCCACCGGCAAAGGTGATCCTGCCATGGGCCGCCGCCGACAGGCCATAGACCATGCCGCCGAACATCTGCGCCTTGACCGTTTCGGGATCGAGGACCAGACCGATGTCGCAGGCGATCCAGGCGCGCGCGATGCGGATCGTGCCGCCTTCGTCCACCACTTCGATGACCTGTGCCACCGAGGTGCCGAAACTATAGGTAAAGGCAACGCCGCGCCCGACGCCCTCGGGCGTCTTGCCGGTCCATCCCGACATCTCGCGCACCGCCTCGAGACACCCGGCCGAGGGGGCGTGTTCGGCGCGCATCAGCTCCAGCCGGAACTCCAGCGGGTCGCGCCCGGCGGCATGGGCCATCTCGTCGACAAAGGTCTCGTGGAAAAAGCCGTTATGGCTGTTCCCGACCGAGCGCCAGAAACCGACCGGAATGGCCAGATCGGCGATATGACCGCTGATCCGGTAATTGGGCACCGCATAGGGCTGGTTGAAGAAGCCTTCGACCAGCACCTTGTCAGGGCCGGCGCCGGGCATGCCGGTGACCCGTGTCATCGCCTGGCGCGAGGGCGATTGCGTGGCCAGCCGGCCATCGATCATCACCGCCTTGCCGTCCTTGACCGCGCCGCGCATCCGGGCCAGCGCGCCGGGGCGGTAGAAATCATGGCGCATGTCTTCTTCGCGGCTCCAGGTGGTCTGCACCGGAACGCCGGGCAGGGCCATCGCCACCCGGGTGGCAATCACGCCGAAATCGAATTCGGCCCGGCGGCCATAGCCTCCGCCCAGATAGGTGGTGTGCACCTCGACCGCCTCGGTATCGAGGCCCGCGGCCTCGGCGATCTTCATCTGCATGAAGGTCGGCGCCTGGTTGCCGCCCCAGAATTCCAGCCGGTCGCCGGTATAAAGCGCGGTGCCGTTCATCGGCTCCATCGTGGCATGGGCCAGATAGGGGGCGCTGTACTCGGCCTCGATCACCGTGGCGCCCTCGGGCAGGGTGGTGACATCGCCGTCGTCGCGCATGGTCGAGTTGGGGCTGTCGTCAAAGGCGCGGGCGATCTGCGCAAAGATCGCGTCGGTCTCGGGCGGATAGGGCGCGGTCTCCCATTCGACCGCGATCGCCTCGACCGCCTGCATCGCGAGCCAGGTGTTGGAGGCGATGACCGCAACGCCACCGCCCAGATCGACCACCTTTTCGACCCCGGGCATGGCACGCGCGGCGCTGTCGTCAAACCCCTTCATGCCGCCGCCCAGATTGGGGTTCATCCGCACGCTGGCGAATTTCATCCCCGGCAGGCGCACATCGACCCCGAATTCGGCGGTGCCGGTGGATTTGGCCACCATGTCGAGCCGGGGCAGGGTGCGACCCAGATAGCGCCATTCCGACGGGTCGCGCAGCGGCGCCTCGACCGGGTCCAGCTTGGCCGCGTCCTCGGCCAGGTCGGGATAGGGAATGCGGCTGCCATCGGCAGCGATTACCGCGCCCGCCTCGGTCCGCAGGGTATCGCGCGCCACGCCCAGCCGGTTGGCGGCGGCCTGCTTCAGGGTCTCGCGGGCGCTGGCGCCAGCCTCGCGCATTCGCACGAACCCGTCTTTCATCGAGGTCGAACCGCCGGTGACCTGCAGGCTGAGCGTTCTGCCGATCACCCCCAGCGCCTCGCCCAGGCTGTGCTGGAAATTCGAGGTATCATAACCCTTGCCGGGCAGGGCGTCGCCCAGCAGGGCGCTGTTGTAATAGGCCGCTGCCGCCGGGCCATGCAGCACGCGCACCTGCTCGGGGATCACGTCCAGCTCCTCGGCGATCAGCGCGGCCCAGGTGGTCATCACGCCCTGACCCATCTCGGCACGCGGGGCAAACAGGGTCACGCCCTGCTGGTCGATCAGCACAAAGGGGTTGAGCGCGGCCTCGCCCGGGCCGGGCTTCAGCGGATTGGGGGCGGGGCGCGAGACGTAATAGGCGCCAAAGGCCACTCCGCCGACGATGGCGGCGGAGCCGATCAGAAAGGTACGGCGGACAATCTTGCCAAGACGGGCCATGGGTCAGACCTCCTTCAGCTTGGCAGCGGCGCCGTGGATGGCGGCGCGGATGCGGGGATAGGTGCCGCAGCGGCACAGGTTGCCCTGCATCGCTTCGTCGATCTCGGTGTCGCTGGGGGCGGGGTTCTCTGCCAGCAGCGCGGCGGCCTGCATGATCTGGCCCGATTGGCAATAGCCGCATTGGGCCACCTGATGGTCGACCCAGGCCTGTTGCAGCACCGACAGCGCCTCGGGCGTGCCGGTGCCTTCGATGGTGGTAACCTGACCCCAGACATCACCCAGCGCGACCTGGCAGCTGCGCACCGCCTCGCCGTCGATATGCACGGTGCAGGCGCCGCAGGCGGCGACACCGCAGCCGAACTTGGTACCGGTCAGCCCGATCTCGTCGCGCAGCACCCACAAGAGCGGGACATCGTCGGGCAGGTCGACCCGATGCGTTTCTCCGTTGACGGTCAGGGAAGTGGCCATGGTGGTCCTCGCTTTGCTGTCGCGGTGGCTTGGCGGATTGCCAACAAGGTTTCTGACAAAGTGAGTGAAATATGTCAGGGTGTCAATTGACAAAATCCGGAAAAACTGTCAGGGATCGGACATGAAAGACGCAGATTTCGATCCAAGGCAAAAGGCGATCCTCGACTCCGCCTGGCAGGCCTTTGCCGCCTATGGGTTCCGCAAGACCTCGATGGACGACATAGCGCGTGGCGCCCGCATGTCACGGCCGGCGGTCTATCTGTGTTACAAGAACAAAGAGGCGATCTTTCGCGCGGTGGTGCAGTATTGTTATGACCTGACCGCCGAGGCGGTGCAGGGCGCGCTGGGCGCGGGCGGGTCGGTGCCCGAGGTGCTGGAACGTGCCTTTATTGCCCATGGTCAGACGGTAGTTGCGCTGCTCGATTCGCCACATGGGGTGGAGTTGCTGGATGCCGGCAGCTCGACCGCGCCCGATATCGTTGATGCAGGAGAGGCGGGGCTGCGCGCGCTCTATGCCGCCTGGCTGACGCGCGAGGCAGCGGCGCGTCGCGTCGCGCTGCATGGCGATGTCGAAGAGGTGGCGGCGACCATTGCCGCCGCCCTGAAAGGGGTCAAGATGACCGCCCCGGATTTCGAGACCTACAAGGCCCGCACCGCGCAGCTGGCGCAGATCCTGGGCGCCGGGCTGATGCGCGGGTAATCCGCGCTCAGGTTACCCGGGCGCGGGTCTTGTATTCCGGGTTGTCCCACAGCCGGTTCTGCATCACATCGGCGATGATCGCCACGGCGGCCTTTACATCACCTGCGTCGATGAACAGCGGGGTAAAGCCGAACCGCATGATGTCGGGGGCGCGGAAATCGCCGATCACCCCGCGCGCGATCAGCGCCTGCATGGCGGCATAGCCTTCGGCAAAGCGGAACGAGACCTGACTGCCGCGCTGGGCGGGGTCGCGCGGGCTGGCCAGCTCCAGATCGGGGCAGGCGGCCTCGACCCCGGCGATGAACAACTCGGTCAGTTCAATGGATTTGGCGCGCACGTCGGCCATGTCGGCCATGTCCCAGACATCCAACGCCGCCGACAGCGCCGCCATCTGGATCACCGGCGGGGTGCCGACCCGCATCCGCTCGATCCCGGCGCCGGGGCGATAGTCGAGGTCAAAGGCAAACGGCGCCTGATGGCCCAGCCAGCCCGACAGCGCCGGGCGCACCTGGTCCGCATGGCGGGGGGCGACATAGATGAAGGCAGGCGCGCCGGGGCCGCCGTTGAGGTATTTATAGGTGCAGCCGACCGCGAAATCGGCGTCGCATCCGGCCAGATCGACCGGAAGCGCACCGGCGGAATGGGCCAGATCCCAGACCGTCAACGCGCCTGCCGCATGGGCGCGCGCGGTCAGCGCCGCCATGTCATGTTTGCGCCCGGTTCGGTAATCGACCTCGGTCAGCATCAGCACTGCGATTTCGTCGGTGATCGCCGCCTCGACCGCTTCGGGGGCGACCACGCGCAGCTCATAGTCCGGCCCCATCGAGCGCAGCAGCCCCTCGACCATGTAGAGGTCGGTGGGGAAGTTGCCGTTGTCCGACAGCACCACCTTGCGGCCCGGGGTCAGCTCCAGCGCCGAGGCAACCGCCTGATAGACCTTGATCGACAGGGTGTCGCCGGTGACCACATGGCCCGGCTCGGCGCCGATCAGCCGGCCGATGCGGTCGCCCAGCTCGCTGGGCTGCGCCATCCATCCGGCCTTGTTCCAACCGGTGATCAGCAATTGGCCCCATTCGTCGGTCACCGCCTGCTGGACCCGTGCCGCCGCGGCGCGCGGCAGCGGCCCCAGCGAGTTGCCATCGAGATAGAGCACCCCCTGGGGCAGGTCGAACATGGCCTTGGTGGCGGCAAAGTCGGTCATGAGTCCTCGCATGGATATTTTAAGCCTAAAGCATCTAGGGCAGGGATACGCATCGCCGCCCGGTCTGTCCAGCTTTTGTTGGGGAATGAACCCATGCGCAAGGGGGGAAGGGCGCGGGGCGGTTCCGCCCTGCGTCTGGGGGATGTTTTTGAAAACAAGCGGTTAGAATGATCTGCGCGGGCGGTATTCCAATTTCACAACCGCCCGCGCCAAAATGCGATACCGGCTCAGGTCTGACCGCCGGCGATCTCGATGCACTGGCCGTTGATGCTCTGCGAACCCGGTCGCACCAGCCACAGGGCGGCGGCGGCCACCTCTTCGGGGGCGATCAGCCGCTTGTGCCGGTTCTGGTTCACCATCAGTTGCAGGGCGTCATCGGCCGCCATCCCGGTGCGCTGCGAGATCGAGGCGGTATTGCGTTCGACGATCGGCGTGTCCACATATCCGGGGCAAAGCGCGTTGAACGTGTAGGGGGTTCCCATGAACTCCTCGGAATAGGTCCGGGTCAGCCCGATCATGCCGTGCTTGGAGGCCGCATATGCGCCCGCACCGGGCGCGCCGCGCAGCCCGGCAATCGAGGCGACGGTGATCACCCGGCCCCAGTCGGTTTCCAGCATCGAGCGCAGGCTTTCGCGGATGGTCAGGAACGCGCCATCGAGATTGGTTGCCATGATATCGCGCCAGAATGCCATGTCGGTCTTTTGCAGGGTCTTGCCGACGGCGATCCCGGCGTTGGCAACACAGATCTGGATCGGGCCGCGCGCCTCGACCGCGCGCGCGACGCCGGTGACAACCTCCTCTTCGTGGCGCACATCCATCGCCATCGGATGCAGCCCTTCGGTTGCCACCTGCTCCAGCACCTCGGCCCGGCGTCCGGTGATGGTGACCTGGGCGCCCTCGGCGGCCAGTGCCTGCGCAATCGCCAGACCGATGCCGGTGCCGCCACCGGTCACCAGCGCATGTTTGCCGTTCAGATGCATTGCGGGTCCTCCCTGTTCGCCGGATCAGCCTATCGGCGCGCCACCCTGTGACAAGGGGTTCCGTATCGTTCCGTTCCGTCCTATGCAAACATATGAATGATTCATTGGGAGGAGAGTGACATGACACGATTTCTGGCCACGACGCTGATACTCACCGCCGCTGCGGCGGCCGCCAGCGAGGATATCGCCGACCAGTATCCACAGTCCGAGCTCTACTCCAAACCGGTGGAGGTGATCCCGCATGTCTTCTCGGCCATCGGTGCCACCGCGCCGCCGACCTATGAAAATGCGGGACATAACAACAACCTGTCCTTCATCGTGACGGATGAGGGCGTGGTGGTGATCAATGCCGGCGCCTCGGCCCGGCTGGCCGCTGCCTTGCATGACGAGATCAAGCAGGTCACCGACCAGCCCGTGGTTCTGGTCATCAACGAGAACGGGCAGGGCCATGCCATGCTGGGCAACAGCTATTGGCGCGATCTGGGGGTCGATGTTCTCGCCCATGTGGATGCGGTCGAGGAAACCACCCAGAACGGCGATTTCATCCTGATGGGGATGGAGCGCTACAACCGCGACCGGGCCGAGGGCACGCGGGTGGAACATGCCAATGTGACCTTCGAAGACCGCTATGACCTGACGCTCGGCGGCGTGTCGATCGAGGTGATGCATATGGGTCCGGCGCATGATCCGGGCGATATCCAGGTCTGGATCCCGGAATGGAAGATCCTGATCGCGGGCGATATCGCCTTTCACGAGCGGATGCTGCCGATCTTTGAACATACCTGCACCAGCTGCTGGCTGGAAACCTGGGAAACCAGGATGGAGCCGCTGGCCCCCACCTATGTGATCCCGGGCCATGGCCATCCGACCAATCTGGATCAGGTGCGGCGCTATACCTATGACTATCTTGTCGACCTGCGCGAGAAGATCGGCGCCCATATCGAAGAGGGTGGCGATCTGGCGGGCGCCTATTACGTGGATCAGGAGCGTTGGCGCAATCTGGACACATTCGAGGAACTGGCCACCAAGAACGCCGGCCGCGTCTTTGCCGAGATGGAATGGGAGTAATCCCGGGAACGCCCGTTCCGATCCTGTCCGAAAACCGGAACACCCGCCCGAATTGTGGCTGCTGCGCCGCCGTGGCCTCCCTAATTGTCGCAGGCTGGTCGGTTTTTTTGCAAATCCCGTCGCAACCGGTTAGAGGTGCGCCATGAGCGCTTGGGGATATTCGGGTGGATGCCCGGAAAGGAACGGCCATGCATCGCGTTGACCTGCCGCCGGTATGGCTGGCGGCTTTCATTGCCGTGGCCTGGTCCCAACAGCGTTACTTCTCTTTTGGCCTGTCGCTGGACGGCGGGCTCTCCGACCTGATCGCCGGTCTGCTGATCGGGGGCGGGGTGCTGCTGATGCTGCTGGCGGTGGTCGAATTGCGCCGCCACCACACCACGATCATTCCGCACCGCGACCCCGCTGCCATGGTGCAGAGCGGCATCTACAAGCGCAGCCGCAATCCGATCTATCTGGGCGATGTGCTGTTTCTGGCCGGTGTGATTCTGCATCTGGACGCGGTTCTCTCGCTGGTTCTGGTGCCGGTCTTTGTCTGGCTGCTGGAAAAACGCTTCATCGTGCCTGAGGAGAACCGCCTCCGACGGCAATTCCGGGCGGATTTCGCCCGATACACACAAAAAACGCGGCGCTGGATTTAGGACATGACAGGTTCGGACCCAACGTCGCGCATGCTGCGCTTGCGAAATAAAATTGCGCAAGATACATCTTTGCTTTGCAAACCTAACTGTGGCGCGTCCGATTTCCGGGCCGAATAGGGGGACCTGACTGGTGAAAATAGGCACACCAAAGGAAATTTTCGAGGGCGAGAACCGCGTCGCGATGACGCCGGATTCTGCTGTGCAACTGCAGAAGCTGGGCTATGACTGCGCGATCGAGAGCGGGGCCGGTGCGGCCGCGGGCTTCTCGGATGCGCTTTATGAGGCGGCGGGCGTCGAGATCATCAAGACCGCAGCGGCGCTGTGGAAAGAGGTCGATATCGTTGCCAAGGTGCGCCAGCCCGACGCCACCGAGCTGAAGCGGCTGAGCAAGGGCAAGACGCTGATCTCGTTCTTCAACCCGGCCGGGAACGAAGACGGGATGGCGGCGGCCAAGTCCAAGGGCGCCAATGTGATCGCCATGGAAATGGTGCCACGTATTTCGCGCGCCCAGAAGATGGACGCGCTGTCCTCGATGGCCAATATCGCGGGCTACCGCGCGGTGATCGAGGCGGGCAACAACTTTGGCCGTTTCTTCACCGGTCAGGTGACGGCGGCGGGCAAAGTGCCCCCTGCCAAGGTGCTGATCGTGGGCGCCGGTGTGGCCGGTCTGGCCGCCATCGGGACCTCGACCTCGCTGGGTGCGATCACCTATGCGTTCGACGTGCGGCCCGAAGTGGCCGAGCAGGTCGAGTCGATGGGCGCCGAGTTCGTCTATCTCGATTTCGAGGAAGAGCAGCAGGATGGCGCCGCCACCGGCGGCTATGCCTCGGTCTCGTCCCCGGAATTCGCTGCGGCCCAGCTGGCCAAGTTCCGCGAACTGGCGCCCGAGATGGACATCGTCATCACCACCGCGCTGATCCCCAACCGCGAGGCACCGGAGCTGTGGACCGAGGACATGGTCGCGGCGATGAAGCCCGGCTCGGTCATCGTGGACCTGGCGGCTGAAAAGGGCGGCAACTGCAAGCTGACCGTCAAGGACGAGAAGATCGTCACCGAAAACGGCGTCACCATCATCGGTTACACCGACTTCCCCAGCCGGATGGCGGCGCAGGCCTCGACCCTTTATGCCACCAACATCCGTCACATGATGACTGACCTGACCCCGGAAAAGGACGGCCAGATCAACCACAACATGGAAGACGACGTGATCCGGGGCGCCACGGTGACGTTTGAGGGTGACATCACCTTCCCGCCGCCACCGCCAAAGGTTCAGGCGATTGCGGCCAAGTCCAAGGAGAAGCCGAAAGAGCTGACCCCCGAGGAGAAGCGCGCGCAAGAGGTTGCGGCCTTCAAGGCGCAGACCAAGAACCAGGTGACGCTGCTGACCGTGGGCGGCCTGTTGCTGCTGCTGGTGGGTCTGGTGGCCCCGGCGAGCTTCATGCAGCACTTCATCGTGTTTGTGCTGGCGGTGTTCGTGGGCTTCCAGGTGATCTGGAACGTCTCGCATTCGCTGCACACGCCGCTGATGGCCGTGACCAACGCCATTTCGTCGATCATCATCCTGGGCGCGCTGATGCAGATCGGGTCGGGGTCGTTCCTTGTGATCCTGCTGGCCGGCCTGTCGGTCTTCATGGCCGGGATCAACATCTTCGGCGGCTTCCTCGTCACCCGGCGCATGCTCGCCATGTTCCAGAAATCGTAAGGAGTAGCGGGCAATGGAATTCGGATTCACCACTGCCGCCTATGTCGTTGCGGCTGTTCTTTTCATCCTTTCACTGGGTGGCCTGTCGGGCCAGGAAAGCGCCAAGCGCGCCGTTTGGTACGGCATTGCGGGCATGGCGCTGGCGGTTTTCGCCACGCTCATCGGCCCCGGTTCGGGCCTGTGGCTGCTGTCGCTGATCCTGATCGCGGCGGGCGGCATCATCGGTACCTATGTCGCCAAGCGCGTGCAGATGACCGAGATGCCGCAGCTGGTCGCGGCGATGCACAGCCTCGTCGGTCTGGCTGCCGTCTTTGTCGGCTTCAATGCGCATTTCGAGCTGGGCAATGTCCTGTCGATGACCGAAGAGGCCCGTCACGGGCTGGAGGGCTTTGCCGCGCTTCTGGCGCACAAGAGCCCGGTCGAGCAGAACATTCTGCGGGTCGAGCTGTTCCTGGGCATCTTCATCGGGGCGGTGACCTTTACCGGTTCGGTGGTCGCCTATGGCAAGCTGGCGGGCAAGGTCACCTCGGCCGCGACCAAGCTGCCGGGCGGTCATATGCTGAACGCCGGTGCGGCGGCGCTATCGCTGATCTGCCTGATCTGGTACTTCAACTCGGGTGGGTTCCTGCCCCTGCTGATCATGACGCTGGCGGCCTTCTTCATCGGCTATCACCTGATCATGGGCATCGGCGGCGCGGACATGCCGGTGGTGGTGTCGATGCTGAACAGCTATTCGGGCTGGGCGGCGGCGGCCATCGGCTTCAGCCTCGGAAACGACCTGTTGATCGTGGTCGGCGCGCTGGTGGGCTCAAGCGGTGCGATCCTGTCCTACATCATGTGCAAGGCGATGAACCGGTCGTTCATCTCGGTGATCCTGGGCGGCTTTGGCGGCACCACGGGCCCGGCGATGGAGGTCGAGGGCGAACAGATCGCCATCGACGCCGAGGGCGTGGCCGCCGCGCTGAACGATGCCGACAGTGTCGTCATCATCCCCGGCTATGGCATGGCGGTGGCGCAGGCGCAGCAATCGGTCAGCGAACTGACCCGCAAGCTGCGCGCCAAGGGCAAGAACGTCCGTTTCGCCATCCACCCGGTGGCAGGCCGTCTGCCCGGGCACATGAACGTGCTGCTGGCCGAGGCCAAGGTGCCCTATGACATCGTGCTGGAGATGGACGAGATCAACGAGGACTTCCCCGATACCGATGTGGCCATCGTGATCGGTTCGAATGACATCGTGAACCCGGCCGCGCAGGAAGACCCCAACAGCCCCATCGCCGGTATGCCGGTGCTGGAATGCTGGAAGGCGAAACAGGTGTTTGTCTCCAAACGCGGGCAGGGCACCGGCTATTCGGGCATCGAGAATCCGCTGTTCTACAAAGAGAACACGCGCATGTTCTATGGCGACGCCAAGCAGTCGCTGGACAAGCTTCTGCCGATGATCGATTGATCAGGCCGAGAACTCAGGTAGAGGGGCGCCCAGGTGGCGCCCCTTTTTCATGGCTGGTCCAACTTTTCGACAAACATCGCGATTTCGGGAGGGATGTATGCGAATGTATCCAGTAACTAACTGAAATAAATAAATATTTACGGTGTCTCTTCGGTCGCGTATAGTGCGCCGATACCGGAGAGCCCCATGACGCCCATTCAGGACCATCCCTTGCGCTTTGCGCTGGCCAACGAGCTGCACGCGCGGCCCTTTCCCATTTCGCGCGCGCCCTGCACGGTGGCCTATCTGGCGGTCAAGCAGCCGGATGCGGCGGTGGGGCGCGACCGCAAGGCGGATCGGGCGCATCTGATCGACCTGCTCGACCGGCACGGCGCGCCGCATCCGCAGCCGGGCGCGACCCATTACGCGGGCCAGATCGGGCGGCATTGGTTGAAATGGGAAAGCCATACAGAGTTCGTGACCTATACCGCCTTCGCCACCGGTGTCAGCGACCGCCCGTTCAACCCGGCCGATTTCGAGGTCTTTCCGCCCGACTGGCTGGCCGCCGCGCCAGGCCAGCGGGTGACCTCGGCCCTGCTCAGGGTCGAGGAGCAGTTGCCCGAGGCCGATATCGTCGCCGCTCTGGCCGACTGGTTCGTGCCCGAAAGCCTGGCGGTGGCGCATGTGCTGGACCGGGCGGCGGTGGCCGCAGGCGATTTCCGCATCGACCCGGCGGGGCATATGCGATTTGCCGTCTTCGTGGCCCCGGATACGGGCGAGCGCCGGATCGGCCGTATCATCCAGCGCCTGTGCGAGATCGAGACCTACAAGGCGATGTCGATGCTGGGTTTTGCCCGGGTCAAGGCGCTGGGGCCCAAGCTGGGTGAGCTGGACTCGGGCCTGACCGGGCTGATGGTGAAGATGACCGATGGGGGGCACCCCGCCGAGGACCTGTTGCCGCAGCTTCTGTCAACCTCTGCCGAGCTCGAGACCATGGCCGCGCGGTCCGAGTTCCGGCTGGGTGCCACCGGCGCCTACGAGGCCATCGTGAACCAGCGTATCGCCTCGCTGCGGGAAGAGCGGTTCGGCGGGCGCCAGACCTTCGCCGATTTCATGCTGCGTCGTTACGAACCGGCGATGCGGACGGTGAAATCCACCGAGAGGCGCCTCAAGCGGCTGTCGGACCGGGCGATCCGCGCCGGTGACCTGCTGCGCACCCGGGTTGATGTGGAACGCAGCGCCCAAAACCAGGCGCTGCTGGAAAGCATGGACCGCCGCGCCGACCTGGCTTTGCGCCTGCAACACACGGTCGAGGGCCTGTCGGTGGTTGCGGTCAGCTATTATGCGGTCTCGCTGGTATCGGCCTTCCTGTTGCCACTGTCAGAGTGGTACGGGGTCGACAAGAAGGCCCTGATCGCGCTGGTCACTCTGCCGGTTGTTGGCCTGGTGTGGCTGGGTATCCGGCGGATCCGGAAGAAGCTGCATTAAGCGCCGCATCGGTCAGGCGGGCGCCCAGCGCGATGGCGGTCAGCGCTAGCAGCGCGGCAAGGCTGAGCGTGGGAATGCCCGCCAGCCCGGCGCCCAGGGTGCAGCCGCCCGCCAGCACACCGCCCATGCCCATCAGGGTCGCGCCGGCCAGATAGCGGCCGGTCTGGCGCGGGCTGTCGAAGCTCTGCCAGCGGAAGCTGCCAAACAGCAGCGCCGCCGCCAGCGCGCCCAGCAGCACGCCGCCCACCAGTCCGGTGCCGAAGCCCGGTGCGATCGAGGTCGAGGCGATGGTGTAGAACAGCGTATCGGCGGCGGGGGCGGTGAAGGAGAGGCTTTCCATCGTGATCGGGTCGAATTCGTCAAACAGGACATAGCCGGTGCCGACCCAGCCCAGCGGCACCAGAAGGCCGATCAGGGCGGCGCCCAGCAAGGGGAGCGCCCGATTGCCCGAGCGCGCTGCGATCAGCAGCGAGGCGAGGGCCAGCAGGGCGGTCCAGAGTGCTGCGCCGCCGGGCA
Organism: Ruegeria pomeroyi DSS-3; assembly: GCF_000011965.2. Taxonomy (NCBI): domain Bacteria; kingdom Pseudomonadati; phylum Pseudomonadota; class Alphaproteobacteria; order Rhodobacterales; family Roseobacteraceae; genus Ruegeria; species Ruegeria pomeroyi. The sequence goes on along the minus strand of NC_003911.12, from coordinate 3,009,668 downwards.
GGGCGGCCAGCGATACGGTCTCGCCCAGATCGACGGTCACCGCGCCAAGGCTGGTGCGCAGCGGTGCCAGTACGCCCTTGAGCATCGCATGGGCCACGACGGCAAAGACCAGCAGCACTGTCAGCGCCCGCAAGTTGCCGGTGCCGCCCAGCACGGTCAGGCGCGAGATGCAGCCGCGCGTCAGCACCATGCCGGCGCCAAACATCAGCCCGCCCAGCACCACCGCCAGCACCGGCAGGTCCGAGCTCAGGAGCCGGTGATCGGCAAAGCCGATCAGCCCGGACGCCACCGATGCTTGAGTGCCCAGGATCGCCACGGCGAGCGCGGTGAACCAGACACCGGCGGCCTGACGCGCGTCCTCGCCTACTACGGCGCGACGGAAACAGAACCGCGTCCGCTCGGCCAGAAGGCCGAACAGAACGCCAAGCGACAGGCCCAGAAGAACGCTGATCTCTTTTGCGGTGGTCTCTTCGAAACCAAGGGACTCGAACATGGCGGCCTCACGGAGAATTGAGAATATTTTCCCAAATGCAGCCGTCTGATCCGACAATCAAGTGTATCTGAATGTGTACAGCTGTTCTCGCGTGGGAGGGTATTCCGCTTTGCCCGAAATTGCCGCGACCCTGTTCTGCCCGCATGGGCCGGGCAAAACAAAGGGGCCGCCCGGGCATGGGGCGGCCCCTGTTTCGTTCTTATTTGACCTCAGCGGCCCCGGATGCGCGGGTCGAGCGCGTCGCGCAGACCATCGCCCAGATAGTTGACGCTGAGCACGGTCAGCGAGATCGCCAGCCCGGGCCAGATCACCCGCTCGGGGAATTGTTGCAGATAGTCGACGCCGTCGAACAACAACCGCCCCCAGGTCGGAAAGTCGGGCGGAAAGCCAAGGCCAAGGAAGCTGAGCGCGCTTTCGGTGATGATCGCGGTGGCGATGCCCAGCGTTGCCGAGACCATGATCGGTGACAGCACGTTGGGCAGGATATGCCGGGTGATCAGCCGTGTGTTCGTGGTCCCGATCGAGCGGGCCGCCAGCACGAACTCGCGCTCTTTCAGGGCCAGCACGTCGCCGCGCACGATCCGCGCCGTGGGCATCCACGAGGTGATGCCGATGGCGGAGACGATCAGGATGAATATCCCCCGTTCCAGGCCGAAGGCGGCGTTCAGCGGCTCGCGGAACAAGAGCATCATCACCAGCAGCAGCGGCAACAGGGGCAGGGCAAGGAACAGGTCGGTCAGCCGCATCAGCGGCCCGTCGAGCTTGCGGAAGAAGCCCGCCAGCACCCCGACGAAAGAGCCGAGGAACAGCGACAGCAGCATCGCGGTGATCCCCACCGAAACCGAGGTCGCGCCGCCCGCCATCATCCGGGCCAGCAGATCCCGGCCCAACTGGTCGGTGCCAAAGGGATGGGCCAGGCTGGGGCCCTGGTTGCGCTCGCGGATCGCGGTCTTGGTTGGGTCGAGATCCCAGAGGTAGGGGCCCAGATAGACTGCCGCGACGATCAGGAAGAACAGGGTCGCCCCCATCATGGCGCCCCTGTGCTGGCGGAACTGGTCCCACACATCCAACCACTGGCTGCGCGGCGGATTGGTGGGTTGGGGTTGGCTCAACTCAGTCATAGCGGATCCGGGGGTCAAGGATGCCGTAAAGAACGTCGGCGATCAGGTTGAAGAGAACGATCAGCACGGCAAAGATAAAGGTCAGGGTCTGCACCATCGGCAGGTCATTGGCCTGCAGCGCGCCGATCAGAAGCTGGCCGATGCCGTTCACCTTGAACACCTGCTCGGTGATGATGGCGCCGCCAAAGATCGACGGGATGCCCAGCGCGATCACGGTCACCACCGGGATCATCGAGTTCCGCAGCACATGGACCATGACCACGACATATTCGCTGAGCCCCTTGGCGCGGGCGGTTCGGACATAGTCCTGGTTCAGGTTGTCCAGCATCGAGGCGCGCATGAAGCGGGAAAGCTGTGCGGTGATCTGCAAGGCCAGCACCATCACCGGCATGATCATCTGTTTGAGCTGGTAGACGAAACTGTCCCAACTGTTGACCACATGGGTGGTGTCATAGATCGACGGGAACCAGCCCAGCTGGACCGAGAAGATCACGATCACCAGCACGCCCGAGAAGAAGGGCGGCACCGAGAAACCGACCATCGAAACAAAGGTGCCGAGCTGGTCGAACCAGCTGTATTGCCGATAGGCGGAATAGATGCCGATGGGCAGGGCAATGATGATGGCGACCAGATAGGCGGTGCCGACCACCCACAGGGTCTGCGGGATACGCTGGACCACGATATCCATCACCGGCGAGCGGGTCTGCCACGAGATCACCCGCAGCTTGCCCTCGGAAAAGGCGGTGCCGAAGTAGTGGTCGATCAGCACCTGCGGTTCGATCCAGAAGAACTGCACGATCCATTTCCAGAACCGGATGTGCATCGGCTGCCCCAGGCCCAGCGCCTCGCGCATCTTTTCCTTGACCTCGGGCGGCACGGTCAGCGGCACCTGTGCCATCGGGTCGCCGGGGGCAAGTTCCAGCAGCAGGAATATCACAAGACTGATGAACAAAAGCGTCGGGACGGCCAGGACCAGACGGCGGATGGTGAAGGTCAGCATTCGGGTGCGCCTTTGTTTACGAGTCTTTTTGTTGGGACGGATGCCAAGTCGCCGCGCCCCGATCGTCGATCGGGACGCGGCTGTTCGATTATGGCGTTACTTGATGCGGTACCAGTCGGCTGCGTTCCACAGCTCGCTGTCCCACACGTTCAGGACAACACCGCCCAGCGTGTTGGAGTGGGCCGACAGACGGCCACGGTGCACAAGCGGGATCATGCCGCCGTTTTCGACCATGATGTCGTTCAGGCGCTTGGCAATCTCCGCGCGCGCCTCGGCACCGGCGGTCTTGGTCAGCTCGGCATGCAGCGCATCATACTCTTCGTTGCAGAAGCGGCTGATGTTCTCACCCTGCCACTGGCTTTCGGGCTTGGGCGCCTTGTCGCACAGGCCGTTGGCCAGATAGGACTGCGGGTCGGTGCCGTTGAAGGTGTTGGCATACATTTCCACGTCGGCATAGAACTTCTGGAAGGTGTCGGGCGAGCCCGGGTCACCACCGAAGAACACCGATGCGTTGATGTTGCGCAGCTCGGATTCGATACCGATCTCTGCCCACCACTCCTTGATCAGAGCCTGGAAGTCCTGACGCACGGCGTTGGTCGAGGTCTGGTAGACCACTTTCAGCGGCACGCCGTCCTTTTCACGCACGCCGTCGCCATTGGTGTCGACGATGCCGGCATCATCCAGCAGCTTCTTGGCGCCTTCGATGTCCTGAGTGTCGCAGGTGAAGGTGTCCGAGTTCACGGCCGCAGGTGCCGGGACCCAGTTGCAGGTGACCTTGCCGGCCTGGCCATAGCCGATCTCGACCAGCAGCGGCCGGTCGATGGCCATCGACATCGCCTTGTAGACAGCCGGATCCTGCAGGAACGGATGCGGATGCTTGGCGGTCGAACGCTCGCCTTCGGGCAGCGCGGGCGAGGGGTTGGTCTGGTTCAGCATGATACGCTCGACCAGCGGGCCGAAGCCTGCGACCGGGGTGCCCTTGCCGCCCGCCTGCATCTGCTGGATCACTTCGGGGGCCAGCTGCAGGTTCCAGGCATAGTCGAACTCGCCGGTTTCCATCACGGCACGACCGGCCGCGGTGGCATCGCCGCCGCCCTTGAAGGTCAGCGTGGCAAAGGCCGGTTTGGCCGGATCACGATAGTTGTCGTTGGCCTTCATGGTGATCACGTCGTTCGGCTTGAACTCGGTGACGACAAACGGGCCGGTGCCGATCGGGCCAAAGTTCTCGGTGGTGCATTCGGGGGCCTTGGCGCCCATGCAGTTCTCGAATTGGGCTTTCTGGATGATCGGGCTTTCGCCACCCACGAAGGGGCCATAGGGGAACGGGGTCGGCTTGTCGAAGGTGACCTTGACGGTCATGTCGTCGAGCGCCTCGACCGAGGTCACGCCCTCGAACTTGGTGAGCTGCGCGCAGCCGCCTTCGGGATGCATGCAGTAATCGGCGGTGAATTTCACGTCATGGGCGGTAAAGGCGCTGCCGTCCGACCACTTGATGCCGGGCGCGATCTTCCAGGTGATCGAGGTCAGATCGGCGCTGACGCCGCCATTCTCGACGGTGGGGATTTCCGTTGCCAGGAAGGGCACCATGCCACCGTTTTCGTCGTAGCGCGCAAGCGGTTCGATGACCAGCGATGCGGATTCAACATCCTTTGTACCGCCCGACAGGAACGGGTTCAGGATCGAGGGCGCCTGCCAGTAGATGATGCTGACATTGCCGTCCGAGCCACGTTCGGCAAAAGCTGCCGGGGCAAGGGCCGCGCTGGCGATTGCACCCATCAAAAGGGTCTTGAGTTTCATACTACACTCCTTGTTGGACACGGATGTGTCGTGATTTTCCCGCGGTTGACCGCGGTCTTGGGTGTTGCCGTCCGGTGGGTAAGCATTTGAAAGTCAATTCCTTATCCATTCGCGTTACGCGAATGAACCAGGCTCCCCCCGGAACGGTTACGGGTTGTATCGAAACAGAGTTTTGGAAAATTGCAAGCCTTGCCGTCGGGAAAACGGTCAATGGGTTTGACTCCTCCCCCGAGAGGGCCTTAGCGTTTGCCGACAACCAATAAGGGCGACCAAGGGGAGCGCGCGCGTGCTGGATCAGCCTATTGCACAGATCAAGAAGCTCAGGGTCGAGTTCCAGACCAAGGATGGCCCCGTTGTTGGGGTCGAGGATGTCTCGTTCGAGATCAATCCGGGCGAAACGGTCTGCATCGTCGGCGAATCAGGCTCGGGCAAGTCGGTTTCCTCGTTGTCGCTGATGCGGCTGGTGGAATTCGGCGGCGGCGATATCGCCGGCGGACAGCTGCTGTTTGACCGGCGCGATGGCGGCGAGCTGGATCTGGCCACCGCCGACCAGGATTACATGCGCAACATTCGCGGCAACGAGATCGGGATGATCTTTCAAGAGCCGATGACGGCGCTGAACCCGGTCTTTACCGTCGGGCGTCAGCTGACCGAAGGGCTGCGCGTGCACAAGGGCATGAACCAGTCCCAGGCCGAGGAACGCGCGCTGGAACTGCTGCGTCAGGTGCGCATCCCCGAGCCCGAGCGGCGACTGAAGCAGTATCCGCACGAACTCAGCGGCGGCATGCGCCAGCGGGTGGTGATCGCGATGGCGATGGCCTGCGAGCCGCGCCTGCTGATCGCCGATGAACCCACGACCGCGCTCGACGTGACCATCCAGGCCGAGATCCTGGCGCTGATGGACCGGTTGAAACGCGAGACCGGCACCGCGGTGATGTTCATCACCCATGACATGGCGGTGGTGGCGCAGATGGCCGACCGTGTCGTGGTCATGTTCCGCGGCAACAAGGTCGAGGAGGGCACGGTCGAGGAGATCTTCGAGAACCCGCAGCACGAATATACCAAGGCGCTGCTGGCCGCCGTGCCCAAGCTGGGCGAGATGCATGGCAAGGCGGCGCCCGAGCCGATGAAGCTGATGGGGGTCGCCGATCAGCGGATCGAGCCGATCATAGGCACCGAAAGCCCGCTGCTGACGGTCAAGGGGCTGACCACGCGCTTTCCGGTCAAGGGCGGCTTCTTCCGCCGCACCGTGGCCAATGTGCATGCGGTCGAGGATGTCTCGTTCACCCTCAACAAGGGGCAGACTCTCAGCCTGGTCGGCGAATCGGGCTGCGGCAAGTCCTCGGCCGGCCGCTCGATCCTGCGGCTGGTCGAACCGATGGCGGGCGAGATCGATCTGGACGGGGTCGATATCATGCAGCTGGATCAGTCGGGGCTGCGCAAGGCGCGGCTCGACATGCAGATGATCTTTCAGGACCCGTTCGCCTCGCTCAATCCGCAGATGCAGCTGCTGGAGCAGGTGGCTGAGCCGATGCGCAACTATGGCGTCGCCAGCGGGTCGGAGCTGGTGGACCGGGTCGCCTCGCTGTTTGACCGCGTGCAATTGCCGCGCAGCTTCATGCGCCGCTATCCGCATGAAATGTCGGGCGGCCAGCGGCAGCGGATCGCGATTGCGCGCGCACTGGCGCTGAACCCCAAGCTGATCGTCGCGGATGAGGCGGTCTCGGCGCTGGATGTGTCGGTGCAGGCGCAGGTGCTGAATCTGATGATGGAATTGCAGGCCGATCTGGGGCTCAGCTATCTGTTCATCAGCCATGACATGGCGGTGGTCGAACGGGTCAGCCACCATGTGGGCGTCATGTATCTGGGTCGTATCGTCGAACTGGGGTCGCGCGTGCGCGTCTTCGAAAACCCGCAGCACCCCTATACCCAGGCCCTGATGAAGGCGGTGCCGATCGCCGACCCGCGCCGGCGCAAGTCCGAAAAGGACCTGAACTTCAAACCGATTCCCTCGCCCATCCATCCGATCGGCTATGAGCCCGAACCGTCGCGCTATATCGAGGTCGAGCCGGGCCATTACGTGCTGGATGGCGAATGGGCGGGCTATACGGTCGACCGCGACGCGATCCATGCGGGGCAGGGCGGACACTGACCCATGACTGAACGCCTGTCGCCGGTCGAGATCATGGGCGCGCTTGTCGCCTTTCCGACTGTCAGCCGCGATACCAACCTGCCGCTTGTGGACTGGGTCGAGACCTATCTGGCCGGACACGGCATCACCGCGCATCGCTGGGTCGATCCCGAGCAGCCCCACAAGGCGGCCCTGTTTGCCCATGTCGGCCCCTGGGAAGAGGGGGCCGTGGTGCTGTCGGGCCATACCGATGTGGTGCCGGTCGACGGCCAGCCCTGGGACAGCGACCCGTTCACCGTGGTCGAGCGCGACGGCAAGTATTTCGGGCGCGGCACCTGCGACATGAAGGGCTTTGACGCGCTGGCGATCTGGGCGCTGGTCGAGGGGCGCTATCGCGATCTGAAACGCCCGCTGCAACTGGCACTCAGCTTTGACGAGGAGGTGGGCTGTACCGGCGCGCCGCCGATGATCGTCGAGATGCAGAACCACCTGCCCAAGGGCAGCGCGGTGATCGTGGGCGAGCCCTCGATGATGCAGGCGGTGACCGGTCACAAGGGCGGCTTTGGCTATGACACCCGGGTGCTGGGCTTCGAGGTGCACAGCTCGATCATGCATACCGGGGTCAACGCGATCATGGCCGCGGCGCCGCTGATCGACTGGGCCAATCACCGCAATGCCGAAAACCGCGCGGCGACGCCCTCGGCGCTGGCGGCGATGTTCGATCCGCCCTGGACCACCTGCCATGTGGGCATGATCTCGGGCGGGACGGCGCATAATATCACCGCCAAGGAATGCCGCTTTGCGATGGATTTCCGGATCGTACCCGGCGAGGCAAAGGAGCGGTGGCGCGACGCCTATTTCGCGGTGGCGCGCGAGGTCGAGGCGCAGATGCAGGCGGTGCACCCCGAGGCGCGGATTGATCTCTCCGAACAGTTCCACGTGCCGCCGCTGGTCCCCGAGCAGGAGGGCGAGGCCGAGATGCTGGTGCGCGCCCTGACTGGCGACAATGCGGGCCACGTCGTCAGCTATGGCACCGAGGCCGGTCAGTTCCAGGAGGCGGGCTATTCCGCGGTGATCTGCGGGCCCGGCGATATCGCCCAGGCGCATCAGCCCAACGAATTCATCACCGTCGCCCAGTTCGACGCGGGCCATGGCTTCATGGCGCGATTACTGGATCGATTGTCGGAGTAAGGACAATGCAGGTGCGACCGGGCGTAACAGGATGGACCTCAACAGGTCGGCGCACCGGCGCAGCCGCCCACCCCCGATTTGCCGCGCCGTGTCCCCGGAACTCCGGGACGCGGCGCATTCGTTTGTATCAGGTGCCCGGATGTGTCCGGCAAGGAGAGCAATAAATGCCGATCAAGAACCGTCTTGCAGACATGAAAGAAGAAATCACCGGATGGCGCAGACATCTGCATGCCCATCCCGAGCTGATGTTCGACGTGCACCAGACCGCCGCATTTGTGGCCGAGCGCCTGCGCGAGTTCGGGGTCGATGACATCACCACCGGCATCGGCCGCACCGGGGTTGTCGCCACCATCAAGGGCAAGACCGACACGGCGGGCCGGGTGATCGGGCTGCGCGCCGATATGGACGCGCTGCCGATCATCGAGGCGACCGGGCTCGACTATGCCTCGACCGTCCCGGGCAAGATGCATGCCTGCGGCCATGACGGGCATACGGCGATGCTGCTGGGTGCCGCCAAATACCTGGCCGAGACCCGCAATTTCGACGGCACCGCGGTTCTGATCTTTCAGCCCGCCGAAGAGGGCGGCGCGGGGGGGCGCGAGATGTGCGAGGACGGCATGATGGACCGCTGGAACATCCAGGAGGTTTACGGCATGCACAACGCGCCGGGCCTGCCGGTCGGGCAGTTCGCGATCCGGCCCGGGGCGCTTCTGGCCTCGTCCGACGAGTTCGAGATCATGGTGACCGGCAAGGGCGGCCATGCCGCCGCCCCGCATGACGCCATCGACACCACGCTTGTGGCCTCGCAGATCGTGGTCTCGCTGCATTCCATCGTCTCCCGCAACGTGGACCCGATCAAGCGGGTGGTGCTGACCGTCGGTACCTTCGAAACCGACAGCGTCGCCTCGAACATCATCGCCCATACCGCGCGGCTGTGCGGGACGGTGCGCACGCTGGACCCCGAATACCGTGCCCTGGCCGAGGCGCGCGTGCGCCGCGTGGCCGAGGATATCGCCTCGGCCTATGGCGCCACGGCTCAGGTGATCTGGACGCCCGGCTATCCCGCCACCATCAACAGCGAGGCCGAAACGCAATATGCCGCCGAGGCCGCGCTGGCGGTCTCCGGCGCGGTTGATGATGCCGTTGACCCGATCATGCCAAGCGAAGATTTCGCCTATATGCTGGAAGAACGGCCCGGCGCCTATATCTTCCTAGGCAACGGGGACACGGCACAATGCCATCACCCGGCCTACAATTTCGATGACGAGGCGATCCCGGCGGGCAGCAGCTGGTATGCCGAGATGGTCGAGCGCCGCATGCCCGCGCGCTGAGCGGTCAGGAAAGACAGGGAAGAGAACGAGATGCCCATCAAGAACCGCCTGGCGGAAATGCAGGACGAAATCGCCGGCTGGCGGCGGGACATCCACCAGCACCCCGAGATCCTGTACGAAACCCACCGGACTTCGGCAATGGTGGCGGACAAGCTGCGGTCGTTTGGTTGTGACGAGGTGGTCACCGGCATCGGTCGCACAGGCGTTGTCGGCGTGATCCGGGGCAAGACGGATACGGCGGGGCGGGTCGTGGGGCTGCGTGCCGATATGGATGCGCTGCCGATGCAGGAACAGACCGGGCTGGCGCATGCCTCGACCATCCCCGGTGCGATGCATGCCTGCGGCCATGACGGCCATACCGCGATGCTGCTGGGTGCGGCCAAATACCTGGCCGAGACGCGCAATTTCGACGGCTCGGTGGTGGTGATCTTCCAACCCGCCGAAGAGGGCGGCAATGGCGCCGAGGCGATGGTCAAGGACGGCCTCATGGACCGGTTCGGCGTGCAGGAGGTCTATGCCATGCACAACAATCCGGGCCTGGCCGCCGGTCAGTTCAAGATAAGGCCCGGGCCGCTGCTGGCCGCTGCCGACACGTTCGAAATCCATCTCGAAGGGCGTGGCGGCCACGCCGCCAAGCCGCACGATACGGTCGACACAACAGTGATGCTGTCGCAGATGATCGTTGCGCTGCAAACCGTGGTGTCGCGCAATACCGACCCGATCCTGCAGGCGGTTCTCTCGGTGACCTCGGTCGAGACCTCGTCCAAGGCCTTCAACGTGATCCCGCAGGCGGCCACCATCCGGGGCACCGTGCGCACCCATTCGGGCGATATGCGCGACCTGATCGAACAGCGTCTGAGCGAGGTAGTTCAGGGTGTTGCCACGACCTTTGGCGGCAAGGCCGATGTGAATTACGAGCGCGGCGTGCCGGTGACGGTGAATGCCGAGGAGCCCACACGTTTCGCCGCCGAGGTGGCCACGGTGGTCTCGGGCGGCTGTGGTGAGGCGCGCATGGTGATGGGGGGCGAGGATTTCTCCTTCATGTTAGAGGCCCGCCCCGGCGCCTTCATTATGATCGGCAATGGCGACAGCGCAGGGCTGCATCATCCCGAATACGATTTCAATGACGAGATCATCCCGGCCGGATGCAGCTGGTTCGCCGAAATGGTCGAACGCCGCATGCCCGCCGCCTGAGAAGGACCCAGCCGATGCCGGTCAGAAACCGATTTGCCGAGTTGCAGGATCAGATCGCCGAATGGCGCCGTGACATCCATGCCCATCCCGAGATCCGGTTCGAAGAGCGCCGCACCAGCGCCCTGGTGGCCGAGCGGCTGCGCGCCTTTGGTTGCGACGTCGTGGAAACCGGGGTCGGGCAGACCGGGGTTGTCGGTGTCATCCAGGGGCGGGCCACCGGCTCGGGCCGGGTGATGGCGTTCCGCGCCGATATGGACGCGCTGCCGATTGCCGAGGCGACCGGGTTGCCGCATGCCTCGACCCATCCGGGCAAGATGCATGCCTGCGGCCATGACGGCCATACGGCGATGCTGCTGGGGGCGGCGCAATATCTGGCCGAGACCCGCAATTTCGACGGCACGGTCGTGCTGCTGTTCCAGCCCGCCGAAGAGGGCGGCGGCGGCGCCAAGGCGATGCTGGCCGACGGGGTGATGGACAGGCACGGCGTGAGCGAGGTCTATGGCCTGCACAACTGGCCCGGCCTGCCTGCGGGCCAGTTCGCCCTGCGCGAGGGACCGATGATGGCGGCCACGGATTTCTTTGAAATAAAGGTGCAAGGCAGAGGCGGACACGGGGCGATGCCGCATCTGACCGCCGATGCCACGCTGGCGGCGGCGCAGTTGACGGTTGCGCTGCAACAGGTGGTGGCGCGCAATGTCGATCCGTTGAAACCGGCGGTCCTGTCGGTCTGTTCGCTGCGCACCGACAGCGACGCCCATAACGTGATCGCCGACAGCGCGCTGATCAAGGGCACCGTACGCTATCTGCACCCCGAGGTGCAGGCGCTGATCCGCGCCCGCATCGCCGAGGTGGCCCGCGCCACAGCCGAGGCGCATGGCGCAACGGTCGAGCTGAAATACATGCAGCTGGTGCCGGTCACCAGCAACCCGGCCACCGGTGCAGCCCATGCCGCCGAGGCGGCCCGGGCGGTGACCGGCCAGGCACCGCTGGAGATCGACCCGGTGATGGGGGGTGAGGATTTTGCCGACATGCTGGCCGAACGCCCCGGCGCCTTCATCTTTCTGGGCAATGGCGACAGCGCCGATCTGCACCACCCCGCCTATGAATTCAACGACGCGGCCATCCCCGCCGGATGCAGCTGGTTCGCCACGCTGGCCGAGCAGCGGATGCCGCTTAACCCCTGATGTGACGCAAGAGGAAACACCATGCCCGTCAAGAACCGCTTTGCAGAATTGCAATCCGAGATCACCGAATGGCGCCGGGACATCCATGAAAACCCGGAAATCCTGTTCGAAACCCACCGGACCAGCGCGCTGGTTGCCGAAAAACTGCAAGAGTTCGGCTGTGACGAGGTGGTCACCGGCATCGGCCGCACCGGCGTTGTCGGCATCATCAAGGGCAAGAGCGACAGCAAGGGCAAGGTGATCGGGTTGCGCGCCGATATGGACGCGCTGCCGATCCATGAGCAGACCGGGCTCGACTATGCCTCGAAGACACCCAATGCCATGCATGCCTGTGGCCATGACGGCCATACCGCCATGCTGCTGGGTGCGGCCAAGTACCTCTCCGAGACCCGCAATTTCGATGGAACCGTGGTGGTGATCTTCCAGCCGGCCGAAGAGGGCGGCGGCGGCGGTCGCGAGATGTGCGAGGATGGCATGATGGACCGCTGGAACATCCAGGAGGTTTACGGCATGCACAACTGGCCCGGCGCGCCCGTGGGCAGTTTCGCGATCCGGCCCGGTGCCTTCTTTGCCGCCACCGACCAGTTCGACATCACCTTCGAGGGGCGCGGCGGTCATGCGGCCAAGCCGCATGACACGATCGACACCACGGTGATGACGGCACAGGCGGTGCTGGCGCTGCAGACCATCGCCAGCCGCAACGCCGACCCGATTGATCAGGTGGTGGTCTCGGTCACCTCGTTCGAAACCTCCTCCAAGGCGTTCAACGTGATCCCGCAGCGGGTGCAGATCAAGGGCACGGTACGCACCATGTCAAAGGAAATGCGCGATCTGGCCGAGAAGCGCATTCACGAGATCTGCGCGGGCATCGCGGCCACTTTCGGCGGTACCGCGGATATCCGCTATATCCGGGGCTATCCAGTGATGGTGAACTCGGACGAGCAGACCGAATTTGCCGCCAAGGTGGCGCGCGACGTCTCGGGCGGCTGCGACGAGGCGGCGCTGGTCATGGGCGGCGAGGATTTCGCCTATATGCTCGAAGAGCGCCCCGGCGCCTATATCCTGGTCGGCAATGGCGATACCGCGATGGTGCATCACCCCGAATACAACTTCAACGACGAGGCCATTCCGGCGGGATGCAGCTGGTGGGCCGGGATCGTCGAACAGCGGATGCCCGCCGCCTGACCCGGGCAAAAGGGAGAGGCGCCGCCTCTCCCTTTACCGGCAAGGCCCTCAGGTCAGCAGCTTGAGGCCACCGGGGACTGCGATCTGAGCGCGGTAACGCAGGTCGGGGCCTTGGGTGACGCTTGGCGCCCGCTCGATGGCGAGCGCCTGATACAGCTGTTCGATCCCGACCGGGTCGGGATGGGTCAGGTGAAAGGACATCAGCCGCGCGCCCAGATCGGGAATTTCCTCCATCCGGGTCGGATCGCCGCGATGGTCGATGAACGAGGGCGCCGCCCCGTCCAGCGGCAGCGACCCGTCCTGTGGAATGGAAAAGCCGAACTCCGGGTTCTGCGGCGGCAGGCCGACCTCTGACCCGAAGACCCGGCGATGGGCAGACAGGACCAAGCCCATTTCATCGGTACTGGCCACCCAGCCGCGCAGCCTGCGGCCCGCATCCCAATCGGCGCGCACCCGCGCGCGATCGTCCAGGCCGAACCAGCGCGCGCGTTCCGGCGCATGGCCCGCCGGATCAACGGCCACGATCTCGAGATAGACCCGATCGCCCAGTTGCAGCCGGTGATTGTGGGTGCCCATGTACAGGTGACGCGTGCCAAACGGCACGTCCAGATCAAGGCAGTCGCGGACATGCGCGACCCCTTCGGCCAGGGTCGGCGCGATGACGGTCAGGTGATCCAGCCGGTTCATCGTCCATTCCTCTTTCTATCGGCAAGGTACGGGTCGAGGGGGCAGGGCGCGCAAATACTCAACCGGACTGAGGCGGCGCAAAGGTGGTCTCGTCCAGCCCGGACCAGCCACCCGCGCCGGCCAGTTCATGGGTGACCGGGGCCGAGCGGCAGATCACCGCGCCCTTGCGGATGGTGGCCAGGCGATGGGCGCGCAGGCGGATCGCCTCGATCCGGTCGCGGGCCTGCAACAGCACGAAATTCGCATGACAGCCCTTACCCAGCCCATAACCCGCGAGACCCATGATCCGGGCCGAATTCTCGGTGACCGCGTCAAAGCACCAATCCATGTCGGCGCGGCTGGACAATTGCCCCACATGCAGCCCCATGAAGGCGACGTCGAGCATGCAGGCCCGGCCCAGCGAATACCACGGATCCATCACGCAATCGGAGCCGAAGCCCACGGTGATGCCCGCATCGCGCAACTCGCGCACGCGGGTCTGGCCGCGCCGCTTGGGATAGCTGTCATGCCGGCCCTGCAACATGATGTTGATCAGCGGGTTGGGGATGGCGTGAACGCCAGCCTCGACCATCAGCGGGATCAGCTTGGACACATAGTAGTTGTCCATCGAATGCATCGAGGTCAGGTGCGAACCCGCCACACGGCCCTGAAGGCCGAGGCGCTGGGTCTCATAGGCCAGCGTCTCGATATGGCGGCTGAGCGGGTCGTCGCTCTCGTCGCAATGCATGTCGACCATCAACCCGCGCTCGGCCGCGATCTCGCACAAGAGGCGCACGCTTTCGGCACCATCGGCCATGGTGCGTTCGAAATGCGGGATGCCGCCCACCACGTCGACGCCCATGTCCAGCGCCCGCACCGTGTTGGCCATCGCGGTCGGGTCGCGCAGCACCCCGTCTTGGGGAAAGGCCACCAGTTGCAGGTCGAGCCGGTCCTTGACCCGCTCGCGCACCTCGAGCAGGGCCTGCACGCCTTTCAACTCATCGTCGCAGGTGTCCACATGGCTGCGGATCGCGCCGATCCCCTTGGCCACCGCCAGATCACAATAGCGCAGGGCACGGGCAATGATGTCATCCACCGACTGGATCGGCTTCAACTCGCCCCACAGTGCGATCCCCTCGAGCAGCGTGCCCGAGACATTCATGCGCGGCGTGCCCAGCGACAGGGTCGCGTCCATGTGGAAATGCGGATCGACAAAGGGCGGCGAGACCAGATTGCCGCCCGCCTCGATCACCGTGCCCGCCTCGGCGGTGATGCCGGGTTCGACAGCGGCGATCAGGCCATCCTTGCAGGCGATATCGACGCCTCTCTGCCCGTCGGGCAGATTGGCGTTCTTGACGATCAGGTCGAACATGGCAGGCTCCTATCTTTGGCCCTTGAACCAGGGTTGCAGCAATGCGCGCGGATAGTCGGCAGAGCGCGCGGCAATGACAAGGGCGATGATCGACAGGATATAGGGCGCCATCAGGAACACCTGTCCCGGGACCAGCGCGCCCATCTCGGTCTGCAGGCGGACCTGAAGCGCATCGAAGGCGCCAAACAGCAGCGCCCCCAGCAGCGCCTTGCCCGGCCGCCAGCTTGCAAAGATCACCAGCGCGATACAGACCCAGCCGCGCCCGTTGACCATGCCGAAAAAGAAGGCGTCAAACGCGCTCATGGTCAGGAAGGCACCGCCAAGCGCCATCAGCGCCGATCCCGCCACGATGGCGCCGATCCGCAGCCCATAGACCGACAGGCCCTGTGCATCGACACTGTCGGGATTGTCGCCCACCGCCTGGATCGCCACCCCGAGCGCAGTGCGGTTCAGCACGTACCAGACCAGCCCCACCATCGCGATCGCCAGCCAGGTCAGCGCCGTCTGCTGGAACAGGACCGGCCCGAGGAAAGGCAGGTCGGAGAGGATCGGCAGGTCCAGCGGCTGAAACGGCTCGATCCGCGGCGGGGACGACACATTGGGCAGCGCGGTGCGATAGGTGAAATAGCTGACCGAGGTGGCAAACAGGGTGATGCCAAGGCCCGAGACATGTTGCGACAAGCCCAGCGGAACGGTCAGAATTGCGTGCAACAGGCCAAAGAAGGCCCCTGCCAGCGCCGCCACCAGCACGCCGCCCCACAAGCCGGCGCCCAGCCAGACCGCCATCCAGCCACACATGGCGCCGACCACGAATATCCCCTCGATGCCAAGGTTCAGCACGCCCGCGCGCTCGCAGATCAGTGCGCCCAGCACGCCGAAGATCAGCGGGGTCGCGATCCGCAGACTTGCCGCCCAGAAGCTTTCGCTCATCAGGATGTTCAGCAGGTCCATCATGACGCGGCCCTTCCCGTGCCCGAGCGGATGATCCGGTAGCGCGCGATGAAGCCGCCCACCAGCACACAGAGCAGCGACATCGACACCACCAGATCGGCCAGGAACGAGGACACGCCCATCGCCCGGCTCATGCTGTCGGCGCCGACAAAGACCGAGGCAATGAACAGGGCGGCGATGACCACCCCCACCGGCGACAGGCCCGCCAGCATGGCCACCACGATACCGGTATAACCAAAGCCGGGCGACAGGTCGGCGGTCAGATAGCCCTTGAGACCCGCGACTTCGCTGACCCCGGCCAGCCCGGCCAGCCCGCCCGAGATGATCGCCACGCCAAACAGCGAGCGCTTCACGTTGATCCCGGCATGGCGGGCGGCGGCGGCGTTCTCGCCCACCGCGCGCAGCCGGAACCCCCAGACCGAGCGTGCCAGCATGAACTGCGCCACCCCGGCCAATACCAGCGCCAGGATCAGACCGGAATGCACCCGCATCCGCTCCATCAGCGGCGGCAGCATGCCCTGATCCAGAATCGGCGCCGATTGCGGCCAGCCCAGCCCCATCGGGTCCTTGAGCGGCCCTTCGAGCATCATTTGAAGGAAGATCAGGATGATGAAGTTCAATAGAAGCGTGGTCACCACCTCGTCGGCGCCAAAGCGCGATTTCAGGTAGGTCGGCACCGCCATGCCCGCCGCCCCGGCCGAAGCGCCCAGGATCACGATCAGCGGCACCAGCAGCAGCCCCGGCAGGTCGAGCCAGCCGGCGCCGACCGCCACGGCGGCCATGGCGCCAAGGTAAAGCTGCCCCTCGGCCCCGATGTTCCAGAGCTTGGCGCGAAAGGCGAGTGCGGCCGCCAGCCCGGTAAAGATCAGCGGTGTTGCCCGGGTCAGCATCTCGGACACGGCAAAGACCGAGCCAAAGACGCCCTTGACCATCTCGCCATAAGCGGTGATCGGGTTGGCCCCGGCCGCCAGCAGCGGAATGGCGGCAAAGGCCAGTGCAATCACGGCCGAAAGCACCGGAATGCCCAGGTCCATGGCGCGCGACCTGTTTGCGCGCGGTTCGATCCGGATCATGCTGCCTCTCCTGCCATCATCAATCCGATCCTTTCGCGGTCATGGCTGCCGGTCTCGACGATCTGGCCGTCGCGGATCACCACCACCCGGTCGGCCAGGCCCAGGATTTCGTCCAGATCCTCCGAGATCAGCACGATCCCGGCGCCGCGTTCGCGTGCTTCGAGCAGGCGCCGCCCGACCTCGGCCGCCGCCCCCATGTCCAGACCACGCGTCGGCTGGTTGGCCAGGATCAGCCGGGGCGCGCGTTCGAACACCCGCGCCAGGATCAGCTTCTGGATATTGCCGCCAGAGAGCAGCCGCGCGGGCGCCGTGACCCCGGGGCCACGCACGTCATAGGCGCGGGCCAGTTCGTCGGCATGGGCCGCGATGGCCTCGCGGCGCAGCAGCCCGCGCGATTGCACCTGCGTGTCGTCCAGCCGTTCGATCACCATGTTCTCGGCCACGCTCATGGCGCCGACGATGCCCTCGTGATGGCGGTCTTCGGGGATGCGCCCGACACCGGCGCGCACCATCCTGGCGGGAGAGGGGCGGGGGATCTCGCTCCCATCCACCCGGATATGCCCGGCGGCAGGCACCGCAAGGCCCGAGATCACGTTGGCCAGCGCGCTTTGCCCGTTGCCCGAGATACCCGCGACGCCAAGGATCTCATGGGCATGTACCGTCAGATTGGCCTGTTTCAGACTGTCGCGCTGGGACCGGCCCGCAACCGAAACCCCCTGCAGATGCAGCACCGGTGCACCCGGCGCCATGGCGCTGCGGGCGATGCGCGGCGTGTCGGCGCCCACCATCATGCGGGCAATCGCCGCCTCGTCGGCCGCAGAGGTTGCCATCTCACCCACCTTGCGCCCATGGCGCAGCACCGCGATCCGGTCGGAAAAGGCCAGCACCTCGCGCAGCTTGTGCGAGATGAAGATCACCGAAAGCCCCTCGGCCGTCATCGCCTTGATGCTGGCAAACAGCGTATCGGCCTCTTGCGGGGTCAGCACCGCGGTGGGTTCGTCCAGCACCAGGATGCGGGCATCGCGATAAAGCGCCTTGAGGATCTCGACCCGCTGCCGCTCGCCCACGGAAAGGCGGCCCACCGGCACGTTCAGCGGCGCCTTGAGCCCGCTATGGGCCATGATCGCCTCGATCCGCGTCCGCGCGCCGCGCCGGTCGCGGCGGATCGCGCGCAGCGGCTCGGCGCCCAGCGTGATGTTGTCCAGCGCGTTCAGGTTCTCGGCCAGGGTGAAATGCTGGTGCACCATGCCCACGCCGGCGGCCAGCGCCGCCTGCGGATGGCCCAGCGGCAGGGGCGCAAGCTGCCCGGCCTCATCCGCCACCTCGACCGTTCCCGCGTCGGGCAGGTAATGCCCGAACAGCATGTTCATCAGCGTGGTCTTGCCCGCGCCGTTTTCGCCCAGCAGCGCCAGCACCTCGCCGCGCGCCAGCGACAGGCTGACATCGTCATTGGCCACCACCGGGCCAAAGCGCTTGCTGAGCCCGTTGAGCCTGAGAACCGTTCTATCTGTCATGGGGAAACGGGCCGGCGGTCGCGCCCGCCGGCCCTGCTTTCATCAGTTGTCCGAGACCGGGCGGTCGTCGTTCACGTTGACACGGAACAGACCATCCAGAATCTCGGCTTCCTTGGCCCTGACCGCCGCGACGGTTTCCGGCGCCACCAGGCTCTCGTCCAGCACCAGCGAGCCGCCGCCATAGGCCATGAAGCTGTACTGGCCGTAGTCGGCGGCCTCGAAACTGCCGCCGGCGACATTGGCGATTGCCTTGTCGATGGTGGCCTCCATATGCCACAGCGCCGAGGCGACGATGGTGCCGGGATAATCGCCCGAGGTGTCGATGACGTTTCCGACCGCCTTGACCCCGCGCTCGACCGCGGCATCGGAAACTCCGAAGCGTTCGGCATACATCACGTCCGCGCCCGCATCCATCATGGCAAAGGCGCTTTCCTTGGCTTTGGGCGGATCATACCAGCTGTCGATGAAATTGACGATGAACCTGACATCCGGGTTGACCGAGCGCGCGCCGTCCATGAACGCATGCATCAGCCGGTTCACCTCGGGGATGGCATAGCCGCCGACCATGCCGATCACGTTCGATTCGGTGGCGGCACCGGCAACCATGCCGGTCAGATAGCTGGGTTCGTGGATCCAGTTGTCGAAGACCGAGAAATTCGGCGCCACCGGCCCGAAGGACGATCCCATCAGAAAGGCGGTGTCGGGATAGTCCTTGGCCACCTTGCGCGCGGCGCGCTCCAGACCGAACACCTCGCCCACGATCAGCTGTACGCCCTGTTCGGCATATTCGCGCATTACCCTTTCATAGTCGGTATTTGCGACGTTTTCCGAAAAGGCATAGACGATGTCGCCCCGGTCGGCGGCAGTGTTCAGCGCCTTGTGAATGCGGCTGATCCATTGCTGCTCGACCGGCAGCGTGTAGATGGCCGCGACCTTGACCTTTTCGGCCGCCGCCGCCCCCGCCGTCATCAGGGCCGAGGCCGCAACTGCCGCCGCGAGCATGACCCTGCGTGTGATTGATGTGTTTTTCATGATCCTCTCCTGCTTTTTGCGGGAAGCGGAGCATTTTTTTACCGAGCAGTCAATTTTTTCACGCAAACGGACCGGGGCGCGGGTTGGAAATCAGCCGTCCTGCCTGCCCTTTGCGCAACGGGCCGGGTCAGGCCCCGGGGGCGGCTTGCGACCAGAGCTGTTGATAGACCGCCTCGATCCCCGCGGCCTCGCGCGCGGCGCTGAAACTCTCCACCGCGATTTCGCGGGCCGCCAGCGCGGCGGCACCGTGGACATCCTCGTCAGCCAGCAGGGCGCGGGCGGCCTCGGCCCCGAGGCCTGCGTTTTCCAGCGGCACCACGCGTCCAGCGCGGCCCTGGGCCGAGAACTCGCGAAAGAAGCCGGTATCCGAGCCGACAAAGGGCACGCCCGAGGCCATCGCCTCGAGCGGGACCATGCCATAGCCCTCGTAGCGCGGCAGTTGCACCACCAGCGACAGGGCGCGCATCAGGTCGGGCAGGCGGTCGGGCGGTACCTCGTCGATGAAACGGATGCGGTCGATCATGCCGGCGCGCTGCACCTTGTCCTTGAGCGTCAGGGCGAATTTCTGGTGTTCCTTGGTGGCGCGGCCGACCACCAGCGCCACCGCGCCCGGCATGTCGGGCAAAAGGCGCAGCATCGCCTCGACAAACAGGTCGGTGCCCTTTTCCGGGCGCACGCGCCCGATGGTGGCGATGCCGAAGCTGCCGCCATAGCCCTGCGCCGCCCAGGCGGCGGGGCGGTCGGGGGCGGGGGTGAAGCGGTCGGTATCGACGCCATGGGGCACCACCGCGCGCACATGCGGGACAAAACTTGCCGCCGCGTCGGATGTGGCCACCACCGCATCCATCCGGCTGATCAGCCAGCGCGGAAAGGCCGAATGCCGCCGGATCGCGGCCGAGGTAAAGACGATGCGGATCGGCAGGCGCAGCACATCGCGCGCCCAGATCGCGGTCTGCATTTCAGGGTTGCGGCGCACGTGCCAGATGGCAAAGGGCTTGCCCGGCGGCGGTGTGCGTGACAGCGCGCGGGCAGCGCGGGCGCTGATCGGCGCGGGACAGCCGGGCAGGGCGTGCCCCACCAGCGCCAGATCATGGGTCGCGACCTGCTGGCGGATGACATTCGCCGCCGTGGCCGAGACACCGGTGAAGTTGCGGTTGAAATTGGTGACGAAGAGATCGGGCATCAGCCAAGCTCCAGCCGGGTTGTCAGCGTGTCGATGACGCCCTCCAGCGCGGTTTCCTGTGCGGCGACCAGTGCGCGGGCCTGGGTGCGGGCGGTGTCAAACGCCTCTGCATCGTCCAGCCAGTGGCGCACGGCATCGGCCAGAGTCGCGGCGGTGGTCACCTCGACGGCGCCGCCGCTGGCAATGAGCGGGAGGTAGGTTTCGGCAAAGTTGAAATAGCCGGGCCCGGTGATCACCGCCGCGCCCGCCTGGGCTGGTTCGAACGGGTTGTGGCCGCCGATCTCGCGCAGCGACCCACCAAGGAAGACCAGCGGGCAAAATGCGTACCAGGTGCCGGTTTCGCCCAGCGTGTCGGCCAGATAGACCTGCGTGCCCGAGGTGATGCTCTCGCCGCTGCTGCGGCGGGCGACGCTGAGCCCGGCAGCCGTCACCAGCGCCGACACCTCGGCGCCCCGCTCGGGATGGCGCGGGATCAGCAGGAGCAACCGATCGGAGTGGTCGGCCAACAGCTGGCGATGCGCTTCCAGCACCACCTCCTCCTCACCCGGATGGGTGGAACTGGCCACCCACACCGGACGCGCGCCGATGGCGGCGCGCATCTCGGCCAGCAGGGCGGTATCGACCGGCAGCGGCCCCGCCATCGCCTTGAGGTTGGTGCCGGGCGTGACCCGCGCGGGATCGGCGCCCATGGCGATCAGGTTGTCGGCGGTCTGCTGGTTCTGGGTCAGGAAAAGGCGAAAACGATCGAGCAGGAAGCGCGCGGTATCGGGGAAGCGTTGCCAGCCGCGCACCGATTTTTCGGACAGGCGGGCGTTCAAGAGCGCCAGCGGCACGCCCGCGCGCGCGCCCTCGACGATCATGCGCGGCCAAAGCTCGCTTTCGACAAACACCGCCGCGTCGGGGCGCCAGTGGCGATAGAACCGCGCCACCGGGCCGGGCCCGTCGAGCGGCGCGAACTGGTGGCGGCAGCGCGGCGGCATCCGCCGCGCGATCAGATCGGCGGAGGTGGGCGTGCCCGAGGTGATCAGGAATTCGAGGTTCGGCATCCGCTCGCCCATGCGGGTGATCAGGCGCAGCACCGACAGGCTTTCGCCGACGCTGGCGGCATGGAACCACACCAGTTGCCCGGCGGGGCGCGGCTGGCTGGCATGGCCCAGCCGTTCGTGTTGACGCTCCAGCGGCACATCGGCGCGGCTCAGCTTCTTGCGGACCGTACGCCAGACGAAAGGGACCAGCACAGCCGAAGCCGCGCGGTACAGGTGATAGAGCGGGGTCGGCGTCAGGCCGGGGCCGGACATGCGTCAGCCGCCTGTATGGCTCATATGCCGGGACATCCTGCCGTCGACCTGCTGGCGGGAATAGTCGAAATCATGGCCCTTGGGCTTCAGCCCGATGGCGGCGCGGATCGCCTGTTCCAGCGGTTCCTCGCTGCCCGGATGATCGCGCAGCGGTTTGCGCAGGTCGGCCATGTCTTCCTGGCCGAGGCACATGTACAGCTCGCCGGTGCAGGTCAGGCGGACCCGGTTGCAGCTTTCGCAGAAATTATGGCTGAGCGGGGTGATGAAGCCGATCTTCTGCCCGGTCTCCTCCAGCCGCACATAGCGCGCCGGGCCGCCGGTGCGTTCGGACAGGTCGGTGACGCGGTAATGGTTTTCGTATTCCGCGCGCACGTCCTTGAGCGACCAGAACTGGCCCAGCCGGTTTTCGTTGCCGATATCACCCATCGGCATGACCTCGATCCAGGTCAGGTCCATGTCACGCTCGGCACACCATTGGGTGATGCGCGGCAGTTCTTCCTCGTTGAAGCCCTTGAGCGCCACCGCGTTGATCTTGATCCTGAGGCCCGCGCGCTGGGCCGCGTCGATGCCGCGCAGCACCTGCGGCAGCCGGCCCCAGCGGGTGATATCGGCGAATTTCTGATCGTCCAGCGTATCAAGCGAGACATTCACCCGGCGCACGCCCGCCGCATAAAGCTGATCGGCAAAGCGTTCCAATTGCGAGCCATTGGTGGTCAGCGTCAGCTCTTTCAGCGCGCCGCTCTCCAGATGCCGGGTCATGCCGTTGAAAAAGGTCATGATATCGCGGCGCACCAGCGGCTCGCCGCCGGTGATGCGCAGCTTTTCCACTCCCATGCGCACAAAGGTCGAGCACATGCGGTCCAGTTCTTCCAGCGTCAGAAGATCTTTCTTGGGCAGAAAGGTCATGTTTTCCGACATGCAATAGACGCAGCGAAAATCGCAGCGGTCCGTGACGGAGACACGCAGATAGGTGATGGCACGCGCGAAAGGGTCGATCAGTGGAGCTGTCATGCGACATAGGTAAAGCGGGTAGGTGCCAGCGGCAAGGGCGATGTGGGTTTGGGCTGGCGCAGGCCCGCTCTCTGGCGCTAGGGTTCGGGCATGAGATACCTGGTTCTGATTTCCCTCGTGGCGCTGGCGGGCTGTGACCGCGTGCGCGCCACCACCGACAAGCTGTTCGGGGGCGACAAGGCCCCGGAAACCGCCGCCGCGCCGCAGGCCGCGCCCGCGACCGACGAGGCACCCGAAACCGCCACGCCCGAAGCCGAGGCCGCGCCTACCGCGCAACCCGGCGATGACATCCGGCCCGGATGGGAGGGTGCGCGCCAGACCGTGGCCGGTCTGGGCGATCCGACGATTCCCGGGCGCTGGATGGAAACCGCGCTGGTCGAGCAGGAGCGCAATGGCCGCGTGGTGGTGCGCAAGACCGGCGCCACCGCCCATGTCACCCTGATTCCCGCGGGCGGCGATCCGGGCAGCGGCAGCCGCCTGTCGCTCGAGGCGATGCGCGCGCTCTTGGCGCCGATCGACGAACTGGTGGAACTCGACGTCTATTCCAACTGAGTTTTCAGGTATTTGCCCGCCTCCTTGCGGGCGAATGCCTTCATGGCGGGGCCGTGTTCGGCCAGAAAGACGCGCACCGCCTCGGGGTCGTGCTTGGAATGGTCGCGCAGCCACCAGGCCACCGCTTTCTGGATGAACCAGTCGCGGTCGGGAACATAGCCCGCCGCCCAGCCCAGGATGCGATCGCGCGCGGCGGTATCGGCGGGTTTGGGGTTGCTCATCTTGGCCCAGGGCAGGGTGGCCACCAGCGCGGCGCGCCGGGTCCACATATGGTCCGAGCGGGTCCAGTGCTCGACCTGGTCCAGCCGCGCCGGATCGGCCACCAGCCGTTTCTGCATTGCCATCGCCGCATGATCGGCAATTGCCCAGGCGTCGAAATCGGGCAGCCAGCCTTGCAGCAGGTCCCAGACGGCGACGTCGGGGCGAATGCGCGCCTGCGTCAGCAGCTTGGCGGCGGTCACGCGCGCCTCGTGAATGTCGCTCTGCCAGAGCGCATCTGCCAGCGCCAGCCGGTCGGGCAGGTCCAGTGCTCGCCGCCAGTCCCGGCTCAGATCGTTCAATACAGGGTTGGCGACCCCCAGATAGGTGCGCGCCACCTTGTGATAGGCGGCCATCTCGACGGCGCGTTCGGCGTCGGCATGGGCCCGGATCTGATCGAGATAGGACGTAAGCATGGCAGTATCCTTTGACCGGAGAGAGGGTCACCGGCACAGAGGCCGGTCGACCCGGAGACCTGTCGCGGGCGGGACGCGGCTCAGGTTTCTTTCTGCTTGCTGGCCTTCTTGGCGCGCAGCATCTCGAACAGCTTGCGCGCGCGGTCGGGCTTGTTCTCCTGCTTGACGCGGGCCTTGGCCAGCGCGTCCGGCTCGACATCGCGGGTGACCACGGTGCCCGTCGCGGTCATCGCGCCGTCACCCAGGGTGACCGGGGCCACCAGCATCGTGTTCGAGCCGATAAAGACATTGGCGCCGATCGTGGTGCGATGCTTCATCACGCCATCATAGTTGCAGGTGATGGTCCCGGCGCCGATATTGCTGCCCGCGCCGATGCTGGCATCACCGATATAGGTCAGGTGGTTGACCTTGGCGCCTTCGCCGATCTCGGCATTCTTGATCTCGACGAAATTGCCGATGCGGGCGTTCTCGGCCAACTCGGCGCCGGGGCGCAGACGGGCATAGGGGCCGACCACGGCGCCGCGGCTGACATGACAGCCCTCGAGATGCGAGAAGGCGCGGATGGTGGCGCCGCTTTCCACCGTCACGCCGGGGCCGAACACCACGTTGGGTTCGATCACGGTGTCGCGCCCGATCACCGTATCGGCAGCCAGATAGACGGTTTCGGGCGCCATCAGGGTGACGCCAAGATCCAGCAGTTCGGCGCGGGCACGGGTCTGAAAGATCGCATCCGCCGCCGCCAGATCGGCGCGCGAGTTGACGCCCAGCGTCTGCGCCTCGTCACAGGCCACTGCGGTCACCGCCAGCCCCTGCTTGCGCGCGATCTCGACCACGTCGGTCAGATAGTATTCGCCCGAGGCATTGTTGTTGCCCACGGCAGCGATCAGAGCGAACAGGGTTTCCGCGTTGCAGGCTAGAAGGCCCGAGTTGCAGAAGCGGATCGCGCGTTCCTGTTCGGTGGCTTCCTTGAATTCGACGATCCGTTCCAGACTGTCGCCCTGCATCACCAGCCGGCCATACCGGGCGGGATCGGCGGCCTCGAAGCCGAGGATGACCAGATCATGGGTCTTGCGCGCCGCCAGCATCCGTTCCAGCGTGTCGGGCTGCAGAAAGGGCGTGTCGCCATAAAGCACGACCACATCGCCTTCGAACCCTTCCAGCGCGGCACGGGCCTGATCGACGGCATGGGCGGTGCCCAGCTGTTCCTCTTGCAGGACGACCGTGGCGCCCTCATCCTCGTCCAGGGCGGCGGCGCGCACCGCCTCGGCGCCATGGCCGGCCACGATCACGGTGCGCGCGGGTTCCAGCACGGCGCCGGCGCGCATGGCATGGACCAGCATCGGGGCGTGGGCGATGGGGTGCAGAACCTTGGGAAGGTCGGATTTCATCCGGGTTCCCTTGCCTGCGGCGAGAATGACCAATGCGGTGCTCATAATGCGTTTTCTCTTTAGTTTTCCTGGCGCCCGTTTTATCCGCTGGACACACAGGCGCAAGCGATAGTGCAGGCGGGCAGATACGGACAGGGCGGAGCATCGCCCGGAAAGGGGCGGTATGCGCACGGTGATCTTCGATCTGGACGGCACGCTGGCCGATACCTCGGGCGACCTGCTGGCCGCGGCCAATCACTGTTTCCGTGACATGGGGCTGGGCGATGTGCTGGTGCCGGGACAGGATGCAGGCATCGCGCTGCGCGGGGGGCGGATGATGCTGACGCGCGGGCTGGAGAGGGTGGGCGCCTATGACGCCGCCACGGTCGAGCGCTATTACCCGGTGCTGCTGGAGGCCTATCGCGGCGCGATCGACCATCACAGCTTTCTCTATCCCGGCGCCATGGACGCGGTCGAAGAACTGCGACGGGCGGGATACGGGGTCGGCATCTGCACCAACAAGCCCGAGGCGCTGGCCGATCTGCTGTTGCAACGGCTGGGGGTGCGCGACGCCTTTGCCGCCCTGATCGGCGCCGACACGCTGCCGGTACGCAAACCCGACCCTGAACCGCTGCGCGCCGCCGCGCGGGCGGCTGGGGGCGATCCGGCGGCCTGTGTGCTGGTGGGTGACAGCGACACCGATCGCAACACCGCGCGCGCCGCCGGCGTGCCCTCGATCCTGGTGACCTTCGGCCCCTCGGGCGACGACATGGCGGCACTGGAACCCGAAGCGCTGCTGGAGCGGTTCGAGGACCTGCCGCACGTGGTGACCCGGCTGATCGGATAAAACTGGATTTGGCCTTTGCAAAACTGCATCTCGGCTCTTGACCACCTGTCGGGCGCCGCCTCAGATACACGCCATGACAGAGATATTCTCGGGTAGTTTCACCCAGCAGGAACCCATTCCGGACGAGGCAATCGAGGCGGCGCTGGCGGTGCTGCGCCATGGCCGGCTGCATCGTTACAACCTGGCCAAGGGCGAGCTGGGCGAAACCGCCCTGCTGGAACAGGAATTCGCAGCCCAGACCGGCGCACGCTATTGCCTGGCGGTGGCCTCGGGCGGCTATGCGCTGGCCACCGCGTTGCGCGCTGTGGGGGTGAAGCCCGGCGATGCGGTGCTGACCAATGCCTTTACGCTTGCGCCGGTGCCCGGCGCCATCGCCTCGGTCGGGGCGCGGCCCGTATTCGTGGGCGTAACCGAAAGCCTGACCATCGACCTTGACGATCTGGCCGCCAAGGCGGGTGTGGCGCGGGTGTTGATGCTCAGCCATATGCGCGGACATCTGTGCGACATGGACCGGCTGATGCAGATCTGCGACGCGGCCGGGATCACCGTGATCGAGGATTGCGCCCATACGATGGGCGCGGCGTGGAACGGGGTGCCCTCGGGGCGGCAGGGCGCGGTCGGCTGCTATTCATGCCAGACCTACAAGCATGTGAACTCGGGCGAGGGCGGGCTGCTGGTTACCGATGACGAAGAGATCGCGGCGCGCGCGGTGATGATGTCGGGCTCGTACATGCTGTACGAGCGCCATCTGGCGGCGCCGGGGCCCGAAGTGTTCGAGCGGATCAAGTATCACACCCCCAACATCTCGGGCCGGATGGACAATCTGCGCGCCGCCATCCTGCGGCCGCAGCTGCGCGCGCTTGCCACGCAAGTGGCACGCTGGAACGAGCGCTATCAGCGGATCGAGGCGGGGCTGCGCGGCACACCGGGCCTGAGTGTGATCGAGCGGCCCGATGTCGAGACCTATGTCGGCTCGTCCATCCAGTTCCTGCTGCTCGACTGGGTGGCGGAGAAGGTGCAGGAGGCGCTGCGCCGCTGCGCCGCCCGCGGGGTCGAGCTGAAATGGTTCGGCACGCCCGAGCCTGTGGGCTTTACCTCGCGCTATGACAGCTGGCGCTATGCCGACAGCGCGCCGATGCCTGCCAGCGACCGGGTGCTGGCCGGGATCATCGACATGCGGGTGCCGCTGACCTTCAGCCTGGAGGATTGCGACCTGATCGCGCGCATCATCCGGGCCGAGGTGGGGGCGGTCTACCAGTCCTGACATCTTGAAACGCCGCAAGGCCGCAAAGGCGCCGTTCCGCAAGGGGCGGCGCCTTTGCTGTTATGGCTCATATGCAGGAATCGTTGACGGGTGGGGCAAACGCTGGTATCGCGGTTATTGAACAGTTGTTCATTAATGCGGAGAGGAGAGCGCGATGTTCGCAGCTACCATGCAATTCGATCTGGGCGAGGACGTGAACGCGCTGCGCGATATGGTGCATCGCTGGGCGCAGGAGCGGGTCCGCCCGATGGCCGCCGAGATCGACCAGACCAACGAGTTTCCCAACGAGCTGTGGCGCGAAATGGGCGATCTGGGCCTGCTCGGCATCACGGTCCCGGAAGAGTTCGGCGGCGCGGGCATGTCGTACCTTGCCCATGTGGTCGCGGTGGAAGAGATCGCACGCGCCAGCGCCTCGGTCAGCCTCAGCTATGGCGCGCATTCCAACCTCTGCGTCAACCAGATCAAGCTGAACGGCAACGACGAGCAAAAGCGCAAGTACCTGCCGGGCCTGGTCTCGGGTGAGCATGTGGGCGCGCTGGCCATGTCCGAGGCGGGCGCCGGATCGGACGTGGTGTCGATGAAGCTGCGCGCGGAAAAGCGCAACGACCATTACCGCCTGAATGGCAACAAGTACTGGATCACCAACGGCCCCGACGCCGATACGCTGGTGGTCTATGCCAAGACCGACCCCGAGGCCGGCAGCAAGGGCATCACCGCCTTTCTGATCGAAAAGTCGATGAAGGGATTCTCGACCTCGAAACATTTCGACAAGATGGGCATGCGCGGCTCGAACACCGCCGAGCTGGTGTTCGAGGATGTCGAAGTGCCGTTTGAAAACGTGCTGGGCCAGGAGGGGCGCGGCGTTGCCGTGCTGATGTCGGGTCTCGATTATGAACGCGTGGTGCTTGCGGGCATCGGCACCGGCATCATGGCCGCCTGTCTGGACGAGATCATGCCCTATATGGCCGAGCGCAAGCAGTTCGGCAAACCGATCGGCTCGTTCCAGCTGATGCAGGGCAAGATCGCCGACATGTATACCGCGATGAACTCGGCCCGCGCCTATATCTATGAGGTGGCCAAGGCCTGTGACCGGGGCGACGTGACCCGTCAGGACGCCGCCGCCTGCTGTCTTTATGCCAGCGAACAGGCGATGGTGCAGGCGCATCAGGCGGTGCAGGCGATGGGCGGTGCCGGCTTCCTGTCCGACAGCGCGGTCAGCCGCATCTTCCGCGATGCCAAGCTGATGGAGATCGGCGCCGGCACCTCGGAGATCCGTCGCATGCTGATCGGCCGCGAGCTGATGAACACGGTGCTCTGAAAACGCAAACGGCCCGCAAGCCGAGGGAGCTTGCGGGCCGTCTGTCTTGCCGAGGGGAGGATCAGAACCGATGCACGTACTGGATGCCGATCACCAGCGGGTCGATCTCGGCCGTGCCGATCGCGGCACCGTTCAGCGTGGCGTCGGATTCGATGTTGATCCAGCGTGCGTTCAGACGCAGCGCGCCCCGGTCGCTGATCTGATAGTCGACGCCCGCGTTGACGGCGACGCCAAAGCTGTCATCCAGTTTCAGCGTACCAAGCGGCGAGTTTTCCTCGAAGAAGGTGGTGTAGTTCACACCGACCCCCAGATAGGGCTTCCAAGCGGAATTGGTCGGGAAGTGATAGTTCAGCGACAGGGTGGGCGGCAGATGTTTGACATTGCCGGCATAGCCGATGCCGCTGATCGAAACGTCATGTTTGAACGGCGTTGCGGCCAGCAACTCGATGCCCAGATTGTCGCGGATGAAATATTCGACGGTAAAGATCGGGCGGGTGTTGTCATCCACCGTGGCGATGCCGCCGGCCATGGTGCCGTTGTTGGATTTGGGGTTCACATAGCCCACACCAAGACCGACGGTCCAGTCGCCCTGAGATTGGGCCGCGAGCGGTCCGGCCAGGGTGGCAAGAGCGGTGGAAAGCGCCAGGGCAGCAGCCATACGTGTCATGAGAGTACCTTTGGTTTAGTTGACGCCCCGGTTCTGCGCCCGAACACATGCGACTTCCCTGATCTGGATCAAGATTCGGTTAGGTTCCGCCGCGTAACCAATTATATTTATTTGAGAAACACGTTTCGAACCCCCTCTGCGCATGGGGTTTTCCGGGGGCGCCTCCAATGACATTCGCGGCGCGCATACCGGGGTTGCGCCCTGATGGCGGCTGGGACCTGCCCGAGCGTCTGAACATGGCGCGTCAGTGCCTGTCGCAACCTGCGGGTGCACTGGCGATCATCGACCTGACCGGGCCCGCGCGGCGCGACATCACCCATGGGGACCTGTCCGGCATGGTGCAGGGGCTGGCGCGGGCGCTGCTGCCGCGCGTGGCGCCGGGTGACCGGGTCGGCGTGCTGCTCAGCCAGTCGCCCTGGTGCGCGGCGGCGCATCTGGCGCTCTGGCATATCGGCGCCATTTCGGTGCCGCTGTTCAAGCTGTTCCAGCAGGACGCGCTGCGCAGCCGTCTGGAGGATGCGGGCGCGCGGCTGGTGCTGACCGATGCCGAGGGCGCGACCCTGCTGGGCGATCTGGCGACCCCGCTGATGGCGGCCGAGATCGGGCTGCCCGGCGAACCGGTGCCGCAGGCAGATACGCGGCCCGAGGATCCGGCGGTGCTGATCTATACGTCGGGCACCACGGGCCGGGCCAAGGGCGCGCTGCATGGTCACCGGGTGCTGACCGGGCACCTGCCGGGGGTCTCGATCAGCCACAACCACCTGCGCCCCGGCGATTGCCTGTGGACGCCTGCCGACTGGGCCTGGATCGGCGGTCTGTTCGATGTGTTGATGCCGGGGCTGGCGCTGGGCATTCCGGTGGTGGCTGCGCGGCTGGACAAGTTCAGCGCCGAAGCCTGCGCCGATGTGATTGCACAGGGCGGGGTCAGGAACGTGTTCTTTCCGCCCACCGCGCTCCGCATGCTCAAGGCGGCGGATCAGGCGCTTCCTGGCCTGCGCTCGGTCGCCTCGGGCGGCGAGCCGTTGGGGGCCGAGATGCTGGCCTGGGGCGAGGGCGCCTTTGGCCTGACGATCAACGAATTCTACGGCCAGACCGAGTGCAATATGACCGTGTCGTCCTGCGCCGCCGATTTCCCGGTGCGCCCGGGCTGTATCGGCAAGCCGGTGCCGGGGCATGAGGTGGCGGTGATCGACGACACGGGCCAGCCCACAAGGGGTGAGGGCGATGTCGCCGTGCGGCGCGGTTCGGCCTCGATGCTGCTGGAATACTGGCGCAACCCGGCAGCCACCGCCGAGAAGTTTCGGGGCGACTGGCTGGTGACCGGGGACCGGGGCGTGTGGGAGGGCGACTACCTCCGTTTCGTGGGGCGCGAGGATGACGTGATCACCTCGGCCGGCTACCGCATCGGCCCGGCGGAGATCGAGGATTGCCTGCTGACCCATCCGGGCGTTGCGACGGTGGGCGTGGTGGGCAAGCCCGATCCGCTCAGAACCGAGATCGTCAAGGCCTATGTGGTGATGAAACCCGGCGCCCGGGCCAGCGAAGAAGAGTTGCAAACTTGGGTCAAGGACCGGCTCGCCCAATATTCCTACCCGCGCGAGGTGGCGTTTCTGGACGCGCTGCCGATGACGGTGACAGGCAAAGTGATCCGCAAGGAATTGAAGCGCCGCGCAGCGGCAGAACTGGAGGCCAATCCATGAAACTCACATCCAAGGCCATGCCCGCCTCCGAGGGCTTCAAGGCGAACCGTGCCGCGCATCTGGATGCGCTGGCGCAGATCGGGGCGGCGGCCGAGGCCGCGCGCCTGGGCGGGGGCGAGAAATCGCGTGCCCGCCACGAAAGCCGGGGCAAGATGCTGCCGCGCCGCCGGGTGGCCAACCTGCTCGACGCGGGCTCTCCGTTCCTCGAAATCGGCGCCACTGCCGCTTTTGACATGTATGACAACGCGGCCCCTGCCGCCGGTGTCGTCGCCGGGATCGGCCGGGTCGAGGGGCAGGAGGTCATGGTCGTCTGCAACGACGCCACGGTAAAGGGCGGCACCTATTACCCGATGACGGTCAAGAAGCACCTGCGCGCGCAGGAGATCGCCGAGGAAAACAACCTGCCCTGTATCTATCTGGTGGACAGTGGCGGCGCCAACCTGCCCAACCAGGACGAGGTGTTCCCGGATCGCGACCACTTTGGCCGCATCTTCTATAATCAGGCCCGGATGAGCGCCAAGGGCATCCCGCAAATCGCCGTTGTGATGGGATCGTGCACCGCAGGCGGCGCCTATGTTCCCGCGATGTCCGACGTCACCATCATCGTCAAGGAACAGGGCACCATCTTTCTGGCCGGCCCGCCGCTGGTCAAGGCGGCCACCGGCGAGGTGGTCAGTGCCGAGGATCTGGGCGGCGGTGATGTGCACACCCGCCTGTCGGGCGTTGCCGATTACCTGGCCGAGGATGACGCCCATGCGCTGGCGCTGGCGCGGCGCGCCGTGCGCTCGCTCAACCGGCGCAAGCCGCTGACGGTGGACTGGGCCAGCCCCGAAGAACCGGCATATGACCCCGAGGAGATCCTGGGCGTGGTGCCCGCCGATCTGAAAACCCCCTATGACATCCGCGAGGTGATCGCGCGGCTGGTCGACGGCTCGCGCTTTGACGAGTTCAAGCCGCGCTTTGGCGAGACCATCGTCTGCGGTTTCGCCCATCTCAAGGGCTGCCCGATCGGCATCATCGCCAACAACGGCGTGATCTTCAGCGAGGCGGCGCAGAAGGCGGCGCATTTCGTGGAACTCTGCAGCCAGCGCAAGATCCCGCTGGTGTTCCTGCAGAACATCACCGGCTTCATGGTGGGCCGAAAATATGAAAACGAAGGCATCGCCCGCCACGGCGCCAAGATGGTGACGGCGGTCGCCACTACAGCCGTGCCCAAGATCACCATGCTGGTGGGCGGCTCGTTTGGGGCGGGCAACTATGGCATGGCGGGGCGCGCCTATCAGCCCCGGTTCCTGTGGACCTGGCCCAACAGCCGCATCTCGGTCATGGGCGGCGAGCAGGCGGCAGGTGTGCTCGCCACCGTCAAGCGTGACGGGATCGAACGGCAGGGCGGCAGCTGGTCGGCCGAGGAAGAGGCCGAGTTCAAGCGCCCCACGCTCGAGATGTTCGAGCGCCAGTCGCATCCGCTTTATGCCAGCGCCCGGCTTTGGGACGACGGCATCATCGACCCTCGCAAGAGCCGCGATGTGCTGGCCCTGTCGCTGAGCGCCGCGCTCAATGCACCGATCGAGGACACGCGGTTCGGCGTGTTCCGGATGTAAGGCGCGCAACATGGGACAGAAGGTTGCAATGCCAGAGGTAGAGTTGTCCGTGACGCATGTGATATGTGGGTTGCGAATTCCGGCTGATGATCGTGGGGTTTTCGGTGGCACGCAAAGGCAGAGTTCTTCCCTACAGCCGCGGCTATCGAAAAACGCCGAAGCTCGATATGGGTTTGCTGCCAAAGAAACGGCGGCGGTCCCCTCTCGATCCGCGCGTCTATCTGCGGGCGGTTATGGTAGCCGCCGCGGCTGGGCTTGTGCTGCTCCAGCTGCTGCCGGACAGCGCAATAGCGGTTCGACAGATCGTTCAGTCAGACGAGTGTCGAATCGTCTCGGTTACAGATGGCGACACGGTGCGCATCTGGTGCCCGTCCCGCGGGGTACAAAAGGTTCGGTTGTTGGGCTTCGACACGCCCGAGGTGTTCAGCTCGAGCTGTCTCTCGGAACTGGCGCGGGGGACTGCGGCGACCTGGTACCTTCGCTATGTTTTGCTGACGTCCAGCGAGACAACCATCGTTTTGCAGGGGTCAGACCGCTACCAGCGGCGCCTTGCGCAGGTCTTTGTGGACGGGAAACGACTATCAACTCTTATGATCAATGCGGGTCATGCCCGTCCCTATTCCGGCGGCAAGCGATCGGAATGGTGCGGCTGACCGTCAAGGAGGCCGCAGATGTTTGACAAGATCCTGATTGCCAATCGCGGCGAGATCGCCTGCCGTGTTATGGAAACCGCGCAGCGCATGGGCGTCGCCTGTGTTGCGGTCTATTCCGATGCCGATGCCGGTGCCAAACATGTGGCGATGGCGGATGAGGCGGTGCATATCGGCGGCCCTGCGCCCGCCGACAGCTACCTCAAGGGCGATGTGATCATCGCCGCCGCTTTGGAAACCGGTGCCCAGGCCATCCATCCCGGTTATGGCTTCCTGTCCGAGAACCCCGGTTTCGTGGACGCGGTCGAGGCGGCGGGGCTTACCTTCATCGGTCCCTCGGCCAGCGCGATCCGGGCCATGGGCCTCAAGGACGCCGCCAAGGCGCTGATGCACGAGGCGGGCGTGCCCGTTGTGCCCGGCTATCACGGTGACAATCAGGATCCCGAACATCTGGCGGGCGCCGCCGATACCATCGGTTACCCGGTGCTGATTAAGGCGGTCGCGGGCGGCGGCGGCAAGGGCATGCGCCTGGTCGAGCGTCCGCAGGATTTCGCCGCCGCGCTTGACAGCGCGCGGGGCGAGGCCAGCACCGCCTTTGGCAATGACGCGGTGCTGGTCGAGAAATTCGTCTCCAAGCCGCGCCATATCGAGGTGCAGGTATTCGGCGACGGCACCCATGCGGTGCATCTGTTCGAACGCGACTGCTCGCTGCAACGCCGCCACCAGAAGGTGATCGAGGAGGCGCCCGCGCCCGGGATGACCGAGGAGATGCGCGCCGCGATGGGGCAGGCGGGCGTGCGCGCCGCCGAGGCCATCGGCTACAAGGGTGCAGGGACTGTGGAATTCATCGTCGATGCCTCCGACGGGCTGCGTGCCGACCGGTTCTGGTTCATGGAGATGAACACTCGCCTGCAGGTCGAACATCCGGTGACCGAGGCGATCACCGGCGTCGATCTGGTGGAATGGCAGCTGCGTGTCGCTGCGGGCGAGAGCCTGCCCGCCCGGCAGGAGGAGCTGTCCATCACCGGCCATGCCTTTGAGGCGCGGCTTTATGCCGAGGACGTGCCCAAGGGCTTTCTGCCCGCCACCGGCACGCTCAGTCATCTGGCTTTTCCCGAGGGCTGCCGCGCCGACAGCGGCGTGCGTGCGGGCGACACCATCAGCCCCTGGTACGATCCGATGATCTCGAAGGTGATCGTGCACGGGCCGACCCGCGCAGTAGCGCTGTCGCGGCTCGACCGGGCGCTCGCGGGTACCCAGGTGGGCGGCACCGTCACTAACCTGGCCTTTCTTGGTGCGCTGACCCGGCATGCGGGCTTTGCTGCTGGCGATGTGGATACGGGCCTGATCGGGCGCGATATCGACGCGCTGGTCGCGGCCCCCGCGCCCGAGCCGCGCCATGTGGCCGCAGCCGCCATGGCGGTGCTGGGCCTTGCCGGGGATCAGGCCGAACAGGGCTTTACCCTCTGGGCGCCGCTGCACCGGGCGATCACGCTTGGCTGGCAGGGCGAGGAGCTTGCTGTCGATGTGCAGGTCGAGGGGCGCAATCGTCAGCTCTGGCAGGTCGGCGCGGATCAGGTGGTGGCCGAACGGCACGACGGGCGTTGGCGCATCGGCGGGCGGGCGATGCCCGATGTCTCGGTCGCGGGTGGGGTTGCCACAGTGTTCGACGGCTATGGTCTGCCCTTCGACATCATCGACCCGCTTGAGCGCGACAGCAGCGCCGGTGGCGACACAAATGTGGTGCTGGCGCCGATGCCGGGCTTGGTCAAGGCGGTGTTTGCCGCGGCCGGTCAGGCGGTGCAGGAGGGCGACCGTCTTGCCATCCTGGAGGCAATGAAGATGGAACATTCGCTGCTGGCTGCCCGCGACGGGGTGGTGGCCGAAGTGCTGGCCGAGGCTGGCGCCCAGGTCGAGGCCGGTGCCGCGCTGGTGCGTCTGGTCGAGGAAGAGGCTTGACGCGCCGCCGCGAACATGCGGCGTTGGAGCGAATGAACTGAGCGCAACGGGACGGGAGTGCGGCGATGGGCGACTGGGTCGAAATCTTCGAGATGGGGCCGCGTGACGGCCTGCAGAACGAGAAACGCGAGATTCCGGTGGCGGAGAAGGTGGCGCTGGTCGATTGCCTCAGCCGCGCCGGGTTCCGCCGGATCGAGGTGGCCAGCTTCGTCTCGCCGAAATGGGTGCCGCAGATGGCCGGGTCTGCCGAGGTGCTGTCCGGGATCACCCGCGCCGAGGGCGTGCGCTATGCGGCGCTGACCCCGAACATGCGCGGCTACGAGGATGCGCTGGCGGCGCGCGCCGATGAAATCGCGGTGTTTGCCTCGGCGTCCGAGGGGTTTTCCAAGGCCAATATCAACGCCTCCATCGAAGAGAGCATCGCGCGGTTCGAACCGATTCTCGAGGCCGCGCGCCATATCGACCTGCCGGTGCGGGGCTATGTCTCTTGCGTGACCGACTGCCCCTATGACGGGGCAGTGGCGCCCGAGAAGGTGGCCGAGGTGGCCGACCGGCTGTTCGCGCTCGGCTGTTACGAGATTTCGCTGGGCGACACGATCGGGCAGGCGACGCCGGACAAGATCGCGCGCATGCTGCTGGCGGTGCGCGAGCGGGTGCCGGTCTCGCGGCTGGCGGGGCATTACCACGACACGGCAGGGCGGGCGCTGGCCAATATCGACGCCTCGCTGGCGCTGGGCGTGCGGGTCTTCGATGCTGCCGTGGGCGGCTTGGGCGGCTGCCCCTATGCGCCGGGCGCGGCGGGCAATGTGGCGACCGAGGCGGTTGCGGCGCATCTGGAACGGCTGGGCTATCAGACCGGGCTCGACATGGATGTGATCGCCGAAGCGGCGGATATGGCGCGGGCCATGCGCACCGGGTGAGACCCGGAATTCTGCAAGAATTCCGGCCCGTTTTCCGTGCCGGAAAACGGTTCTGAAGGAGAGGTCATGTACGAAACCATCACCATCGACACGGATGCGCGCGGGGTTGCCACCCTGACGCTCGACCGGGCGGAGAAACACAATGCCATGTCGGCGCAGATGCTGGCCGATCTCAGCGCCGCCGCCGCCGGGCTAGCCGCGGACGACGCGGTGCGTGTCGTGGTGCTGACCGGCGCCGGAAAGAGCTTTTGCGCCGGGGGCGATCTGGGCTGGATGCAGGCGCAGATGGCTGCCGATGCCGAAACCCGCTTTGTCGAGGCACGCAAGCTGGCCGAGATGCTGCAGGCGCTCAACAGCCTGCCCAAGCCGTTGATCGGCGCGGTGCAGGGCAACGCCTTTGGCGGCGGTGTCGGCATGGCCAGCGTCTGCGATATCGCCATCGGGGTCGACACGCTCAAGATGGGCCTGACCGAGACCCGGCTGGGCATCATCCCCGCCACCATCGGCCCCTATGTCATTGCTCGCATGGGCGAGGCGCGCGCGCGCCGCGTCTTCATGTCGGGGCGCCTGTTCGGGGCCGCCGAAGCGGTGGAACTGGGTCTTCTGGCCCGCGCCGTGCCCGCCGATGGGCTTGCCGCCGCGATCGAGGCCGAGGTCACCCCCTATCTGGCCTGCGCGCCCGGCGCCGTCGCCTCGGCCAAGGCGCTGATCCGCGATCTGGGACCGCGCGTCGATGACGCCGTCATCGACCGCACGATCCGGGCGCTGGTCGACCGCTGGGAGACCGACGAGGCCCGCGAGGGAATCGGTGCCTTCTTCGACAAGCGCAAACCTGCATGGAACACTCAGGTTTGATCGCCCACCCCTCGCGGGCACCTGTCTGAAAACTTGCCTGAAAACCGATACCTGCCGCGTCGAAATAAGCGCGGCAGGACGCGTTCGTTCAGTTGACCCTCTGGTCGGGCGCGGGTAGAGAAGGTCCAGTCAACACGCCAATTGACGGCGCGTCCCCGACTGGGCGCGCAGGAAAGGAGCCACTCGTGGAAGAGCTGTTGCGGGAATACCTCCCGATCCTGGTGTTTCTGGCCGTCGCCGCTGGCCTGGGCCTTGTCCTGATTCTCGCCGCCGTCGTGCTGGCGGTCCGCAATCCCGATCCCGAAAAGGTCAGCGCCTATGAATGCGGCTTCAACGCATTCGATGATGCGCGGATGAAATTCGACGTCCGGTTCTATCTGGTCTCGATCCTGTTCATCATCTTCGATCTGGAAATCGCCTTCCTGTTTCCCTGGGCCGTCGGCTTCAAGGACATGAGCGATGTGGGCTTCTGGTCGATGATGGTGTTCCTGGGCGTGCTGACCATCGGCTTTGCCTATGAATGGAAGAAAGGGGCGCTGGAATGGCAGTGATGACGGGTGCCAACACCGCGGGCGTCGACAAGGAAGTCGCCACCCAGGCCCTGAACGCCGAGTTGCAGGACAAAGGGTTTCTGCTGACCTCGACCGAGGATATCATCAACTGGGCGCGTACCGGCTCGCTGCACTGGATGACCTTTGGTCTGGCCTGCTGCGCGGTCGAGATGATGCATACCTCGATGCCGCGCTATGACGCCGAACGGTTCGGCATCGCGCCGCGTGCGTCGCCGCGCCAGTCGGACGTAATGATCGTGGCCGGCACGCTGACCAACAAGATGGCGCCCGCGCTGCGCAAGGTCTATGACCAGATGCCCGAACCGCGTTACGTGATCTCGATGGGCTCCTGCGCCAATGGTGGCGGCTATTACCACTACAGCTATTCCGTGGTGCGCGGCTGTGACCGGATCGTTCCGGTCGACATCTATGTGCCCGGCTGCCCTCCGACCGCCGAGGCGCTGCTGTACGGTCTGTTGCAGCTGCAACGCAAGATCCGCCGCACCGGCACCATCGTGCGCTGAGGAGAGAGCCTGATGAGCGACGCACTCAGAGAACTGGGCACCCATCTGGAGCTGAAACGCGCCGATTGCATCCTGTCCTGGGATGTGACCTTTGGCGAGTTGAACGTGGATGTGGCGCCGTCGAACCTGGTCGATTTCGTGGATTTCCTGCGCTCGGACAGCAGCTGCCGCTTTTCGACGCTGGTCGATATCACCGCCGTTGACTATCCCGAACGGGCCAAGCGGTTCGACGTGGTCTATCACTTCCTCAGCATGTATCAGAACCAGCGCATCCGCCTGCGGGTCTCGATCCGCGAGGATGACATGGTGCCGTCGATCACCGATGTGCACCCCTCGGCCAACTGGTTCGAGCGCGAGGTGTTCGACATGTTCGGCATCCTGTTCACCGGCCACCCCGACCTGCGCCGCATCCTGACGGATTACGGGTTCCGGGGCTATCCGCTGCGCAAGGATTTCCCGACCACCGGCTATACCGAGGTCCGCTATGACGAGGCGGAAAAGCGGGTGGTCTACGAACCCGTCAGCCTGGTTCAGGAATACCGGCAGTTCGATTTCATGTCCCCCTGGGAAGGCGCCGATTACATCCTTCCGGGAGACGAGAAGAAAGAGGGGTAAGCCATGGAGTTCCTGATCTGGATTGCTTTGGTGGTTGCGACGGTCATCCCGATGATCAAGCTGCTGCCGCATTTCGGGATCAACCGGAACTGGGCCTTTGCCTGTGTGATCTCGCCGGTGGTCATCGTGCTGCTGTGGATCATGGCCATGAAGCTGCAAGAGATGGAGCGACGCTGACATGCTGACGATCCTGGGGGAACTGGCCGCGCTGGCGGCGCTGGGGCTGGCTCTGGCAGGGGCGGCGGCCAAGGCGGCTCAAGCGGAACGCGCCCGCGTGCGGGCCGCGGCAAAACGGAATGCGCGGGCGCGTCGCTGACGCCCGCATGGGCCGCGCCCGACAGGGCCGGTACGACACGACAAGCCGGGCAGGGCGCCCGGACAGGAGAGACAGATGATGGATGGCGGCAAGGGCTTCGAGGACGCGCTGACGGGCGAGCAGAAGATCCGCAACTTCAACATCAACTTCGGCCCCCAGCACCCGGCGGCGCACGGTGTGCTGCGGATGGTGCTGGAGCTTGACGGCGAGATCGTCGAACGCTGCGACCCTCATATCGGGCTGTTGCATCGCGGCACCGAAAAGCTGATGGAAAGCCGCACCTATCTGCAGAACCTGCCCTATTTCGACCGGCTCGACTATGTGGCGCCGATGAACCAGGAACATGCCTGGTGTCTTGCCATTGAAAAGCTGACGGGTGTCGAGGTGCCGCGCCGCGCCAGCCTGATCCGGGTGCTGTATTCGGAAATCGGCCGCATCCTGAACCACCTCTTGAACGTGACCACCCAGGCGATGGACGTGGGCGCGCTGACCCCGCCGCTGTGGGGGTTCGAAGAGCGTGAGAAGCTGATGGTGTTCTACGAGCGGGCCTGTGGCGCGCGCCTGCACGCGGCCTATTTCCGGCCCGGCGGCGTGCATCAGGACCTTCCCGACGCGCTGTTGGACGATATCGAGGCGTGGAGCCATACTTTCCCCAACGTGCTCGACGATATCGACGGTCTCTTGACCGAGAACCGCATTTTCAAGCAGCGCAACTGCGATATCGGCGTGGTGAGCGAGGAAGAGATCCTGCAATACGGCTTTTCCGGCGTGATGGTGCGCGGCTCGGGCCTGGCCTGGGATTTGCGCCGCGCGCAGCCCTATGAATGCTATGACGAGTTCGAGTTTCAGGTGCCGGTGGGCAAGAACGGCGACTGTTACGACCGCTACCTGTGCCGGATGGAAGAGATGCGCCAGTCGATCTCGATCATCCGTCAGGCCATCGCCAAGCTGCGCGACTGCCCCGGTGACGTGCTGGCGCGCGGCAAGCTGACGCCGCCCAAGCGCGGCGACATGAAGACCTCGATGGAAAGCCTGATCCATCACTTCAAGCTGTATACCGAAGGGTTCCACGTGCCCGCGGGCGAGGTCTATGCCGCCGTCGAGGCGCCGAAGGGCGAGTTTGGCGTCTATCTGGTCGCCGATGGCACCAACAAACCCTACCGGTCCAAGATCCGGGCGCCGGGCTATCTGCATCTTCAGGCGATGGACCATGTCGCCAGGGGCCACCAGCTGGCCGACGTCGCCGCCATCATCGGCACCATGGACATCGTGTTCGGGGAGATCGACAGATGAGCCCGATGCGATCCATTTTGACCGGGATGGGCATGCTGGCCGGGCTGGCCGCCTGTGAGGTTGCGCCCACGGGCGAGGGTAACACCGGCGTGATCACCGGTGAAATGCGCGCCGACTATCTGGACGCCGTGGCCAGTGTCGGCTGCGTGCTGCGGGACGAGCGCCAATACGGCGCGGTGGATTTTCAGGCGGGATTGAGCCGCGAGCAGACGCTGGCGATCACCGCGAATTATCTGTCTAGGGGCAAGGCGGAACGGGTGGCGGATGGCAATACCATCCGGATCAACACCGGTCCCTGCGCCGCGTAACGGGAACGAGAAGGACAAGAACACAATGCTACGCCGTCTGCATCCCGAACAGCCCGACAGCTTTGCCTTTACGCCCGCCAACCTGGCCTGGGCCGAGGCGCAGGTCACCAAGTTTCCCGAAGGCCGTCAGGCCAGCGCGGTCATCCCGCTGCTCTGGCGCGCACAGGAGCAGGAGGGCTGGCTGACCCGGCCCGCCATCGAAGCGGTCGCCGATATGCTGGGCATGGCCTATATCCGGGTTCTCGAAGTGGCCTCCTTCTACTTCATGTTCCAACTGCAACCGGTTGGAACCGTGGCGCATATCCAGATCTGTGGCACCACGTCCTGCATGATCTGCGGCGCCGAGGATCTGATCGCGGTCTGCAAGGAAAAGATCGCCGACAAGCCGCATACCCTGTCCGCCGATGGCAAGTTCAGCTGGGAAGAGGTTGAATGCCTCGGGTCCTGCACCAATGCGCCCATGGCCCAGATCGGCAAGGATTATTACGAAGACCTGACCGCCAAGCGGTTCGGCGAGCTTCTGGACGAGCTGGCTGCTGGCAAGGTGCCGGTGCCCGGCCCCCAGAACGGGCGTTACGCGTCGGAACCGCTCAAGGGTCTGACCAGCTTGACCGAATATGACAGTGGCAAGACCCGCTATAATGCCAGCGTGCAACTGGCCACCGATATCGGCGATACGGTCAAGCGGATCGACGGCACCGAAGTGCCGCTGCTGACGCCCTGGATCGGCAAGGACGGAACCGTCGCCAGCCGCGCGGGCAAGGTCAGCCCGCCGCCCGCACCCGCCGCCCCGAAACCGGCGGTCAAGCAGACCCCCAAGGCCGAGGCGAAACCCGCGCCCAAGCCCGAGGCCGAACCGGTGCTGAAACCCTCGGCCGCGCTGCCGGGTCAAGAGGAGCTGGCCGCCCGCAAGGGAAGCTGGCGGTATGAAGCACCTGCGGCAGAGGTCGCCCAAGCGGACGCAACCGGCGATGCCGGCGAGGAACAGCCGCTGACCCTGTCCGCCGCGCGCGAGGGCGGGGCCGACGACCTCAAGCTGCTCAAGGGCGTTGGGCCCAAGCTCGAAGGTCTGCTCAACGAGCTGGGCTTTTACCATTTCGACCAGGTCGCGGCCTGGACCCCGGCCCAGGTGGCCTGGGTCGATGCCCGCCTGACATTCAAGGGCCGGATCGAACGCGACGGCTGGATCGAACAGGCCCGCCAACTGGCGGCGGGCGAGGAAACGGAATTTGCCAAACGGGCGAAGAAGGACGGAATCTACGACGAATAACTGACAACAAGGAGACCACACCATGACGACCACGAAAGATAGAACGGCAGACACCGCGCGTGTCTGGAAACGGGCGGCCTATGGCGGGCTCGTGGTCGCAGGGGTGATCCTGGTGTTTGGTCAGACAAGTGTCACGACCGCCGTTATCGCCGGTGTGGTGGCCTTTGCCGCTGGCGGTTACCTTGGCGGACGGATGTCAGGCGCGGTGCAGGAGGCCCAGGAGCGGGCCGAACTGGCCACGCAAACCCCGGCCGAGGCCGCGCCAAGCGCCCCGGCGCCGATGGAACAAGCGCCGGTGGAACAAGCGCCGGTGGCAAGCGCGGCAGCGGAACCCGAGCCGGTCGCGGCCCAGGCCGAGGCCGCGGAAGAGATGAATTTGGTTCAGCCCTCCAAGGCCTTGCCGGGCGAAGCTGAACTGGCCGCGCGCAAGGGCACGTGGCGATATGAAGGAAACAGTGCCACGACGTGATCCGTGGCGCGCACTGGAAACATGGACGAGAAACTGGAACAGGTCATTGCCCGCAAGGGTCGCCATATCGCCTTGGTCATTGCGGTGACCATGGTGCTGTGGCTTGTCCTGTCGATGTTCATCGGTCCGGCGCTTGGGCTGCCGGGCCGATATGCGCTGCTGATCGATTTCGCGGCGCTTGCCGGGTTCATCTATGCGGTGATCAACATTTTTCAACTCTGGCGCCTGCGTCAGGATAGCCAAAGGTAGGCAGGAAGCATGCTGAAGGATCAGGACCGGATCTTTACCAATCTCTACGGGATGCACGACCGCACGCTGAAAGGCGCAATGGCACGCGGCCATTGGGACGGAACCGCCGGCATCATCGGCAAGGGGCGGGACTGGATCATCCAGCAGATGAAGGACAGCGGGCTGCGCGGGCGCGGCGGCGCGGGCTTTCCGACCGGTCTGAAATGGTCCTTCATGCCCAAGGAAAGCGATGGCCGCCCGTCCTATCTGGTGGTCAATGCCGACGAATCCGAGCCGGGCACCTGCAAGGACCGCGAGATCATGCGCCACGATCCGCATACGCTGATCGAAGGCTGCCTGATCGCCAGTTTCGCGATGAACGCAAACGCCTGCTATATCTACATTCGCGGCGAATACATCCGCGAGCGCGAGGCGCTGCAGGCCGCGATTGACGAGGCCTATGACGCGGGTCTCTTGGGCAAGAATGCCGCCAAATCCGGCTGGGATTTCGACCTCTACCTGCATCACGGTGCGGGCGCCTATATCTGCGGCGAGGAAACCGCGCTGATCGAAAGCCTCGAGGGCAAGAAGGGCATGCCCCGGATGAAACCGCCCTTTCCGGCGGGTGCGGGGCTTTATGGCTGCCCGACCACGGTCAACAACGTCGAATCCATCGCCGTCGTGCCCACCATCCTGCGGCGCGGACCGGAATGGTTCGCGGGCTTTGGCCGCCAGAACAACGCCGGCACCAAGCTGTTTGCCATCTCGGGCCATGTGAACAACCCCTGCGTGGTCGAAGAGGCGATGTCGATCTCGTTCGAGGAACTGATCGAGACCCATTGCGGCGGCATTCGCGGCGGCTGGGACAACTTGCTGGCCGTGATCCCGGGCGGCTCCTCGGTTCCCTGCGTGCGCGGGGAAAAGATGAAGGACGCGATCATGGATTTCGATTACCTGCGCGGCGAACTGGGCTCGGGCCTGGGCACGGCGGCGGTGATCGTGATGGACAAATCCACCGATATCGTGAAGGCGATCTGGCGCCTCAGCAAATTCTACAAGCATGAAAGCTGCGGCCAGTGTACCCCCTGCCGCGAGGGCACCGGCTGGATGATGCGGGTGATGGACCGTCTGGTGCGCGGCGAGGCCGAGCCGGAAGAGATCGACATGCTCTGGGACGTGACCAAGCAGGTCGAGGGCCACACCATCTGCGCCCTGGGCGATGCGGCGGCCTGGCCGATCCAGGGCCTGATCCGCAACTTCCGCGACGAGATCGAGGATCGCATCAAGGCACAGAAATCGGGCCGCATGGGCGCGATGGCGGCGGAGTGAACGTGATGAGCAACCCCACTGCCTCTCGCTTCCCCCAAAGGGCCGCTCTGGCCTTGTTGATCGGTGCGGTCGCCGCAACCGCGGCCTGCAACAGCACCAAGCGCGAGAACCGGCTTCTGTTTGGCGGGCATTTCTTTCCGGTCAAGGCCAAGCCGGTCGACAAGAAGGCGACGCTGTCGGTGTTCACGGTGACGGTGGACAAGGTCAGCCAGTCGTTTGACGACGCACGCGAGGCGGGTCGCCATGGCGGCATCTCGTATTGCATCGCCAATTACGGCAGTTCCAAGATCGACTGGCAGGTCGGCCCCGACAGCGAGCCCGCGCAGTTGCGGATCGAGGGGGACAAGATGACCTTTCAGGGCACCTGTCAGCGGCCATGAACGGGCGGTTGGCATATCCTTGCCGATCGGGCGCGCTGTTATTGAATAACAGGCCCGGCGTGCATCGGTCTGGATCTTCCAGACCGAAAGGACATGCCATGCTCAAATCCATCCTGACCGCTGCCGCAAGCCTTGCCATCGCAGCCTCGGCCGCTGCGGCCAAACCGCCCCTGCGCGAGGTGCCCGAGATCGCCGACGGCATCTTTACCATCGTGGTCGCCAACGAGATCCGCAAGAACTGCGACGAGATCGACGGGCGCCTGTTCAAGGGGATCGGCGAGATCCGCCGCCTGCGCGCCCGCGCCAACGAACTGGGCTATTCCGACAGCGAGATCCGCGCCGTGCTGGACAGCGACGTCGAAAAGGAACGGTTCCGCGACCGCGGACGGCAATACATGG
This sequence comes from Ruegeria pomeroyi DSS-3, assembly GCF_000011965.2. Taxonomy (NCBI): domain Bacteria; kingdom Pseudomonadati; phylum Pseudomonadota; class Alphaproteobacteria; order Rhodobacterales; family Roseobacteraceae; genus Ruegeria; species Ruegeria pomeroyi. The sequence goes on along the minus strand of NC_003911.12, from coordinate 2,964,885 downwards.
CCAAACTGGGCCTCAACTATGACAAGCCGGGCGACCTGTGCCGACTGGGCCGGCTGGAAATTTCGAACAACAGCGCAATCGGCGCGCTACTGAGGGCGAATTAGATCATGTCTGACCTCCGCAAGATCAACATCGACGGGCACGAGATCGAAGTCGAGGGCGCGATGACCCTGATTCAGGCCTGCGAAGTGGCCGGGATCGAGGTGCCGCGCTTCTGCTATCACGAGCGTCTGTCGATCGCTGGCAATTGCCGGATGTGCCTGGTCGAGGTCGTGGGCGGCCCGCCGAAACCGGCGGCCTCCTGCGCGATGCAGGTGCGCGACCTGCGCCCGGGGCCGGAAGGCCAGCCGCCGGTGGTCAAGACCAACTCGCCCATGGTCAAGAAGGCCCGCGAAGGCGTGATGGAATTCCTGCTGATCAACCACCCGCTGGATTGCCCGATCTGCGATCAGGGCGGCGAATGCGACCTGCAGGATCAGGCGATGGCTTATGGCGTCGATTTCAGCCGCTTCCGCGAGGCCAAGCGCGCGGTGGACGATCTGGATCTGGGCCCGCTGGTCGGCACCGCGATGACCCGTTGCATCAGCTGCACGCGCTGCGTGCGCTTCACCACCGAGGTGGCGGGCATCACCCAGATGGGCCAGACCGGCCGGGGTGAGGATGCCGAGATCACCAGCTATCTGAACCAGACGCTGGACTCGAACCTTCAGGGCAACATCATCGACCTTTGCCCGGTGGGGGCGCTGACCTCGAAACCCTATGCGTTCACCGCCCGGCCCTGGGAGCTGACCAAGACCGAGAGCATCGACGTGATGGATGCGCTGGGGTCGAACATCCGCGTCGATACCAAGGGGCGCGAAGTGATGCGCATCCTGCCGCGCAACCATGACGGCGTGAACGAAGAGTGGATCAGCGACAAGACCCGTTTCGTCTGGGACGGGCTGCGCCGCCAGCGGCTCGACCGCCCCTATGTGCGTATCGATGGCAAGCTGAAGCCCGCCACCTGGCCCGAGGCGCTGAGCGCCGCTGCTACCGCGATGAAGGGCAAGAAACTTGCCGGCCTGATTGGCGATCTGGTCCCGGTCGAGGCCGCGTTTGCACTGAAACAGCTGGTCGAGGGGCAGGGCGGCAAGGTGGAATGCCGCGTCGACAATGCTCGCCTGCCGATCGGCAACCGGGGCGCCTATGTGGGCACCGCCGCCATCGAGGATATCGACGACGCCGATATGATCCTGCTGATCGGCACCAACCCGCGCGACGAGGCGCCGGTGCTGAACGCGCGTATCCGCAAGGCCTGGAGCCGCGGCGCCGAAGTGGCGCTGATCGGCCCCGCCGCCGATCTGACCTATGACTATTATCATGCCGGCACCGACCGGCAGGCGCTGGCCGACATGATCGCCGAGGGCGTCTCGGACGAGACCCGCGACAACAAGAAATCGCTGGTGATCGTGGGGCAGGGCGCCCTGCGCGAGGCCGATGGTCTGGCGGTTCTGGCCGCGGCGCAGAAGATGGCCGAAATCTCGGGCTCGGGCCTTTTGGTGCTGCACAGCGCGGCGGGTCGTGTGGGGGCCATGGATATCGGCGCGGTGACCGAGGGCGGCATCGAGGCCGCGATCGACGGGGCCGAGGTGATCTATAACCTGGGTGCCGACGAGGTCGAAATCGACGCCGGAGCCTTTGTTATCTATCAGGGCAGCCATGGCGACCGGGGCGCACATCGCGCCGACGTGATCCTGCCCGGCGCCGCCTATACCGAGGAAAACGGCCTGTTCGTCAACACCGAAGGGCGCCCGCAACTGGCGATGCGCGCGGGGTTTGCTCCGGGCGAGGCCAAGGAAAACTGGGCCATCCTGCGGGCGCTGAGCGCCGAGCTGGGCGCGACGCTGCCCTTTGATTCGCTGGCGCAGCTGCGTCAGGCGCTGGTGGCTGAGGTGCCGCATCTGGCGCAGATCGACCAGGTGCCGGAAAACGCGGTCGAGGCGCTGGAACAGGGCCCGCTGGGCACGGCCAGCTTCCGCATCGCGGTGGACGATTTCTATCTGTCCAACCCGATTGCCCGGGCCAGCGCCCTGATGGCGGAACTTTCGGCCGCCGCCAAGGCGCGCCGGGCGGAGAAGATCGCCGCAGAATGACCCGTCTCGCGCTCATATCGCCCCTGGCCCTGATGGCCTGCGCCGACCCGGCGCAGGATCAGGTGTCGCGTTTCGCGCCCCAATACATGGGTGTCGAAACCGCGCTGCTGGAAGGTGATCTGGTGCAATTCGGGGTGCGGATGAGCGGCGCGCGCAGCGTTGCCGATCTGGATGACTATGCCGAATGCGCGGCGGCCCAGTATGCCCTGATCCGGGGCTACGGCTTTGCGCGCCATTTGCGCACGAATGTGAACGAAAAGGGTGGCGTGTGGGCGGCGGATGCTGTTTACACCATCTCGCCATCCCTGCCGCGCGGGGCAAAGACCATCGACGCCGAAGTCGTGGTCGCGCACTGCGCCGAAAACGGAATACCCACGGTGTGAGGACCTATGGCTGAATTCTTTGACACCCCAGGCGGCATAGCCCTGATCATCCTGGCACAAGTGCTTGCGGTCGTTGCCTTTGTGATGATCTCGCTTCTCTTCCTCGTCTATGGCGACCGCAAGATCTGGGCCGCGGTCCAGATGCGCCGGGGCCCCAACGTGGTGGGCGTCTACGGCCTGCTGCAATCGGTGGCCGACGCGCTGAAATATGTGGTCAAGGAAGTGGTCATTCCCGCCGGCGCCGACCGGACGGTGTTCATCCTCGCGCCGATGACATCCTTTGTGCTGGCGATGATCGCCTGGGCGGTGATCCCGTTCAACGATGGCTGGGTGCTGAGCGATATCAACGTCGCCATCCTCTATGTGTTCGCCGTCTCCTCGCTCGAGGTTTACGGCGTGATCATGGGCGGCTGGGCCTCGAACTCGAAATACCCGTTCCTGGGCAGCCTGCGGTCCGCCGCGCAGATGATCTCTTACGAGGTCTCGATCGGCCTCATCATCATCGGGGTGATCTTGTCGACCGGGTCGATGAACTTCGGCGATATCGTGCGGGCGCAGGATACCGGCTGGGGCTTCTTCGGCTGGTACTGGCTGCCGCATTTCCCGATGGTCTTCCTGTTCTTCATCTCGGCGCTGGCCGAAACCAACCGCCCGCCCTTCGACCTGCCCGAGGCGGAATCGGAACTGGTCGCCGGTTATCAGGTCGAATACTCGGCCACGCCTTTCCTGCTGTTCATGGCAGGCGAATACATCGCCATCTTCCTGATGTGCGCGCTGACCTCGCTGCTGTTCTTCGGCGGCTGGCTGTCGCCGATCCCAGGCCTGCCCGATGGCGTGCTATGGATGGTCGCCAAGATGGCGTTCTTCTTCTTCATCTTCGCGATGGTAAAGGCCATCACGCCCCGCTACCGCTATGACCAGCTGATGCGGTTGGGCTGGAAAGTGTTCCTGCCGTTCAGCCTCGTCTGGGTGGTCTTCGTGGCCTTTGCGGCAAAATTCGACTGGTTCTGGGGTGCATTCGCCCGTTGGAGCGTAGGAGGCTGATATGTCAGATGGCGTAGATATCGATCTGAAAATCGAAATGCTGAGCACTCTGCAATCTCAGCTGGAGCGGGCGTGTTCCGAAGGACATGAAAGCCTCCCCTTGGGAAGCATCAGGAAAGACGTGCAAATCAACGTGTCTGATCCTTGCGCCGCATTGGAAACGGTGACCAAGCAGATTGACGCTCTGCAACAAGGAGAGCGGGAGATGAAGAAATGACCCAAATCGACTACACCCGCGCTGCCAAGTATTTCCTGCTGCAAGACTTCTGGGTCGGCATGAAGCTGGGCCTGAAGTATTTCTTCTCCCCGAAGGCGACCATCAACTACCCGCATGAAAAGGGCCCGCTGTCCCCTCGGTTCCGGGGTGAACACGCCCTGCGCCGCTATCCGAATGGCGAAGAGCGCTGCATCGCCTGTAAACTGTGCGAGGCGATCTGCCCGGCGCAGGCGATCACCATCGACGCCGAACCGCGCGAGGACGGTTCCCGCCGCACCACGCGCTATGACATCGACATGACCAAATGCATCTATTGCGGCTTCTGCCAGGAGGCCTGCCCGGTCGATGCCATCGTCGAGGGACCGAATTTCGAGTTCGCCACCGAAACCCGCGAAGAGCTGTTCTATGACAAGGAGAAACTCCTGTCGAACGGCGACCGCTGGGAGGCAGAGATCGCCCGCAACCTCGAACTGGACGCGCCTTACCGATGAAACCCGTCCTGCCGGATACCCTGTCCATTGCCCCTGGCAAGACGACCCCGCCGCTGGGGACGCTCTGGCTTGGCCCGCGCCTGCCGCGGATGGAGACCATGTGCATGCTGAACATGGTCCGGGCCGGTTGGGATGTGACCCTGTTCGGGTATCAGAGACCGGAAAACCTGCCTTCGGACATCCCCTTCCGGGATGCTCGTGAGGTGATGGAGCGGGACCTCTCGGACCGCGCCGTCGAAGGCGCGCGCGCCCTGCCGGGTGCCATGGCGGCAGATATCTTCCGTCTGCACATGATCCGGCAGGAAAACATGGCCTGGGTCGACAGCGATTTCCTGCCCGTCTCGAACCGGTTCCCGGATATCCGACGCTCGTTCTTTGCGGTCAACGACAATCTGCCCGCCAACACGACCATGTATTTCGCCCCCGACGATCCGGTCTTGCTCGACTATATCGCCGCTGTCGAAGACGAATTCCCCGAGCCGCAGCCGTTCTATGGCGCGCAGGTCAATGCCCGTATCCGCGAGTTGCGCCGCACCGACACGCCGATGCATCGCGGCCAGATGCATGCGCGCCGCTATAGCGGCCCCTTCGTGCTGCGGCATCTGTTGCAGATCCATAACCGGACCGGCGAGGCGTTGGCCGAGGATGTGATCTTTCCGATCCAGTATTCGAACAAGAGCCAGTTCTGGGACCCCTACGAAGTGGCCGCGCGTTCCTTCAGCGAGCGCACCTGGGCGGTGCATCTCTGGGGCAGCAGAATCCGCGGTCAGATGGAAGAGCGCGAGGCCGATCCGGGATCGTTCCTGGGGTATTTTCTGGCCGAGGTCGGGATGGGCAAACCACAAGCCAAAAGAGGTGTTGCATGACCGACATGTCGAAACTGTTCGAGCAGTTGATTGAGCAGAGCCAGGCCATGGCCAAGGCGGTCAACCCGGGCTTCGAGAATTTCTCGCCCTCCGAGGCCTTCAAGGGGTTCGAGGCGATGTGGCCCACCATGCCCAAAGAGGTGATGGAGCTGATGTTCGGCAACACCGTCAACAAGGACGGGCTGGATGCCAAGACCCGGCTGCTGCTGACGCTGGCAGGGTTGACCTGTCAGGGTGCGCAGGCCGATACGGCCGTGCGCCAGACCGTGCGCCACGCGCTGGAAGCGGGGGCAAGGAAACAAGAGATCGTGGAAACGATCGGGCAGATGTCGGTCTTTGCCGGCATTCCGGCCATGACCCGTGCGCTGAACCTGGCGCAAGAGGTCATGGGCGATAATGGGGACGATGATCAATGAGCGTGTTTGCGTTTTACCTCTTTGCCATCAGCGCCATCACCGGCGGGCTGTTCACCGTGATCAGCCGCCAGCCGGTGCATTCGGTTCTGTGGCTCATCCTGGCCTTCATCTCGTCGGCGGGGCTGTTCGTGCTGTTGGGGGCCGAGTTCGTGGCCATGCTTCTGGTCATCGTCTATGTGGGCGCGGTCGCGGTGCTGTTCCTGTTCGTCGTCATGATGCTGGACGTGGATTTCGCCGAGCTGAAGGCCGAGATGGCGCGCTATATGCCACTGGCCTTGCTGATCGGGCTGGTGATCCTGATGCAGTTTGTCATGGCCTATGGCGCCTGGGAAACCGCCGAAGGCGCGGCCGGGCATCTGGCCCAGCCGATGCCGGCGGATCGCCACAATACCGAGGCCCTGGGCCTTATCATTTATGACCAGTATTTCCTTCTGTTCCAGCTTGCCGGTCTGATCCTGCTGGTGGCGATGATTGGCGCGATCGTGCTGACCCTGCGCCACCGTCAGGACGTCAAGCGCCAGGACATCGTCGCGCAGATGATGCGCGACCCGGCCAAAGCGATGGAACTCAAGGACGTGAAACCGGGGCAGGGGCTGTGAGCGACCCGATTTTTTGCAAAAAAATCGGCCCGAAATCTTTGCAAGATTTCGGTGCCGCGCGAAGGACAGGATGGACGAATGATCGGACTTGAACATTATCTAACGGTCGCGGCGACGTTGTTCGTCATCGGCATTTTCGGTCTGTTCCTGAACCGCAAGAACGTGATCGTTCTGCTGATGAGCATCGAACTGATGCTTCTGGCGGTGAACATCAACCTGGTGGCCTTTTCGTCCTTTCTGGGCGATCTGGTCGGGCAGGTCTTCACGCTCTTCGTGCTGACCGTGGCCGCCGCCGAGGCCGCCATCGGTCTGGCCATCCTCGTCTGTTTCTTCCGCAACCGCGGCACCATCGACGTCGAAGACGTCAACGTGATGAAGGGGTAAGGGATCATGGAAACAACCATCCTCTTTGCCCCGCTTGTGGGCGCCATTCTCTGCGGGTTCGGCTGGAAGTTCATCGGCGAAAAGGCCGCCATGTGGACTGCCACGGGCCTGTTGTTCCTGGCCTGCGCGCTCAGCTGGATCGTCTTTCTGGGCTTTGACGGGCACACCCAGCAGATCGAGATCCTGCGCTGGATCGAGAGCGGGTCGCTCTCGACCTCGTGGTCGATCCGCCTTGACCGGCTGACCGCGATCATGCTGATCGTGGTCACCACCGTCTCCGCACTCGTGCATCTCTACAGCTTTGGCTACATGGATCACGACCCGCAGTGGCGCACCGGCGAAAGCTACAAACCGCGCTTCTTTGCCTATCTGTCCTTCTTCACCTTCGCCATGCTGATGCTGGTGACGGCGGACAACCTGGTGCAGATGTTCTTTGGCTGGGAGGGCGTGGGCGTCGCCTCGTACCTGCTGATCGGGTTCTACTATCGCAAACCCAGCGCCAATGCGGCGGCGATGAAGGCTTTCATCGTCAACCGGGTAGGTGACTTCGGCTTTGCGCTGGGTATCTTTGCCCTGTTCTTCCTGGTCGACAGCATCAACTTCTCGGATATCTTCGCGGCCGTGCCGACGCTGGCCGAAACGCAGCTGACCTTCCTGTGGCGCGAATGGAACGCGGCCGAGGTGATCGGCGTGCTGCTCTTCATCGGCGCGATGGGCAAGTCGGCGCAGTTGATCCTGCACACCTGGCTGCCCGACGCGATGGAAGGCCCGACCCCGGTGTCGGCGCTGATCCACGCGGCGACCATGGTGACCGCGGGTGTGTTCCTGGTCTGCCGCATGTCGCCGCTCTATGAATTTGCGCCGGGTGCGGCCGGGTTCATCACCGTGCTGGGCGCCACCACCGCGTTCTTTGCCGCGACCGTGGGTCTGGTGCAGACCGACATCAAGCGGGTGATCGCCTATTCGACCTGTTCGCAGCTGGGCTACATGTTCGTGGCCGCGGGTGTGGGCATGTATTCGGCGGCGATGTTCCACCTGTTCACGCATGCCTTCTTCAAGGCGCTTTTGTTCCTCGGCGCCGGCTCGGTCATCCATGCGATGCATCACGAGCAGGACATGACGAACTATGGCGCGCTGCGCAAAAAAATCCCCTATACGTTCTGGGCGATGATGATCGGTACGCTGGCCATCACCGGTGTCGGCATCCCGCTGACCACCATCGGCTTTGCCGGGTTCCTGTCCAAGGACGCGATCATCGAAAGCGCCTATGCAGGCGGGTCGGCCTATGGCTTCTGGCTGCTGGTGATCGCCGCGTTCATGACATCGTTCTACAGCTGGCGGCTGATGTTCCTGACTTTCTATGGCGAGGCGCGGGGCGACAAGCATACCCATGATCACGCCCATGAAAGCCCCAAGGTGATGCTGGTGCCGCTGGGCGTGCTCAGCCTGGGCGCGGTGTTTGCAGGCATGATCTGGTACGGCAACTTCTTTGGCCATGCGGATCAGGTGGGCAAGTTCTATGGCATCCCCGTGGCCGAGGCCGCGGCGGGTGGCCAGGACGCGGCCCATGGCGCCTCGGACAGTGACACCGTCACCACCAGCGAGGCGGCCCATGGCAGCGACGACGCCGGTCACGGCGGAGAAGCGGCCCACGCGGTGGCCGAGGGCGCGCATCACGCAGCCTTTGCCGGGGCACCGGGCGACGGGGCGCTGTATTTCGGTCCCGACAACCATGTGCTGGACGATGCCCACGCGGCCCCGAAATGGGTCAAGGTCTCGCCCTTCATCGCCATGGTACTGGGTCTGGCGCTGGCCTACCTGTTCTACATCGTCAATCCCGAGCTGCCCAAGCGGCTGGCGGCCAATCAGCGTCCGCTCTACCTGTTCCTCAAGAACAAGTGGTATTTCGACGAGATCTACGACGCTATCTTTGTCCGCCCGGCGCTGGCCCTGGGTCGGCTCCTGTGGAAACGCGGTGACGGCGGCACGATCGACGGCTTCCTGAACGGCGTCGCAATGGGCGTGGTGCCCTATTTCACCCGCCTCGCGGGCAAGGCGCAGTCGGGCTACATCTTTACTTACGCTTTCTGGATGGTTCTGGGCATCGCTGCCCTGGTCACCTGGATGTCGATCGGCGGGGGCGCACACTGATGGACAACATCCTTTCCATTGTCACCTTCATCCCGGCCCTGGCCGCGGCAATCCTGGCCGTGTTCCTGCGGGGCGAGGACGCTGCAGCCCAGCGCAATGCCAAATGGGTGGCGCTGTTTGCGACGACCGTGACCTTCCTTGTGTCCATCGGCATCTATACCGGCTTTGATCCGGCCGACACCGGCTTCCAGATGGTGGAAGAGGGCGAATGGCTGATGGGGCTGAAATACAAGATGGGCGTCGACGGGATCAGCGTTCTCTTCGTGCTGCTGACCACCTTCATCATGCCGCTGACCATCCTGGCCAGCTGGGAGGTGACGACCCGCGTCAAGGAATACATGATCGCCTTCCTGCTGCTGGAAACGCTCATGCTGGGCGTGTTCATGGCGCTCGACCTGGTGCTGTTCTACCTGTTCTTCGAGGCGGGCCTGATCCCGATGTTCCTGATCATCGGGATCTGGGGCGGCAAGGAACGCATCTATGCCTCCTTCAAGTTCTTCCTCTACACCTTCCTCGGCTCGGTGCTGATGCTGGTGGCGATGGTGTCCATGTATGTGGATGCCGGCACCACCGATATCGCGCTGCTGATGAAGCATCAGTTCTCGTCCGAGAGCTTCAGCCTGCTTGGCGTGCATGTGCTGGGCGGGGCGCAGACCCTGATGTTCCTGGCCTTCTTCGCCAGCTTTGCGGTCAAGATGCCGATGTGGCCGGTGCATACCTGGTTGCCTGACGCTCACGTGCAGGCGCCGACCGCCGGTTCGGTGGTGCTGGCCGCGATCCTGTTGAAGATGGGGGGTTACGGCTTCCTGCGCTTCAGCCTGCCGATGTTCCCGGTGGGGGCAGAAGTGATGACAGACCTGATCCTGTGGCTCTCGGCCATCGCGGTTGTCTACACCTCGCTTGTGGCGATGGTGCAGGAGGACATGAAAAAGCTGATCGCCTATTCCTCGGTTGCGCATATGGGCTTTGTCACCATGGGCATCTTTGCCGCCAACCAGCAGGGTGTCGACGGGGCGATCTTTCAGATGCTCAGCCACGGCTTCATCTCGGCGGCGCTGTTCCTCTGTGTCGGCGTGATCTATGACCGGATGCATACCCGCGACATCGACGCCTATGGCGGTTTGGTGAACCGGATGCCGACCTATGCCCGCGTGTTCATGCTGTTCACCATGGCCAATGTAGGCCTGCCGGGCACCAGCGGCTTCATCGGTGAATTCCTGACCCTGATGGGCACCTTCCAGAAGAACACCTGGGTCGCGGCGGTTGCCGCCTCGGGCGTGATCTTCTCGGCGGGTTATGCGCTGTGGCTCTATCGCCGTGTGGTGTTCGGGGACCTGATCAAGGAAAGCCTGAAGGCGATCACCGACATGACCTCGCGCGAGCGCGCCATCTTTGCGCCGCTGATCGTGATGACCATCCTGCTGGGGGTCTATCCCGCGCTGGTCACCGATATCATCGGGCCGTCGACCGCTGCGCTGATTTCGAACTTTGACACGGCCCTGGCCGCGGCCGAGACCGCGACCCAGGTCGCATCGCATTAAGGGAGCTTTGGGAAAATGATCCAGGCTGATCTGTACATTATCCTGCCCGAAATCGTTCTGGCGCTCTATGCGATGGCGGCGCTTCTGGGGGCGGTCTATACCACCAAGGACGGGATGGGACCGGCGCTGGTCTGGGCCACGGCGGCGCTGATGGCGGTGCTGGCGATCTGGATCGCGACCCAGGACAGCGGCACCCGCGTGGCATTCAACGGCATGTTCGTCGATGACGCATTCGCCCGCTTTGCCAAGGTGGCGATCCTCTTGTCGGCCGGTGCCGTCCTGCTGATGAGCCAGGATTACATGGCGCGCCGCGGGCTGCTGCGGTTCGAATACCCGCTGTTGGTGGCGCTGGCCGCCGTCGGCATGATGATGATGGTCAGCGCCGGCGACCTGATGTCCCTTTACATGGGGCTGGAGCTGCAATCGCTGGCGCTCTACGTCGTGGCCTCGCTGCGCCGTGACAGTGTGAAATCGACCGAGGCGGGCCTGAAATACTTCGTGCTGGGCGCGCTCAGCTCGGGCCTGCTGCTCTATGGCGCCTCGCTGGTCTATGGCTATACCGGGACCACGCTGTTCTCGGGCATCCTGGCCAGCGCCCATCATGGCGAGGTCTCGATCGGGCTGCTCTTTGGCCTGATCTTCCTGATCTCGGGTCTGGCGTTCAAGGTCTCGGCGGTGCCCTTCCACATGTGGACGCCCGATGTCTACGAAGGCTCACCCACCCCGATCACCGCCTTCTTTGCCACCGCGCCCAAGGTTGCGGCGATGGGCCTGTTCGCGCGTCTGATGTTCGATGCCTTCGGCAATGCGGTCAGCGATTGGCAACAGGTACTTGTGGTGCTTTCGGTGCTCAGCATGTTCCTGGGCGCTGTGGCCGCGATCGGCCAGCGCAACATCAAGCGTCTGATGGCGTTCTCGTCCATCGCGCATATGGGCTATGCCCTGATCGGTCTGGCCGCGGGTACCCAGGCCGGTGTGCAGGCGATGCTGATCTATATGGCGATCTATGTCACCATGAACATCGGCACCTTTGCCTTTATCCTGATGATGGAGCGGGACGGTCAGCCGGTTGTCGATATCGACGCCCTGCGCCAGTTCTCGCGCCGCGACCCGGGTAAGGCGCTGGCAGTGCTGATCCTGATGTTCAGCCTTGCGGGTGTGCCGCCGATGCTGGGCTTCTTCGCCAAGCTGGGCGTGTGGCAGGCCGGTATCGACGCCGGGCTGATGGGGCTGGTCGTGGCCTCGGCCATCGCCTCGGTCATCGGTGCCTTCTACTATCTGCGCATCGTGTTCTACATGTATTTCGGGGCCGAGAACGAAGAGCCGATCGACACTCGGTCTTCGCCCGTGCTGTGGGTGGCGCTGATGGGATCGGCGGCGATGATGCTGGTCGGTCTGTTCTATCAGTTCGGGGTCGAGGGGGCAGCCGCCGCGGCGGCGGCGACACTTGTCAACTGATCCCGTCTCACAACCAACAAAGGGGGGGCTCGGTCCGTGGACCGGGCCTTTTTGCGCAATGAGTGATTGGCCTCAAGGCTATGGCAAGCGGGTACTGGACGAGGTCGACAGTACCCTTAACGAGGCAGCCCGGATCGCACCGACCCTGTCGGGACCGGAATGGATCATGGCGCGGCGCCAGACCGCTGCGCGCGGCCGGCGGGGCCGGGCCTGGACCCAGGCGCAGGGCAACCTGGCGGCAACGCTGGTGATGCGCCCGGTGGGCGAGGCCAAGCAAGCGGCGCTGCGCAGTTTTGTCGCGGCGCTGGCACTGTTTGATGCCTGTGTGGCGGTGACCGGCCGGGCCGAGGGGCTGGCGCTGAAATGGCCCAATGACGTGTTGCTGAATGGCGGCAAGCTGGCGGGCATCCTGCTGGAAAGCACCGGCCATGGCAGTGGGGTGGCCCATCTGGCCATCGGTATCGGCGTCAACCTGGCCGATGCCCCCGGCGCCGACGCGGTCGAGCCGGGCGCGGTCCGCCCGGTCTCGCTGGTCTCGGAGACGGGCGCGCAGGTGGAACCAGAGCTGTTCCTGACCGAACTGGCCGCCGCCTTTGCCCGGTACGAGACGCAATTCCTGACCTATGGCTTTGCCCCGATCCGCAGCGCCTGGCTGGCCCGTGCCGCGCGCCTGGGCGAGGTGATCACCGCCCGCACCGCAACGTCGCAAACCGTTGGCACCTTTGAAACGGTGGACGCCGAGGGCAACCTTGTCCTAAACACCGCCCAGGGCCGGGTCAGCATCCCGGCGGCAGAGGTCTATTTCTAGGGGAGACAGGGCCATGCTTCTGGCCATTGACTGCGGCAATACCAATACCGTCTTCTCGATCTGGGATGGCGAGAAATTCCTGTGCACGCTCAGGACCTCGACCCATCACGCGCGCACGGCGGATGCCTATTTCACCTGGTATTCGACCCTGATCAAACATTACGGGATCGAGACCGACATTACCGATGTGATCATCTCGTCGACGGTGCCGCGCGTGGTGTTCAACCTGCGCGTCTTTGCCGACCGGTTCTTTGGCTGCCGTCCGCTGGTGGTGGGCAAGCCCGACTGCCTGCTGCCGGTGCAGCCGCGTGTCGATGCGGGCACCGCCGTCGGCCCCGACCGGCTGGTCAATGCCGCGGCTGCCTATGACCGCCATGGCGGCAACAAGATCGTGGTCGATTTCGGCACCGCCACCACATTCGACGTGGTCGATGACGATGGCGCCTATGTGGGCGGCGTGATCGCGCCTGGCGTGAACCTCAGCCTCGAGGCGCTGCATATGGCGGCGGCGGCGCTGCCGCATGTGGATATCGCCAAGCCGCAGGCGGTGATCGGCACCAATACCGTGGCCTGCATGCAATCGGGCGTGTTCTGGGGCTATGTCGGGCTGGTCAAGGAAATCTGTGCCCGTATCAAGGGCGAACGCGACCGCGACATGCAGGTGATCGCCACCGGCGGGCTGGCGGCGCTGTTCCAGCAAAGCGAAATTCTGTTCGATATCTTCGAAGACGATCTGACGATGCACGGGCTGACCGTGATCCATCGCCATAACAAGGAAAACGGGACCGTATGAGCCGCGAGAGATTGATCTACCTTCCATTGGGAGGCGCCGGCGAGATCGGCATGAATGCCTATGTCTATGGCTATGGCAAGCCGGGCAAGGAGCGGCTGATCCTGGTCGATATGGGTGTCGCCTTCTCCGATATGGACACGACGCCGGGGGTGGATCTGATCTGGGCCGACATCTCGTGGCTGCGAGAGAATGTCGACCGGCTTGAGGCGGTGTTCATCACCCACGCGCATGAGGATCACGTGGGCGCGGTCGCCCATACTTATGATCAGTTGCGCAAGCCGATCCATGCGCGCGCCTTTACCGCCAATATCGCCCGGCGCAAGATGTCCGAACTGGGCCTGCCCGAACAGGCGGTGCAGACGGTTTCGGCCTGGCCGGAACAGGTGCAGGCGGGCCCCTTTACCGTCGGCTTCCTGCCGGTCTCGCATTCGGTTCCCGAAAGTGCTGCGCTGGTCATCGACACGCCAGCGGGCCGGATCGTGCATAGCGGCGATTTCAAGCTCGACCCCAGCCCGGTGGTGGGCGAGGCCTTTGACCCCGAACTCTGGGGCTCGGTCGGCAAGAGCGGGGTGCGCGCGCTGGTCTGCGACTCGACCAATGTGTTCTCGCCCAATCCGGGCCGCTCGGAATCCGAAGTCGGCCCTGAGATCGAGAAACTGGTGGCAGGTGCCAGCGGCATGGTGGTGGCGACCACATTCGCCTCGAACGTGGCGCGGGTGCGCACCCTGGCCGAGGCGGGCGCCCGCGCCGGGCGCTCGGTTGTCCTTCTGGGCCGCGCCATGCGGCGGATGATCGAGGCGTCGATGGAAACCGGCGTGCTGACCGAGTTCCCCCCCGTGATCAGCCCGGAAGAGGCGCAGGACATCCCGCGCGATCACCTGATGCTGATCGTGACCGGCAGCCAGGGCGAACGCCGCGCCGCCAGCGCCCAGCTGGCACGCGGCAAGTATCGCGGGCTGGAACTGGCCGAGGGCGACCTGTTCCTGTTCTCGTCCAAGACCATTCCGGGCAACGAGAAGGAAGTGATCCGCATCATCAACCAGCTCAGCGAAAAGGGCGTCGACGTGGTCGATGACAGCTCGGGCCGTTACCATGTCTCGGGCCATGCCAACCGCCCCGACCTTGCGCGGGTACATGCGCTGATCGACCCGCAGATGGTGATCCCGATGCATGGCGAGCACCGGCATTTGCGCGAACATGCGCGCCTGGCCGAAGCGGGCGGACGTCAGGGTGTGGTTGCGGTGAACGGCACCATGCTGGACCTCAGCGGCAACGCCCCGAAGGTGGCCGCCCATGTCGAGACCGGGCGCACCTATCTGGACGGTACCGTGCAGGTGGGGGCGCTTGACGGGGTGATCCGCAACCGGATCCGGATGGCGCTGAACGGGCATGTGACCGTCACGGTGATCCTGGACGAAGAGGACGAACCGCTGGGCGAACCCTGGTGCGACATCATGGGTCTGCCCGAGATCGGCAGCTCAAAGGCGCCGCTGGTGGATGTGATGGAGGAGGACCTGAACCAGTTCCTCATGCGCTCGAACCAGAAGACCCTGCGCGACGACGACCGCCTGGAAGAGGCGTTGCGCCGTATCGCGCGCCAGACCGCCCAGGCGGAGATCGGCAAGAAGCCCGAAGTGACGGTGGTGATCAGTCGCATGCGCTGAACCGGGCGCGGGACAAGGTCTTGAGAAAGACCTTGTGGGCAAGATTTGAATTCAAATCTTGCCGCGCCAAGCCAAGGCCGGGTTACCCGGTCTCGGGCATCGGATAGCCGCGCAGGCGCAGGAACAGGCTCGCCTCTTCGTTGTTGTGGAAATAGGGCACCGAGGCGGGCGGTTCGGGATCTGTCACCCGGCCCGCAACCTCGGCCAGCACCACTTCGGTGATGAAGGGCAGATCGAAGCGGCGCGCCTCTTTCAGCGGGATCCATTGCAGGTGCGACAGCTCGTCCGAGGCATGGGTGAAATCGTCCAGATCGCCCGAGATCGCCCCCGCATCGACCAGAAAGAACCGCGCATCGAACCGGCGCGGCCGACCGGGCGGGGTCAGCGCCCGGAATACGAACTGCAACGCTTCGGCCGCCGGCAGGTTGCCGGTCGCCGCAAAGCTCTGCCAATCGGCGGGCACCATGCCGGGCCAGTCACCGGGGCGGCCCAGGATCAGCCCGGTCTCTTCCCACAGTTCTCGCACCGCGGCCACCGCCAGCGCATGGCCCAAGCTCTGGGGCGCCTTTTCGGTCAGCCGGTCGGCGCAGACAGGCGGCAGGGGGCTTGCGAGCGGCACCCGCGCGTCCTCGGCATCCACCGCGCCACCCGGGAACACGAACTTGTTGGGCATGAACGCCGCCTTGGCGCCGCGCTGTCCCATCAGGATCGCGGGATTGTCCAGCCGGTCGCGCAGCACGATCACCGTGGCCGCGTTGCGGATTGCCGTCTTGTCCTGCTGCTCTGTCATGTCCCCTCCTGCCGGGCCGGGGATCAGCGGCTCTTGTCGAACCCGTGCATCCGGCGCGCCCATTGATAGGCCACCACCATCCCCTTCAGTCGAGGCAGAAGGTAGAGCGACAAGCTCACGCATCCAAGCGCAAAAATGCTGAACAAGGTCATCGGGGCTGGCCGCCAGGTCTCGAACACCACCAACAGCAGCGGCGCCATCAGGTGGCCCACCAGCAGGATGGTCAGATAGGCCGGGCCGTCATCGGCGCGATGATGCAGGTATTCCTCGCCGCATTCGCTGCACTGGTCGTTCACCTTCAGATAAGAATGCAGCAGCCGCCCCTGGCCGCAATTGGGGCAACGACCGCGAAAGCCCGTCAGGACGGCGGGCCAGGTCGGGCGGTCGGTGTCGGCGCAGAGGGTCTGATCGGTCATTGGGTCTCTCTTTCAGCGATTGCCCGTCAATCTGGGCCGCTTTGGGGGCCGCGGAAAGGGGCCATGCGGTCCTTGCGTCGGCATGTCGCAAAAAGGGGCGGGCGCAAGGCATCTTTACCCCGGTATGCCGGCGATGGCAAAATAATGTCAGCGCCTGCGACGGAGTTTCGCTGCTGGGCCGTTTCATGATCAGGAACGGCGGCACGGGGCCGTCGGCGAGCAAGGGAAACCGACATGAAACATGCAGGCTTTATCGCGGCCCTCCTTCTGGGCGGTGTCGCGCTTGGCGCCAGTTCGGCGCTGGCGATGGGTCCGGGGGGCGGGATGCGCCATGACTTCTCCGAGATCGACGCCAATGGCGACGGCAAGATCACCCTCGAAGAGATGCAGGGCCACCGTGCCGCCATGTTCTCTGGTGCCGATACCGATGGGGATGGCAAGCTGAGCCAGGCAGAGATGGAGGCGCAGGCCATGGCCCGTGCCAAGGAGCGCGTCGCATGGATGCTGGAGCGGCATGACGCCAACAAGGATGGCGCGCTGAGCCAGGACGAGATACCCAAGCCGGGCGCGGGCCGCAAGGCCGGCCGCATGTTCGACAAGATGGACAGCGATGGCGACGGGGCGATCTCGGAACAGGAATTCTCGGAAATGCAGGCCCGGGGTCATGGGCGCCACGGCATGAAGGCCTGGTGCGACGGTAACAGAAAGAACTGAGTCCGATGGATGGACGCGCTTCGACAGACGGGCCGGCACAGGCCGCCGGCCCGGCGGACGAGGCGCTGTTGGCGCTGTTTGCCCAGGGCGACCCCCGGGCCGCGCGCCTTCTGACCGAGCGTCTGGGGCCGCGTGCCTTTTCGGTGGCGCTCAGGGTGCTGGGCAACCGGGCCGAGGCCGAGGACGTCGCGCAAGAGGCGATGCTGCGCCTGTGGCGGACGGCGCCCGACTGGCAGGCCGGGCGGGCCCGGGTCAGCACCTGGCTCTATCGCGTGGTGCTGAACCTGTGCCTGGACCGCAAGCGGCGCGCAAAAGCGGTCGATCTGGACGCAGTGCCCGAACCGCCCGATACGGCGCCCCCGGCGCTGGAGGTGCTGCAACAGGCGGCGCGGGTCGACGCATTGCAGGCGGCGCTGATGCATCTGCCGGATCGGCAACGTCAGGCCGTGGTCCTGCGCCATATCGAGGAACTGTCCAACCCCGAGATCGCCGAGATCATGGGGATCGGGGTCGAGGCGGTTGAAAGCCTGACCGCACGAGGGAAACGGGCGCTTGCCGGGCATCTGGCTGGCCAGCGCGCAGCTTTGGGGTATGAAGATGAGCGATGACATGAGCGATCTGGACCGGATGCTGCACGCGGCGCGCGCGGGGCGGGATGATCTGCCCGAGGCACTGGCGCAGCGCATGCTGGCCGATGCGGCCGGAGTGCAGGCAAGCCTGGCCCGACCGGCTGCGCGGCCTGCGGCCGTCGCCCAAGACGCCTGGCGCGGGCTGCTCGCCGCATTGGGGGGCTGGCGTGGCATGGGCGGTCTGGCGACCGCCTGCGCGGCGGGGGTCTGGATCGGTGTTGCGCCACCCGAATTTCTGCCTGACCCGGCGCAACTGGTGCTGGGTCTAGAGAGCGAAACCGAGACGCTGGGCTTCTACGACCTGGCCGATTTCATCAGCGAGGAAGGGTGAATGAGTGAGGAAAAGAAGACGCTGGGCTGGCCGCTGCGCCTGTTGCTGCTGGGCTCGCTGGCGCTGAACCTGCTGGTGATCGGTCTGGCGGCGGGCGCGATGTGGCGCTATGGCGGCGATCACGGGCACAGACCGCCCTTGCCGATGGCGGCGACGCTTTATCGTGCCTTGCCCGAAGCGGATCGCGACCAGTTGCGCCAGCACATTCATGGGCGGCTCGATGGGCGCAAGGCGCGTCGGGCACAGGAGATGGCCGAGCTTGCGGCGGCGCTCAGGGCCTCGCCCTTCGATCCCGCGCAATTCGCCGCGCTGCTGGCCACGCATGAGACGCGCCGGGCCGAGAGCCATGGCGCCATGCGTGCGGCCTTGATCGACCGGATCGCCTCGATGGACCAGGGCACGCGCGCCGCTTATGCCGACCGGATCGAGCGGATGCGGATGCACGGGTTTCCCCGGCGCGAGCGGAACTAGGCCGCAGCCGCATCGGCCAGCGAGACCCTGTTGCGCCCAGTATCCTTGGCCCGATAAAGCGCCCGGTCCGCATGGGCGATCAGCTCTCCGGCACTCAGCTGCGCTGCACCTGCAGCCGGGGCCACGGTGACCAGCCCGATACTGGTGGTGACCGGAACCGGGCGGAGTTGCCCCGGCACCACGAAAGGCTCGCCATTGATCCGGGAACAGAGCCGCGAGGCGGCGCCCAGCGCCTGGGTTTGCGAGAGGCCGGGCAGCACGATCAGAAATTCCTCTCCGCCGATCCGGGCCAGCAGGTCGCCGGGCCGCATCTGGCTGCGCAGGCGGCGCGCGGTCTCGATCAGGACCGCGTCGCCGGCGGGATGGCCAAAACGGTCGTTGATCCCCTTGAAATGGTCCAGATCGGCCAGCATCACCGCAAAGGGCTGTCCGGTCTCGGTCGCCTCGTGCAGGATGCGGTCCAGCTCGGGCAGGGCGTGGCGGCGGTTCGAAAGCCCGGTCATCGGGTCGGTCAGCGCCGCCTGCAACCGCGCGTTCAGCGTGCTGCGATAGCGGTCGGCGCGGGCCTTGCGCAGCAGCAGCGTTTCCAGCCGCAGCACCAGTTCGCGCAGGGCAAACCCGCCGGGCATCACATCGTCGGCGCCCCGGTCCAGAGCGTCGGCGGCCAGATGCGCATTGGCCGGGTTGGGAATGGCCAGGATCGCGGCATTGCGGGTGCTGCCGCGGGCGCGCAGATCGGCCAGCAGGCGCAGCCCGGTGGTGCCATCGCTCAGCTCGAGCACGATCACATCGGGTTCGCGGTCGCGCAGCAGGTGCTGGATATCCTCCATCCGGTGCAGGTCGATGCGATGCGCCACATGCCCCTTGAGCCGACTGCGCCAGATGGCGCCGGTGCCCGGGGTCTGGGTAACCAGCGCGATATCGGCGATCCGGGCGGGGCCGCGAAACGCCGCGGTGTCTTCGGCAAATCCCATGTCGCGGGCGCCGCTTTGCTGGCGCAGTTCCTCAAGCCCGGCATGGGCGCGGATCAGGCTGCGGACCCGGGCCAGCAGCACCACATCGTCATAGGGCTGGGACAGCACATCCTCGATGCCGCTTTCCAGCGCGCTCAGCCGGGCGGTATGGTCGTTCTGCCCGGCGATGGCGATCATCGGGATACCGGCCAGGCTCTCATCGGCCAGCAGCGCGCGTTTGACATCCATCGCGGTGCCGTCGGGCAGGGTCATCGCGCACAGGATCAGATCCGGGCGCACCCGGCGCAGCAACGCGCCTATCCCCTCCAACCGGTCGGTCTGCACCACATGGTACCAGGCTGCCGACAACTGCACCTTGAGCATGATCCGGTTGGTAGAGACACCGTCGAGGATCAGTATCGTTCCCTGCACGGCATTCGCCCTTCGACTGTTGTTTCCAATTCTTGTCAAAGTGTTTATGAGACAGGTTAACAAACCCTTTCCATCCGCCTGCAGCCGGAGCTCTCATGCGAATTTCCGCCGATGCCGCCGAAACGCTGGCCTTGCAGGCGTTGGCCTGGCTGGTGACGAACGAGGAGCTGTTGCCAGTCTTCCTTGGTTCGACCGGGGCCGATATCGGCGATCTGCGGGCGCGGGCGGGGGATCGCCAATTCCTGGCCTCGGTGCTGGATTTCCTGACAATGGATGACGCCTGGGTCATTGCCTTTTGCGATGAACAGGGCATTGCTTATGACCAGCCGATGCAGGCGCGCGCCGTTCTGGGCGGCGACGAAATGCATTGGACCTGACCCAGACAGACCAGACACATTCTGACGGAGCTTTTGCCCATGCCGATCGACGCGCTCTTGTTCGACAAGGACGGTACCCTGTTCGACTTTGCCGCCACCTGGGGCGCGTTCGGGCGTGCCTTTCTGATCCGCATCGGCGAAGGCGACGCGGCGCGCGCGGCAGAGCTGGGCGCGCGGATCGGTTTCGACTTCGACGCCGCGCGCTATGCCCGCGACAGCGTGGTGATCGCCGGCACCCCGGGGGAGATCGCCGAGGTACTGCTGCCCGAACTGCCGGGGTACAGCCATGCGGCGCTGGTCGACATGATCAACGAGGAAAGCGCCCGTGCCCCTCAGGTCGAGGCGGTGCCGCTGGCGCCCTTCCTTGACGCGATGCGTGCGCGCGGTCTCAGGCTGGGGGTTGCCACCAATGATGGCGAGGCCCCGGCGCGGGCGCATCTGGGCTCGGTCGGGGTGGCGGACCGGTTCGATTTCATCGCCGGGTTCGACAGCGGCCATGGCGCCAAACCGGGGCCGGGGCAGCTGTTGGCCTTTGCCGACCTGATCGGGCTGGACCCGGCGCGGGTGGCCATGGTGGGGGACAGCACCCATGACATGATGGCCGGGCGCGCGGCGGGCATGACCACGGTGGCGGTGCTGACCGGGCTTGCCGGGCCCCAGGACCTGGCACCCCATGCCGATGTGGTCCTGCCCCATATCGGCCATATCGGTGACTGGTTGGGGCACTGACGCAAAAATTTGCGCCGATACGGCGCTGCGCTGACCAAAAGCGACGCTCCGTGTCGTAGATAGAGCGGCTTTGCCCCCGCAAGATGGGAACCTGACCAAAATCTCAGGAGGGTCCCATGGTTGATACCGACACCCGCAAACGCCGCGGCGGTGGCCGCGCCGGCGCCGCCGCCCGCAGGGGCAAGGCCGTCATCGAGCAGATGCCGTGGCGCCTGCCGGTCAATACCGACCGCCCGACCGAACCGCTGCCCCCCGAGGGGGTCGAGGCGATCCATGACGGTGCCATGCGCATCCTCGAAGAGATCGGCGTCGCCTTTTACAACGAAGAGGCGCTGGCGCTGTTCCGACAGGCGGGGTGCAAGGTTGACGGCGAGATTGTGCGCATGGGCCGCGACTGGGTGATGGAGATGGTGGCCAAGGCGCCGCGCGAGTTCACCCTGACCCCGCGCAACCCCGATCGCACGCTCAAGATCGGCGGCAATGTGATCCTGTTCGGCAATGTTTCCTCGCCGCCCAACTATTGGGACATGGAGATCGGCCGCAAGGTGCCGGGCAATCGCGAGCAATGCCGGAACCTGTTGAAACTGACCCAGTACTTCAACTGCATCCATTTCGCGGGCGGCTATCCGGTGGAGCCGGTGGATATCCACGCCTCGGTCCGCCATCTCGACGTGCTCTATGACAAGCTCACGATCTCGGACAAGGTGATGCATGCCTATAGCCTCGGCAAGGAGCGGGTCGAGGACGTGATGGAGATGGTGCGCATCGCCAGCGGCCTCAGCGACGAGGAGTTCGAGGCGACGCCACGGATGTATACCAACATCAACTCGACCTCGCCGCTGAAACACGACCATCCGATGATCGACGGCTGCCTGCGGCTGGCCCGGCGCGGACAGGCGATCGTGGTGACGCCCTTCACGCTTGCGGGTGCGATGGCGCCGGTGACCATGGCGGGTGCGGTGGCGCAATCGCTGGCCGAGGCGCTGTGCGCCATTGCCCTGTTCCAATATGTGCGCCCCGGCATTCCCTGCGTGATCGGGACGTTTACCAGCAATGTGGACATGAAATCGGGCGCGCCCGCCTTTGGCACCCCGGAATACATGCGCGCGACCCAGATGACCGGCCAGATGGCGCGGTTCTACGGGCTGCCGGTGCGCTCCTCCGGAGTCTGCGCCGCCAATGTGCCCGACGGACAGGCCATGTGGGAGACGTCGAATTCGCTCTGGGCGGCGGTGCAGTCGGGGACCAACATGGTCTATCACGCTGCTGGCTGGCTCGAGGGCGGGCTGATCGCCAGCCCCGAGAAGTTCATCATGGATTGCGAGGTGCTCCAGCAGATCCAGCGCTATATGGAGCCCGAAACCTATGCCACCACGCCGGACGACATCGCGCTGGATGCGATCCGCGCGGTGGGAAATGACGGGCATTTCTTTGGCATCCAGCACACGCAGGACCGCTATAGCACCGCCTTTTACCAGCCGTTCCTGAGCGACTGGAAGAATTACGAGGGCTGGGAGGCGGCAGGGGCCATCTGGACGCCCGAGCGCGCCCATCACCTGTTCAAGGAGATCATCGGTAGTTTCGAATCCCCGCCGATGGACGAAGGCGTCCGCGAGGAGCTGGCCGATTTCGTGGCCCGCCGCAAGGCCGAAGGGGGCGCGCCGACCGATTTCTGATGGCTCTGCTCGGGCCTCTTTGCCGTTGGCATTCGCTGCGCTGGCCCTCTAAACTCGAGCCGGGCAGGCGCAAGAGGCGAGCATGACGGATCTGGATGTGGCGGTGGCGATACGGGACCGGCTGGCGCAGGCCGTCGCCGGGACACTGGCCGCGCTGGCGCTTTGGGCGCTGGCCGAGGTCTGGGGCCGCGACATCCTGCCCGAGCGGGTCTGGCTCTGCCTGCTCAGCCTGGTGCTGGTGCACGCGGGCGCAACACTGGCGCTGGCCGGCCCGGTCGGCCTTGTCCGGGGTAGCGTGATCAGCCTGTGGCTGTCGCTGCCCGCCACCCTGCTGACCTGGTCCGTTGCCGGCCGGTTCGAACCGGCCTCGCGCCTGTTGCAGCATCCGCAACTGGTGCTGGCGCTGGTGGGCTTCGTCTTTATCGCACTGCCTTTCCTGGTGGTCCGGGCCGAGGGGCGGGGCCGCATGTTCGATTATGCCAGCCTGTTCGCCGCCACCTGGGAAACCGCGCTGCGCTTTGTGCTGGCCTGGGTGTTCGTTGGCCTGTTCTGGGGCGTTCTGCTGCTGTCGGATGCCTTGCTTGATCTGGTTGGGGTCGGGGTGATCGACCTGATCCTGGAAGAGGCGGTGCTGTTCTATGCGCTGAGCGGCGCGGTGCTGGGCTTTGCCCTTGCTGTGATCCACGAGGTCCGGGGCAGGGTCTCTCCCTATCCGGTGTTGCGCCTCTTGCGGCTGTTGTTGCCGGTGCTGCTGAGCGTGATGGCGCTGTTTCTGGCGGCGCTGCCGCTCAGGGGATTGAACGCGCTGTTTGGCGATCTGTCTTCGGCGATGATCCTGCTGGCCACCGCGGCCGCGGCGATCACGCTGATCTCGACCGCGCTTGACCGGGACGAGGCGCATGCGGTGGCCTCTCCCGGGTTGCGGGCCAGCACGCGGGCGCTGGCCATCCTGCTGCCATTGCCGATTGCGCTGGCGATCTGGGCGCTGGGCATCCGGGTGATCG
The DNA here is from genome assembly GCF_000011965.2 of Ruegeria pomeroyi DSS-3. NCBI lineage: Bacteria > Pseudomonadati > Pseudomonadota > Alphaproteobacteria > Rhodobacterales > Roseobacteraceae > Ruegeria > Ruegeria pomeroyi. The sequence goes on along the minus strand of NC_003911.12, from coordinate 2,941,416 downwards.
GCTATGGCTGGACACCCGCGCGCCTGTTCGCGGCGCTGAGCGCGGGGCTGATGGCCATCTATGGCCTGGGCTATTGCCTGCTGGCGTTGCGCGGTGGCGACTGGACCGCGCGTCTGCGCCGGTTCAACGTGACCATGGCCGTCCTGCTGCTTGTCGCCGCCGCCCTGTGGCTGACGCCGCTTCTGGACAGCCTGCGCATTTCGACGGCAAGCCAGGTCGCGCGGTATGCCGACGCACGGGCCGGGCGCGCCGAATTGCCGATCTGGGAGATGACCCATGACTGGGGCCACGCTGGGCAGGTCGGGCTGGCGCAGTTGCGCGCTTTGGCGGTTGCGCGCGAGGATGCAGGGCTGATCCGCGCGTTGGACCGCGCCCGCGAGGTGGACAGTCGCTATCTGTTCGAGACGCCCGAGTTGTCGCCGAACGCCGATCTGGTGCCTGAACTGGTGGCGCGGATGCAGGTGCGCCCGATCGGGGCGGTTCTGAGCGAAGCGGAACTGGGTGGTCTTCCCCAGCATCAGTTGCAAATCTGGCGCGACGGGTGCGCCCGCCCGCTGCCCGACGGGCGGCCGGGCTGCGTGTTGATGCGCGGCGCCTTCAGCCCGGTCGCTCCGGCCGGGGATCAGGCGATCGTGCTTTACCTGGACGAATTGGGGCTGGTCCGGGCCACCCATCTGCGGCGCAACGCGGCCGGAGATCTGTTCCTGCGCCCGGCCGGTGACCCGCGTCAGGGCGATGAACTTGCCGCCGAGCAGTTGTTGCTGATGCAGGCGCTGGACGGCGAGTTTGCCATCGTCCCCTCTGGTCAGCAGGCGCTGGCCATCGGTGGCGTGCTGATATCACCGCGAGATTAGGAGCAATTCAAGGTAAAGACAGGGCGCTGTTGGCGCTTTGTTAATGTTTCGAATGCGACAGTAAGGGCAAGCGTTAGGGGACCATCCATGCATGGGCTGATCAACAGGGCCATACAATCCTTTGTATGCAACACCTATGGGCAGAGCCGCTGGATCCGGGTGACGGAGGCTGCGCATCTGGGTTTTGTCGAATTCGAGGCGATGCTTGTTTACGAGGACGAGACCTCGCGCCGGGTCCTGCACGAGCTTTGCCTGGAGCTGGGGCGCCCGCAGCGCGAGGTTCTGGAGGATCTGGGCACCTATCTGGTGTCCAACCCCAATACCGAGGCGCTGCGTCGTCTGTTGCGCTTTGGCGGCGTCACCTATCTGGAGTTCCTGCACTCACTGGATGATCTGCCCGACCGCGCGCGGCTGGCGGTCTCCGACCTGCACCTGCCCGCGCTGGAACTGCGTGAGGAATCGGGCGGCCGGTTCAGCCTGACCTGCCATGCGGGCCTGCCTGGCTATGCCAATGTGATGATGGGCGTGCTGCGCGCCATGGCCGATGATTACGGCGCGCTGGTGATGCTGGAACACGCCGGTGCCCGGGGCAAGGCCGAGGTGATCGAGATCACGCTGATCGAGACCGCTTTTGCCGAGGGGCGCAGTTTCGAATTGGGGGCGCGCGCGGGATGATCGAGATGGAAGACCTCGCCGTTCTTCTGGAACGGCTCTGTCCTATGTTTGTGCTGTTGGACCGGTCCGGCCGGATGACCCGGGTCGGACCCACCTTGCAGAAACTGCGGCCCGATCAGCCGATGCAGGGGGCCAAGTTTCTGGAGACCTTCGAACTGCTGCGCCCACGCTCGGTGGCGACGGTGCCGGCGTTGATGGCCAGTTCCGGCGCCAAGCTGCATCTGAGCCTGCGTGACGAGCCACGCACCGCGCTCAAGGGGCTGATCGTGCCGCTCCCGGGCGAACACGGCGCGATCGTCAACCTGTCCTTCGGTATCTCGATCCTGGACGCGGTGCGCGATTATGCGCTGACCAGCGCCGATTTCTCGGGCACCGACCTTGCCATCGAGCTGCTCTATCTGGTCGAGGCGAAATCGGCAGCGATGGAGGCCTCGCGCAAGCTGAACCTGCGCCTTCAGGGCGCGATGATCGCCGCCGAGGAGCAGGCTTATACCGATACGCTCACCGGGCTCAAGAACCGCCGCGCGATGGATCACATCCTGTCGCGGCTGCTCGCCGGAACCACGCCTTTCGCACTCATGCATCTGGATCTCGACTATTTCAAATCGGTCAATGATACGCTGGGCCATGCCGCCGGTGACCACGTGCTGCAACATGTGGCCCGCGTGATGGTCGAAGAGACTCGCGGCGACGATACCGTGGCGCGGATCGGCGGCGATGAATTCGTGCTGATATTCAACCACCTGCAAGAACGTGAACGGCTCGACAGCATCGCCCGGCGACTGATCGACCGGCTGGAGGAGCCGATCCCCTTCAACGGTGAGGAGTGCCGCATCTCGGCCAGTGTCGGCACGGTCCTGTCCACCCAATTCGCGCGGCCCGATGCCTCGACCCTGCTGCATGCCGCCGATCTGGCGCTTTACGCTGCCAAGCGCGCCGGGCGTGCGACGCATCGCTTCTATGAGTCCGGCCAGTCCTCGACCTCGCTCGAGCCGCTCGAGCGGGCGGCCACGCCACGCTCGCAGGAAGAGGCGGGGGCCGGGCAAGGCGGCGCCCGCAACCTGGCAAGTTGATGCTCAGCGACAGGCCGGCCGCAACACAACCACCTTGACTTTGTGCCCTAGGTTTGGTCGCATTGATCCAGTTTAGGTCATTTTCGAAACCGGGCCGTTGCGCGCCCGACTACGCGCGGTCAATGGCAAGAGGGAAAGGTCATTGACATGATGAAACGACGCCTATGTGCATCTTTCGTAGCTGCCAGCATGGTGGTGGTACCGGCCCAGCGGGCGGCGGCCGATGAGGCTGCGGCGCTGATCGGAGGCGCCCTGCTGGGCGGCCTGATCGTGAACGAGGTTCACAAGAACAAGCAGCGCCAGCGCCAGCAGACCCAGCGCAGGACCTATCAATCGAGCGGTGTCTCCTCGGCCCAGCGCCAGCAGAACCGCGAAGTGCAGAGCGCGCTGAACTATTTCGGCTATAATGTCGGCACCGTCGATGGGTCTCTGGGTCGGCGCAGCCGTTCCGGTATTTCGCATTTCCAGTCCGATATGGGCTATCCGATCGACGGCTATCTGGACGATCACGAGCGCGGCTTCCTGCTGACCTCGCATCAGCGCGCTTTGGCCAGCGCCCATGTGGCCCCCTATAACCAGATCCTGGCCAGCCAGGGGCAGGGGGGGCTGCTGCGCACCTATCGCAACGAGCAGCTGGGTATCCAGACCCCGCAAGGTGTGCAACCGGTGCAGCCCCAGACCCATATGGCGATGACGGCGCCACAGGCCGTTCAGCCCTCCCAAGTGGTCACTGCCCGTGCGGCGACCGGCGCGGCCCTGCCCAATTTCGGCTTTGCCCAGCCAGGGCCTGTCTCGATCAATGCCCATTGCAACGAGGTCAATCTGCTGACCACCTCGAACGGCGGTCCCAGCCGTCCGGGACAGGTGCGTGAACCGGTTTTTGCGCTCAACGAGCAATTCTGCCAGGCGCGCAGCCAGGCGATGACCGAGGCGAGCCAGATTGAGGTGACCATACCTAACATGACCGCCGTGCAGGTCGAGCAGCAATGCGCCGGCCTGGCCCAGGCGATGGCACCGCAGATGGTCGGGATCGATACCAAGGCCCCCTCCGAGGTGGTCGCCGCAACCTCGGCCTTCCTGCAGAATTCCGGCCAGCCGATGGCAAGCCTGATCTCGGGCGGCAAGATCTGCCTCGGCGTCGGCTATCGTACCGATAACGCGGAAATGGCGCTGGCCTCGGCGACGCTGCTGGCCTCGGCCGGGCAGCTTGGCTATGGCGAGGTGGTCAGCCACCAGCTGCGTCAGGGTTTTGGCGCTCCGGTCGGTATGGCGCGGGCTGGCGAGTGGATGCGGCTGGCGCTGAACGCGGCGCAGAGCGGGTCCGGCGTATTGGGTCAGACGTCCGAGCGGGTGGCGGTGCTTAACGAAGCTTCGACCTCGGCCGCGGCGGCGCCGGCGATCCCGGTCTTCTCGGCCTCGACCAGCGGCAACTGAGCCTAGCGGCCCGCCTCGGAAATCCGGCGCGCGATGAGCGCCGGAACAGGCGGCAGCTCGCCCAATACCGGCAGCAGATCACCGGCGTAACCCGCCTGTTCCAGCGCTTGCGGCACGTCCTCGTTCGCATGGCCGCCGGCGCAGGCGAAGAACGGCAGGCAAAGCGACATCGCGCCATGCCTCCGGGCAGCCTCGGTAATCGAGGGCGTCTCTTCGACAAAGCCCACGGACAGGCGTGCCAGCCCCAGATGGGATTGGAGCTGCTCGGCAAAGCCATTGGCCACCGCGCTTGGGTTGCGGCTGCGCCCCGAACCATGGGCGGCCAGAACCAGCGCGCTGTCGGCCAGGGGCCAGCCGCGCTGGTCCAGCTCCTTTGCCAGATGCGCGGCGATCAGGGCGGGCAGGCCCTGGTCGATCCCCAGCGGATCGAGGATCGGATTCGCACGCCCGCCAAGACGGCGCGGCAGGGCCGAAGTGACGAACCAGCCCCGCGCCATGAACAGGGGATAGATGGGGACCGTTTCGGGCAGCCCTTCCAGCACGGCCTCCAGCCGGCCCGGAGCGGCCAGGGTTGCCGAATGCACGCTCAACCCGGGCGCCGAGGCGGCGACGCGGGCGGCAAAGCGGGCCAGCGCGGCCTCGGCCGGGTCCGGGTCCGAGGGCTGGCCGTGGGCGACGATCAGGGCGGTTGTCTCTGTCATGGTCCGAGTTGTGGGGCGCGGGACGGCGAAGTCAACCCAACTCACCCCAAGAGCATCAACCACATCCACACGGTCAGGATCGAGGCAGCGGTTGCCACCAGCACCGACGAGGCGGCGACCCGTTTGGCGCGGCCATAGATATTGGCAAAGATATAGGCGTTGAACCCCGGCGCCATGGCCGCGTTCAGCACGCCTGAGCGGAACAGGTCCTGCGGCAGCGCCAGCGCCGAGCCGAACAGCCAGACCAGACCGGGATGCAGCAGCAGCGAGATGGCGCAGATATAGACGATCACGCGGGTGTCGCCCTCGGGCCGGTACTGTACCAGCACACCACCCAGCGCAAACAGCGCGCCGGGCAGCGCCGCGCGGATGATCAGCGACAGCGCGTCATCGGCGATCTGGGGCAGCGAGATCCCGCTGAGATTGACGATAAAGCCCAACGCGATCCCCAGGATCAGCACGTTGCGGAACATGGCGTTCAGGACCGAGGTCACCATCTTGCGCCCGCCGCGCCCGCGATTGCGGATCACCTCCATCGTGGTGATCCCCAGCGCATAGCAAAAGGGCGAGTGGATGGCGATGATGGCATAGTTGCCGACCAGGTTTTCGGGGCCATAGGCGCGCTCGGTGATGGCCAGGCCCAAGAGGACCGAGTTCGAGAACAGGCAGCAAAAGCCGATGGCGACGCTGTCTTCCCAATCGCGGTTGAACAGGAGCCGGGCGCCCAGCAGGCCCGCGGTGAAACATAAGAACGCCGCCATGTAGAAACTGGCCAGCAACGCCGGGTCAAAGCCCGCGTTCAGATCCAGATTGGCAATGGCGCGAAACAGCAGGCAGGGGATGGCGAAGCCCTGGGTGAACCGCATCACCCCGTCGATATGCTCGGGTTTGAAATATCCGGCAAAGGTGGTGCAGTACCCCGCGCCGATCACCAGGAAAACCGGCAGAACCACATCTATCAGCGCCTGGAACATGGCCTAGCCTGCCCTTTGTTGCGGTGGCATATGAGGGCGCGTCAGCAGGGCGGCCTCAGAGCGCGTAGCGGATCACCATCCCGTCATAGGCGGGGGTGATGTGATCGGGGGTTTCGGCGGCCACAGTGTCGTGATCCAGGTCGATATGCATGTTGGTCAGCACCGCCCGGCGGGGCGCGGCGCGTGCGATCCAGTCCAGCGACTTGTCCAGATGCGCATGCGTCGGGTGCGGGGTCCGGCGCAGCGCGTCCAGCACCCAGCAATCGAGATCCTGCAACTCGGCCCAGGCCGCGTCATAGATCTCGGCCACGTCCGGCAGATAGGCCAGGTCGTGGATGCGAAAGCCCAGACTGTCGATCGAGCCATGGCCGACCCGGAACGGGCGAAAGGCGATCGGCCCACCGGGGCCGTCCACCTCGAAGGGGCCCGCGATGGTCTTCATCTTCAGGATGGGCGGATAGGGCGAGCCATCGGGTTGCACAAAGGCATAGCCAAAGCGCGACAGCAGCGCGTTCTGGGTATCGCCATCGGCCCAGACGGGAATGCGGGCGCGCATGTTGAACACGATCATGCGCAGATCGTCGATCCCGTGCACATGATCGGCATGGGAATGGGTATAGACCACCGCGTCAAGCCGCCCGGTGCCGGTATCCAGAAGCTGGCTGCGCATGTCCGGCGTGGTGTCGATCAGCACGGTTGTCACGCCTGCGTCGCTTTCACGCTCGACCAGCATCGAGCAGCGGCGACGGGTGTTGCGCGGATTGGTCGGGTCGCAGTCGCCCCAATGGCCGCCCAGGCGCGGCACTCCCCCGGACGAGCCGCAGCCCAGGATGGTAAAGCGCAGCTCGTCGCTCATGCGGCGGCCTTGAAACGGGCAGCCTTGGTGAACAGCCGGTCGAAGTTGGCCTGGGTGCGGGCGGCAAAATCGGCGTAATCCAGCCCGAACAGCTCGGCCCCGACCCGTGCGGTATGAGCGGTATAGGCCGGTTCGTTGCGCCGGCCGCGATGGGGCGGCGGCGCCAGATAGGGGGCGTCGGTCTCGACCAGAAGACGGTCGAGCGGTGCGGCGGCGAAGATATCGCGCAACTCCTGGCTTTTGGGAAAGGCGGCGATGCCCGACATCGACAGGTAGAACCCCAGATCAAGTGCGGCTCGCGCCAGCGCGGGCGAGGAGGAGAAACAGTGCATCACGCAGGAATAGGGCGCGCGCTGGTATTCCTCGGCCAGGATGCGGGCCATGTCGTCATCGGCGGCACGGGCGTGGATGATCAGCGGCAGGCCGGTTTCCTGCGCCGCGCGGATGTGAACGCGCAGCGAGCGCTGCTGCACCTCGGCGCTGTCGGCGGTGTAGTGATAGTCGAGCCCGGTCTCGCCGATGCCGACGAATTTCGGATGCCGGGCCAGCGCCAGCAGCTCCTCGACCGTGGCCATGGGTTCCTCGGCGGCGCTCATCGGGTGGGTGCCGGCGGCATAGAAGACGGGCGCATGCGCCTCGGCAATGGCGCGCACGGCGGGTTCGTTCTTCAGCCGGGTGCAGATCGTCACCATGCGGGTCACGCCAGCCCGCGCGGCGCGGGCCACGATCTCGTCCAGCTGCCCCTCGAAGTCGGGGAAGTCGAGGTGGCAATGGCTGTCGGTGATCTCGGGTGTGGTGTCGGTCGTGCTCATCGGCCCCAGCTGGCGGTATCCTGCATCTTGAACACCGTATCTAGGACAAGCGCTGCGGGGTCAAGGTTCACCGCCTGCCCGTGCCGGGCCCGGGCCGAGATGGTGGCCGCCACATCGGCCCAGCGGCGGCCGCTGTCGGGGTCGGGGGCGAGGCGGGCCAGAACCTGCGCCTCTCCCATCGCGGCCTCGGGCTGGGGGGGCATGCCGGTGGCCCCGCTGCGCGCCAGCCGTGCCAGCGCGATGTCGATGAGCCCCAGCAGCAGGTCGAACCGTTCGGCCGCGCCGCGCGCGGCGGCAACCTCGGCCAGCGCCAGCGCGCGCGGGCGGTCGAGTCGGGGCATCGTATCCAGAAGCGCGATCAGCTCGGCATAAAGCGCCAGACCATCGAGGTTCAGCAGCCGCAGCGCCCGCCCGACCGAGCCAGAGGCGAGTGCGGCCAGATGTTCGGGCATCACCTCGGTCCCGGCGCCGGCCTGTTCCAGCGCCGATTGCATGTCGGCGGGCGACAGCGGTGTCAGGCGCAGGGTGCGACAGCGCGAGCGGATGGTCGGCAACAGGCGCGAGGGTTGGTGTGAAACCAGAAGCAGCGTGGTGCGCGCGGGCGGTTCCTCGAGCATCTTCAACAGCGCGTTGGCGGCGCTGGTGTTCATCTCGTCGGCGCTGTCCACGATCACCACGCGCCGCCCGCCATCGGCCGCGCTGAGACCGAAGAAGCGGCCCAGCTTGCGCACATCCTCGACCACGATCTCGGCGCGCAGGCGCCCCTGATCGTTAAGCGAGCGGGTGATCGCCGCCAGCCCGGGTTCGGCCCCCGCCTGCATCCGGCGCGCAACCGGGTGTTCGGGGTCGATGTCGAGCGTATCGGGCGGGGGCGGGGCGCCGAACAGCCCGTCGTCGGATTGTGGCGGTGTGGCCAGCAGAAAGCGCGCGATGCGCCAGGCCAGCGTTGCCTTGCCCACCCCCTCGGGCCCGGTCAGCAGCCAGCCGTGATGCAGCCGGTCCGAGCCATAGGCGCTCAGGAACGCCTGTTCGGCGGCGTCCTGGCCAAACAGGCGGGGCGTCTCGCGCGGATGCGGCGCGCCGGGCGCCTGGTCCGGGGCTGGGATCTCGTCGGTCATCGGGTCCGGTTCAGATGGGTCAGAACGATCTCTGTCACATCCGCCGCCACGCTGTCCATGTCGCGATTGCCGTCGATGATGCGGAACCGGTGGGCATATTCCCGCGCCAGGTCGAGAAATCCGGCGCGCATGCGCTGTTGCAGCTCGGGGCCGAAATCCTCGAACCGTTCCTCGCTGCCTTGTCGGCCCTTGGCACGGCTCAGGCCGGTTTCGGGATCCATGTCAACCAACAGGGTCAGGTCCGGCTCGCGCCCGATCATCAGCGCGTGCAGCTGGTCGACCAGCTGGCGCAGATCGCCGCGCGATAGACCCTGATACATGCGGGTGCTGTCGGCGAAACGGTCGCAGATCACCACGCGACCCGCGGCCAGCGCCGGTTCGATGGTGCGTTCCAGATGGTCGCGCCGGGCGGCGGTAAACAGCAGGATCTCGGTTTCCGCCGACCAGCGGTCGGGATCGCCTTCAAGCACCAGACGGCGGATTTCCTCGGCCCCGGGCGAGCCGCCCGGCTCGCGCGTCAGCACCACGTCATGGCCCGCCGCGCGCAGGGTCTCGGCCAGCAGCCGCGCCTGGGTGGATTTACCCGATCCGTCGATACCTTCGAAGGTCAGGAACAGTCCTGTACCGCTCACATCGCCTCCGCCGGTCCGGCGTTGAGCTGGCGCAGCAGCAGGTTGGCGGCGGTCTTGATCCGCACAACGAAGCCACCCGCCGGCACCGCCTCGGCCGCAACCAGCGGGCGGCGGATTTCGGGCAGGTCGTCGGGCTTGATCACCAGTTCGGCCAGTTGCTGGCCCTTGGCGATGGGCGCGTTGATCGGGCCGTCATAGACCACTTCGGCCTCGATCCGCTTGTCGGACAGGACCGGCAGCAGCAGGCTCAGATCCTCGGCCGGCACCAGACCTACCGATTGTTTTGCTCCCATCCAGACCTGGGCCTGGGCGACCGGGGCGTCGGCGCGGGCGACGGTTTTGGTGGCAAAGTGGCGAAAGGACCAGTTCACGATCGCTTCGGCCTCCTCTGCGCGACGGGCCTCGCTCTCGAGACCGGTGAGCACGAAGATCACCCGGCGGTCGCCCTGACGGGCCGACCCCACTAGGCCATAGCCCGCCTCGGCGGTATGCCCGGTCTTGAGTCCGTCGGCCCCGATATCGAGCTTGAGCAGCGGGTTGCGGTTGCGCACATTCGACGGCGCGCGGCCGTCAAAGGCGAACTCGGTCTCGGCAAACAGCGGGTAGTACTCGGGGAAATCGGTGATCAGCCGGTTCGCCAGCACCGCGAGATCATGCACCGACATCAGATGCCCCGCCGCCGGCCAGCCGTTGGAATTGGCAAATGTCGAGCGGGTCATGCCCATCTGCTGGGCGCGCTTGGTCATGAAGCGGGCAAACCCGGCCTCGGTTCCATCGGGGCTGAGCGCCTCGGCGATCACCGCGCAGGCATCGTTGCCGCTGAGCACGATGATGCCGCGCAGCAGGTCCTCGACCCGCACCCGGTCGGTGGTATTGAGGAACATGGTCGAGCCGCCATAGCTCATCGCGTGCTGCGAGACCGGCAGGCGCTCGTCCAGGGTCAGGCGCCCGTCGCGCAGTGCCTCGAAGGTGACATAGAGCGTCATCAGCTTGGACATCGACGCGGGCGGCAGCGCTTCGTCGGCGTTCTTGGTCAGCAACACGGTGCCGGTGCTTTGATCCAGCACATAGGCGGCGCGGGCCGAGGTGTCATAGGCGAACCCGGGCAGGGCGGTCAGGGCCATGCCCAGGGCCAGCAGGGCGGAGCGGATGGTAAACGGCACTGGGAAAGCCTCCCGTCTTATTTCTTCACTGCATAGGCGTCCGAAAACCCGGTGCCCTGAACCTGTTTCAGAAGCGCGGTGCGTTCGGATTTCGACTGGGCGGGGCCGACCACGACACGCCAGAAGCTCTTGCCGCTGGTCGTCTCTTGCCGGATCGTCGGTACCATGCCCGCCGAGCGCATCTGATCGGCAGCGCTCTTGGCGTTGGCCTCGACGCTGAAGATGCCGATCTGGATATAGGGTTTGTCCAGCGAGGAGGCCTGCGCCTTGGGCTTGGGCGGCGTTGCCGGAGCGGGGGCTGCGGCCGGAGCCGGGCTGGGGGCGGCCGCCTCGATCGCGGCGGCGGCACCGGCCACCGGGTCAAGCGTGGTTTCGGCCACTTCGGGCAGCGGTTCGACCGCATCGGCCTGGGCGATGGTTTCGTCCAGCGGCGGTTCTTCCTGCACCTCTTCGCGGCGCAGCGCGGTCACGTTCAACTCGACCGGGGCACCGGCCAGCATACCCAGCGCGGCGGCGGCATCGGACGAGGCCTGGATGCGGGGGCCGGGAATCTCGCGCTCGCGCCGGAACAGGGCGCCGATCACGAACTTGTCGTTGGTGGCGTTGCGGATGATCACCCGCTCGGGTTCCTTGACGTCGGGATGCGCCACCCAGACACCGCCCAGCGAGGGGCGCCCGTCCCACAGACCGGCCTCGGTCACCTGGAACACCTCGGGTGCTTCGACATCGCGCTCGACCAGCTTGGTGCTGCGGGTTTCGCTGCTGGTGGCGGCCTCCTTGTCCTTTGGCTGGAACAGGGACAGGTTGGCGCCTTCTTCGCAACCGGCCAGCAACAACAGGCCAAGCCCCAGGGCCGGTAACCGGGTCAGCGGGCGGGCGGGTGGGCTCTTGCGGTGCATGTCGTACGTTTCCTTGCCTGTATCCGGGGCGCGCGCGGCCCCGCTGCCGGTTGTCCGGTCGTTGCGCTGCTGCGGGCGCAGGGGCCCGCTTTGGGGCGGATCATAACGCGCAGACCTGCCCTTTGAAAGCCTGCTGCACAGGCTTCGGCAAGTTTTCCCGATGGCCCTCTTGCCTCGCCGCGGGCGAGCGCTTAGAGGGAATGCGACCGGGGAGGTGGCAGAGTGGTCGAATGCGGCGGTCTTGAAAACCGTTGATGGTGAGAGCCATCCCAGGGTTCGAATCCCTGTCTCCCCGCCACTTGCCCTCGCGAAAGCGTTCTCCCGATCCGGCTACGGCCGGATTTTCTCGTTGTTTTCGAGGGTTATGCGGGAGGGGCTGAGCACCGCCGTCGGCGCCGGGCGGCCCGGAAGCGGTCTCTTAGGGGCGATATTCTCCGGACCTCATGACTGCGCGGATTTGGTGAATTTCTTGCAAGTAACTGAAAGCGGAAAACTTTTTGAGATCGTCCGCGAAGCGGTTCGACGTGGGTGGCGTTAGCGAGATGGAACAGAATTCCAACTTGCTACCGCCTTGGCGGCCTCACTCGGAGGCGCAGTCTGACATGCCTTGAGAGGCTTCCCAGTCAGCGTAATTGCGTCCGTCCGGGAGCTTCCAGAGGATCCGGCCATTGGCGCTCGCACCAATGACCGCCGCAGCTGCGGCAGAGGCAGACGTGAAGCTGTAGGCGCTTGTGAAGACAAGAAAATCGCCTTCCTCGCGGAGGACACCCTTCTCGACCAGAGTGTTCCGGAGCGTGACCGTCCCTCTCGGTATTGTTCGCGTCGTCCGGACCCTTGCCCTCGAACCTGCTGCGACGACGAAATCCCCGGAGGGCCCAATTTCCATCTCTGCCGCGAAGCCCTCGCCTCGGAAGAAGAACCGAGGGCTTTCATGGATTTCAGCCTCTGGCAGTTCTCGCCCTGCCGTCTGCTCCGGTGCTCGACCGCGGACTTCTCGGAAGAGATCCCAGCCCAGGGCTCCAACCAGCGTTTTTGTCTGATCCACGAACTCGTCCATGGCTGCGCGGTCGGGGAGTGGTAGCTTGCCCGCGTCGTCAGACGGCGTGCGCGTGTTGGGCAGGGTCCAGCGGGGATTGCTAACGACGCCCCGGATCAGGCAGGCTTCGACATAGCGCGCGTGGCTCTTGGTCAGGTTCTCGTCCTTGCTGATTAGCACGACCGTGTCGGTCCAAAATCCTTTGGCATCGCGACCGGCCTCATTCGAGTTATGATACGATAGTCGTGCGCCGACGCCTTCGGACTCGCCGATATACGCAAGCTGCCTGTCCTGCGCGTCTTCATCGGCACCGATGAGGATGTAGACGCCTGGCCGTTCGATCTCCGGGAAAGCTTCCCGAACCCGACGTAGCTGATTGCGTCGAAAGGCAATGGCTTGGATAGTTGACATCGAGATCTGTGCCACCCGAATGCCGTTCGGATCGCCGTCGAGAAGGAAAATGTTGATCGAGCGGGGCTTCATGAAGGTGACCGAATGATTGAATTATGCCGCCAATTTAGAATGGGCGTCAAAGAACACACGATTTTGTGCCAATGCCTTCAAAGTTCGCCACCTTTTTGCTTCAGCCAAGCTTTACGGCTTTCATAGTCTGGCATGACTGAACCGATCATTTTCCAGAATTTTTCTGAATGGTTTGGAACCTTGATGTGCACTAGCTCGTGCACGACAACATATTCGATGATCCTGGGTGGCAGCTGCATTGTCCGCCAGTGGAAGTTCAATGTCCCGTCCTCGCTGCATGAGCCCCACCTGTATCCAAGATCCATTACCTGGACGAAGCGCCCGGGCTCCACACCAACGATTCTCTTCCACCTCTGAACAGTCTCATTCAGGTAAGGATGTGCCGCCCTAGTATAGTATTCTTCAATCCGCTTGCCCCCCGAGGCAGCTTGCTCTCGCCGCAACAGAATCCGATCGCCCTCGAACCTGACGCTCGGCACACCGGTCACGTTCTTGGGAACATCGACGAGTTTGAGGCGATAGTGCTTCCCAAGCAGATGGAAGCCTTCACCATCCACAAACTCTGGGATCCGGAAAACGTCGTCGCGCGCAGTTTCGCCGTGCTCAGCGAGCTTTTGGTGAACCCATAATAGCTTTGAGGCTATAAGCCTTGTCGCCACATCTAGCGCTACTCCCTGCGGGAGATGGGCAACGAGAGATTTGTCTCGTTCGACCGTAACGCCGACCGTTCTCCGCCTTGTGCTTCGCTTAACTGAGAAGACGAGCTCGTCGATCTCGATCGTTTCGCTCATGACGTAAATGCCGCTCGGTTCGCCCTCGCTACCCCCATGCAGTCGGAAGCAATCGCGTCCAAGTCACCGAAATCGAAGATGCTGCAGTTGTCGAGATGCTGGAAAATCCAGCGCCTGGCCTCCTCTTGGCTTACCGGATTGTCCCAGAACCCTGAGACAGCGCTTTCCTCTCGTAAGTGCTGAACGATCTTAGCGGAAAGCTCTGCCAAGTCCGCATCTCGATCATCATTGCCATAGCGCAGGCGGAGGATGCCGAAGATCGGAGCTTCGGTATGAGGTTCAAGACCGTGGACCGAGAAGCCGCCATCGGAGCGAGCGGTAGCTTCGTCGATCAGCGCCTGAAGTTGCCGGGCAATCTCATCCCAGTCCTCGTGGTGGCTCGTGAGAATGCCCTCAAGGCGATCGCTGAGCGTTTTGTACTTCGCAGGGTCCTTCTCGAAGGAAATCGAGATGTGATGGCGCAAGGCGTTTTCCATTTCCGCCGCCTTCGCCCGACCGCTCGGTTTTCGCGCCACCTCGGCGGCAAAGTTCGGGTCTAGGATCTCGATTGGAGGTACTTTCGGATCGATGCCGTGCGCCGCGATGAAGGCATCGAGCATGGCTTGAACCTTGTGGGCGACCCCCCGGGCGTCGAGCGAACGATCGCGGTAAAGGTTGGCCGCAGCCTTGGCGATAAACGCAAAAATCTTCACGTCACGCGTGAATGGCCGTGCCTCGGGGCGCGGCATGAGGGCAGCGAACAAGCCGACGAGTTTCTTGACGAGAACGAGGAACTGAGCCCGGAACTTCTGGTCCTTCAGCTTGGCCACGCATGCGTCGACGAAGGCTTGCAGGTCGGACCCGAGGGTTATCCCGACATCGGAGAAGTGTTTGACCACTGCGTCACGCACTTGCCGCAGCTCCGGCAAGAGGTCTTCAGGCTTTCCGATGCCGCCGGTCAGATCGCTTTGGTCTTCCGCGTCGTAGATCGCCAAAGCGTCCGCGAGGTTCTTTCCGACACCGTAGTAGTCGACGACGATACCGAAGCGCTTGGCCTCCCCCGCCGTCCGGTTGGTGCGAGCGATGGCTTGCAGTAGCTCGGCGCCCGATATGGCCCGGTCGAGATACATCGCCTGTTCGACCTTGGCGTCAAAGCCGGTGAGCAGCTTGCTTTTCACCACCAGGATCGCGAGCGCGTCCTGGGACAGCGGCTTCTTGAAGCGTTCGATGCGCTGCTTCGTCTCTGAAACACCGCCCCAGGCCTTCAGATGGGGTAGGTCGTTGTGGTCCACGGATATGACCGCCGCGAACTCGAGCGCCTTGATCGCGCCCAGATAGGGCAGCGCCGTGGAGAGGAATGCCACGTCGCCGCCAGCCTCCTGCGCGTCTTCCGGAGCGATATCCTTCAGGATGTCTGCAGCGCCCTCGATGGCGGCAACGATCTCGTCGCGGGCGTCATTCAAGGCGTCGACGTACTGGACCGCCAACTCCCTGCTCGCTGCGACGAGCTGCGCTTTGAGGTCATTGGGGAGAATGTTGACGATGTAGTGCCGGAGCACATCGATCGCTTTGGCCTTCAGCGGGTCAGCCGCGTTGAGGACACGCGCACGCGTTGCGTAGCGGTCCTTGATCGCCTCGCGCTCGTCGGCCGATTTTCCGGCAAAGGTGGCGTCGAACAAGCCGTCCAGCGTGCCCTTGTCCGTGACGTCGGCCTTCAGCTCCCGCCCCTCGTAGAGGATTTTCACGATGGCGCCGTCGGCCTCTGCGTCCCGGAGGAGATAGCGATCGATGTAGGTGCCAAAGATCTCGCGCGTCTTCTTCTTGTTCTTCTCTTCGATCGGCGTCCCGGTGAACCCGATGCGCGCGGCGTTCGGCAGAGCGTCGAGGAGGTTCTGGTGGAGCCCGCTGGTGTGCGAGCGGTGCGCCTCGTCGATGAGGACGAGGACGTCCTCGCTCTCGTTCAAGACGGGGAACGCCTTTCGCTCGCCGATCTTCGCGACCAGTTTGCCGGAGCGCAGCTCGTCGGTCTTGGCTGGCAGCAGGTTCTCGCCCTTGGCGTCAGGCTGCTCGTCGTTCTCGGCCGCGAACACGATCTCCTGCTCATCGCCTTCGCCGTTCCGCTCCTGCAGCTTCTGGATCATGACGAACACGAGGTCCGGCTCCTGCCGGCCAAGATGCGTCTTCGCGCCATCGGCGTTCCGCGCGACCCGCATGACTTGGCCGGCCAGTTTCGCCGTCTTGGACAGCTGATCCTCCAGGTCGGTGCGGTCGGTGACCACGACCACCTTGAACCGTCGGAGCGCCGCGATCGTCCGGAGCTTCCTGACCAGGAACACCATCGTCAGGCTCTTTCCCGAGCCCTGGGTGTGCCAGATGATGCCGCCGCGGCGGTCGCTCATGCCATCCTGACGGCGGGTCTTGCCCTCCTGCAGGCGCTGCAGCGCGATGTGCACCGAACGGAACTGTTGATAGCGGGGCACCACCTTGATGCGGACGCCGTCGTCCGTCGTCATGTAGACGGTGAACGAGCGCAGCGCATCGAGCAGGTACTGCGGCCGCAGCAGGCCCGCCGCCATAACCTCCTGCTGCACCAGTTCCGTGCCCGGCGCCTTGCCAATCTCGCCGCACACCTCGTCCATCGCGGCGCGCGTCTGCTCGATGCCGACCGGCTTGACCGAGCGCCATGGGAGGAAGTCGTCCGGTCGGGCGGTGACCGAGCCGACGCGGGCGTCGTAGTAGTCGGTGGCGACGAGCAGGTGGTTCGTCCAGAACAACCGCTCCGCGCCCTCGTTCTTTTCGGGCACGCGCCGGTTGGCGTAGCGGCGCATCTGGTCGATGGCGGTCGCGATGGGGTCGGTGACAGCGGGGCTCTTGGCCTCGATCACCACCAGCGGCAGGCCGTTCACGAACAGCACGATGTCCGGCACGATGTACCCGCGGTCACCGACTGCGCCGGGCGGGTCCACGCGGAACTGGTTGACTGCGACGAATTCGTTCTCGTCGCCCGGCTCGAAGCCGATGAAGCGCACGCGGCGTTCGTGCTCGCCATCGGGGCCCGAGACATTGACGCCGCGCACGATCTTGTCGTGCAGCTCCTCGTTGATCGCGATGAAGTCCCGCGAGGTCGGCCGCTCGAGCAGCGAGATCGCCTGGCTGATGCGGCGTTCATCCAGCCATTCGGACCCGTCGTCGTTGCGGTTCAGGCGGCGCAGCGCGGCCTCGAGCCGGTCGCGCAACAGCGTCTGCTGGAAGGTGTCGCGCCCGAGCAGGTGATAGTCCTTGCGACCGGTGCTTGGGTCCTCGTCGGCGCCCTCGACATGGGTCCAACCCATGACGCCCAGCTGGCGCAGGAGCGGGCGTTCGACGACATTCAATTCGTCCAGACGGTCCTGTTGGCTCATTCGGCAGCCTCACGAATGGCCACCACAGGCTTACGGCCGGTGAGGAGGTCATCGCGCAGACCTTCGCGGAGGTTGGAGAGCTTTACGCGGGACTCCTTTTCCCGACGGATCGTGTCCCGTGAGACCTGTAGTCGCCGGACAATCTCTTCTCGTTCTTCACGCGGAGGGACCGGCAATTGGAAGTCTCGCAAATCTCTCCAATAGATGGCCGCAACCGATGTCGTTCCTGTGGCGAGGGTCATGAGTCTCGACTTTCCGCGCCCGTTCGCCATGTAGGCTGCTGCAAAACGGCCATCCATCTCTTCGGAGGGAAAGCGAATACGAAGGATATTATTGTCGCAGACCGTCCTTTGGTCGTCTTGGTCGTATGCCGCTGTCTTTCCGACAAGCTCAGGCGTGTTCCGCGTATTGAAAAGAAGATCGCCGTCTAGGAGAAGGGCATCCTTCCAATGGACAACTCGGTCGACATCGATCAGCTCGCAAGTCGAAGTATCCAGTGCGTCCCAGCCAAGGTTGCCCATCTTCAGAAGCCGCAGCTGATCCTGTCCATCGTTCGCACCCCGCGCGGCCGTTCCAAGAGCCAAGTCTTTGGCCATGCGCCCAATTGACTTCACGCACCATGAGTGTGGGAGCGGGCCCAAGTCGGTTTCGTGGAATTCCTCAAGTTGATCTGCGCGCCTGATCTCACCTGATTTGCTCAAGCCGAGAGTGGTCAAGTCGTGAACAAGCCCCTGATGTACTAGAAGGAGCTTCTCGATCACCGTGTCAGTTTCGAGGATCGCGTCATCGATGGCATCGAGGATGTCCGCGATCGTCGCTCGCTCTGTCGGGCTATGGGCCCTTATTGAAATCCCTTCGACGTCACTGTTCTTGAGGTTGTTGATTGCGCTTCCCGAAAGAATGATGTCGATGCTTCGCCGAAACTGCTCACCCTGAAATACGTGACGCAGGAACGCGGAATCGCTCTCGGTCTTCGGGTGAAATACTGAGCAGAAGGCTCCCACAGTGAGCGGCGCGCCGTACTCGCCCTTGTATCGCGCCGCCTTGCCAACAAGCGCCTTCGATCCGTTCGACATGCAAACGACAAGGTCGCCCTCTCCAACAGACTGAGCGGGTTTTACCAAGTAGCTCGGCACGATCTGTATCGATGTGAAATCTAGCTGCCCGTCTTGGATATTCGTGGAGCGAAGAAGAACCGTTCGATCCCGTCCAAAGTCCTCTTGCAGATGCTCTGGGCGATAAGAGACACCCCTGATCCCATCGGCTAGGTCTCCTATCCTGATCGTGGGATCTTCACGCATACCCGAGTTCCTTCAGGTATCCATCAAGCCGCGCCGTCGCGTCCGCCCTCCGGCTCCCGATCCTCGCGAGGCTGACGCGATACTTGTCCCAGAGACGCTCCAAGTCGGCCACCAGAGCGCCGACGCGGCGGACGCGGGCGCGCTCAAGCCGGTCGAGTAGTCGCTCGCGGTCGATGTCGAGCACCAGTTCGCGACAATCGTCGTCGTCCAGTTCGGCTCGTGCGGCCGTCAGCCGCTCGACGAACGCCGCCTTGAGCCGCCGCAGCGTGGCGCGCGCTTCCTTCAGCTCTTCCTTGATCGCCTCATAGGGTGCGAGCATGGCGTCGATGGTCTCCGCCTCCTCGACCAGCGGGGCGAGGCGGTGTTCGATCGCTGTCAGTTCGGCCTCGAACTCCCGCACATCCATGCCCTGCGCGCGCATCCAGTCGATGGAGCCCTTGGACGGCTTGCCGGTGCCCGTGGTCTTCACCAGCTCCTTCCGGCGCTTGTCGTCGTCCTTCATTTCGGCGCGCAGTTCCTTGCGCCGCTTTTCCAGCTCCTTGGCGAGGTTGCTGCCTTCCTCGGCTCCGTCCAGCCAGTCCTCGGCGCCCTCGACCCCGTCGCCGGTCTCCCAGGCTTCCTTCTCGGCCTTGATCCGCTCCACCTCAGCCTGCGCAGCGGACAGCTCGGTGACGTAGTCCGCCATGCGATGGCGCACGAAGGGATGGGCGAGCAGCTCCTCCAGCGTGACCTTGACGGTCTTCTTGGCGTCGCTGTCCTCGTCGTCATCGGCGTCTTCATCCTCCAGCGCCGAGCGCAATGTCTCGACCCAGCCGTCGACCAGTTCGGCGAACCCGTTCTCGACGATGACGCGCAGCTCGTAGCGGATTTCGTCCCACCAGCCCGCGATGGAGCCCATCAGCGCATAGCGGTCGAGGCAGCCGACCGGCAGCATGGCGGGCTCGAAGCTGTCGAGCATCTCGCGACGCAGCGGCATCAGGCGCTTGGTTTCGGGAAGCTCGGCCAACCCGGTCCGCGCCGACGACCACCAGGTATCGAAGGCCGCGACCATCTCACCTTGCCGCGTCGCAACGCCGGGGTTTGATTCGACCTGGGCCCTGATATCGGCACGCTTCTCGACGGCATCAGCGAACTCGGCGTAGTCGGTATCGCGGTCGACGAACGGCGTGTCGACGTCGAAGCCTTGTGCCTGAGCATGCGGGCGGATGCTCTCGATTTCCCGTTTCGGCACGCCCCCATGAAGGTGGGCGCGCACGTCGTGGGGCTCGGGCGGTGGGCTGCTGTCGGCATAGCGCCGGATGTTCAGGTTGCCAGCTTCGTCTTTGATGATGGCGGTGTTGTCGATGACCGCCGCGAAGCCGGGCACGTCAGCGAACGCGTCGTAGGCGCTGACGATCTTCTCGATGTGCTCCGGGTCGATGAAGTTCTGCGCGCGCCCTTCGCGATGCTCGCGGTCCGCGTTGATGAAGAGCACCTTGCCCTTGCGCGCGTCCGGCTTCCCGTCCGGGTGGCGCATCACAAGGATGCAGGCTGGGATGCCGGTTCCGTAGAAGAGGTTCTGCGGCAGGCCGATCACGGCCTCGATGCAGTCCTCTTCGAGCAGAGCGATCCGAATTTTCCTCTCTTCGCCGCCACGGAACAGCACGCCATGCGGCATCACCACAGCCATCTTCCCGGTCTGCTTCAGGCTGGCCAGCATGTGCTGGGCGAACATCAGGTCAGCCTTCTTGCCCGTGGTGGGGCACCAGCCGAAGCGGAAGCGGTCGCCGAACTGGATCCCGCGCTTGCTGTAGTTCTGACTGAAGGGCGGATTGGCGATCACCCGGTCGAATCGCATGAGGTGGCCGTCCTCGATATGCTTCGGATCGACGAGCGTGTCGCCGTTCCGAATGTCGGCGTCAGGGATGCCATGGAGGAGTAGGTTCATCCGGCAGATGGCCCAGACCGCGCCGTTGTCCTCCTGGCCATAGAGGCTCAGCCGCCGGCCGTCGTGCTGCAGGGCGTATTCGTAGCCCTGGTTCAGCATGCCGCCGCTGCCGCAGGTGGGGTCGTAGAGCGATGTGCCGCCCTGCGGATCGAGGATACGGACCATCAGCTGCACTACGCCGCGCGGCGTATAGAACTCGCCAGCCTTCTTTCCGGCAGAGTCCGCAAACTCGCTGATGAGGTATTCGTAGGCTGCGCCAAGGAGGTCGGGAAACTCGAAGTCCTCGTCGAGCAGGCGATACTTGTTGAAGTGACTGATGAGACGGCGAAGCCGCTCGTCCGGAATCTCCGACTCGCCAACCTTCCGGGCGAAATTGATGTGCCCCAGCACGCCCCTCAAGGCGTTGTGGTTCTCGTTTTCCAGCCCCTCGAGGGCCTTGTTCAACTCGTTGGCGACGTTGGCGTGGACGTCGTTCAAGAGTCTGTCCCAGCGGGCGACTGGAGGAACGAAGAAGGTTTTGGTGTAGGAGGACGGATGATCTGCGCGCTGCAGGGCCTCCGTTTCTGACCGGCCAAGCGCACGTTGTTCCTTCAGAATCTTCTCGCGCTGCTGCTCGAACACGTCGGAGCATCGCTTCAGGAACAGTATTCCGAAAATGTACTCCTTGAACTCCGACGCATCCATCTTGCCACGAAGGATATCGGCGGCCGCGAACAGGTGGCGTTCAAGTTTTTCGAGAGTTAATTTTGCCAAAGTCGCCCCGGTCATGGAATGAATGTGCGGGGCCTCGCACACCGTGCTGGATGCCCCAAACCTCCGATTCTACTAGCCGATTGAACAGCGCGAGGAAAGGACAGGCTTGTCGTCCTCGTTCGATGAGGCCGCTCCCATCGCGTCATGCTGACCGCTCCAGTCAAGCGGGAAGGGCCGAAGAACGCTCCCTAGCGTCACGTTCGGCCCCTGCTTGCCGTCCAGGATCGCCTCAACGATGTCGGGCGCGAGCAGGGTTAGGCTCAGGACGCGGGTCATGTAGGAGGATGCGATGCCCTCGCGCTCGGCCAATTCGGCGACCGTTGCGTACTCGCTCGACTCGAGCATGCGCTTCCAGCGGAACACGCGCGCCAGTGCCTTGACGAGTGTGTTGTCAGTCCGCCGCGGTTGCGCGGCGCTGTCCGGCAATTGCATCTCCTTCCGCCCGCCGCGTTTCACGACGCGGAACGGGATGTGGAGCGTGACAGTCTCGGGGATCGGCATGCCGCGTGTCATGCGGCTTCTCCGATCCCGCCGGACATTATCTCGCGCGCGAGGCCGCTCAGCCCATCGACGCGCTGCCGGACGTTCAACCCGTCTGTGCGCATGTCGACGCGCTCTACCAGCAAAGTCACGATGCGTGCCTGCTCGGCGGGGAACAGTTCGTCCCACAGCGGATCGAGCTGCTGCAGGGCCGCGCGGGCGTCGGATTCGGTTATGCCGTCGGCGTGGACGCGTGCAGCTTTCCACGTCCCCGCCACGATCTCCGGCTGGCGGAATACTGCACGGAGTTGGTCGATGACCGCAGCCTCGATCTCCCCTGCTGGCAAGCGGCCCACGGGGCATGACCCGGCACCGTGCTTCAGCACCGTCTGGCTGACGTAGTAGCGGTAGAGCCTGTCGCCCTTGCGAGTATGGGTCGGCGAGAACGCGGCGCCATCGGGACCGAAGAGTAGTCCCTTTAGCAGTGCGGGCGTGTCGGCGCGAGTCCGGGCGGTACGCTTGCGGGGGCTTTCCTGCAGGATGGCGTGGACGCGATCCCACGCTTCGCGGTCGATTATCGCGTCGTGCTCGCCGGGATAGCTTTCGCCTTTGTGGACCGCGTCACCGATGTAGGCGCGGTTGCTGAGCATCCGGTAGGCTCAGGACTCGTTCTCGGGTCATAACCAGAACAAAACGGTTGCGGCTAGCATGATCGCGGAGAAGAACGTTTCCGCGCACCGGTCGTATCGGGTGGCGACGCGCCTCCAATCCTTCAACCGGCCGAACATGATCTCGATCCGGTTGCGCCGTTTGTAGCGCCGCTTGTCGTATTTGACGGCCTTCTTGCGGGATTTCCGGCCGGGGATGCAAACCTTTATCCCCTTGTCTTTCAACGCTTCTCTGAACCAATCGGCGTCATAGCCCCTGTCGGCCAGCAGCCAACCCGCCTTCGGCAGACTGCCCAGAAGAGCCGCGGCGCCGGTATAATCGCTGACCTGCCCGGCGGACATGAAGAACCCGATCGGCCGCCCCTTGGCATCGGCAACGGCGTGCAGCTTGGTGTTCATACCGCCTTTGGTGCGCCCGATTTGGCGCCCGCGCCCCCCTTTTTCACGCACAGGCTCGACGCAGTGCGGTGTGCCTTGAGATAGGTCGCGTCGATCATGATCGTCTTGTGCTCGGCGCTTTCGGTGGCCAGGCCCACCATGATCCGGGCGAAGACCCCGTTGTCGCTCCAGCGTTTCCAACGGTTGTAGAGGGTCTTGGCCGGGCCGTATTCCTTCGGCGCGTCACACCAACGCAACCCATTGCGATTGATGAAGATTATGCCGCTGAGGACGCGACGCGTCATCGACGCGGGGCTTGCCATGGCTCTTGGGAAAGAACGGCTTCAGGCGCTCCATCTGGGCGTCGGTCAGCCAATACAGATTGCTCATCGATCAGATCTCCTTGCGGAGCCTGAATCACGCCAGAAGTATGAAATCAATGGGTCTGGAGCCTAAGCTATGACGTCGAGGACGGTATCGCTGTGATGACCCTGCTCGAAGCGCCGGTGCGGGCCATCGCCGAAGGCGACGCCTTCACCATCCGCGCAGGCTGCGACAAGCGGATCGAGACCTGCGGCGCCAAGTTCGCCAACACCTCCAGTTTCCGGGGCTTCCCGCATATCCCCGGCCAGGACGCGGTGCTGCGCTATGCCACCAAGGACGGTGGTCACGACGGAGGCGTGCTGTGAACACCGCCGATCCTGACAAGGTAATCGCGGCAGCCCGGTCTTGGCTCGGCACGCGGTATCACGACCAGGCGAGCTTGCGCGGCGTCGGTTGCGACTGCCTTGGTCTCGCCCGAGGGGTCTGGCGCGAAGTCGTAGGCCCTGAGCCGTTCCCGATCCCGCCCTACAGCCGGGACTGGGGCGAGACCGGACCGCGCGAGGTGCTGGCGATCGGCGCCCGACGCATGATGATCGAGATGTCGCCCGCCGACGCCGGTCCCGGCGCGTTGGTACTGTTCCGCATGAAGCCCCGCGCCGTCGCCAAGCATGTCGAGATCCTGACCGGGCCCGATACCTTCCTCCATGCATACGAGCGGCTGGGCGTGATCGAGGAACCGCTCACGGCAGCCTGGCGGCGGCGCATCGCCTTCGCTTTCCTGTTTCCGCAACGCTGAGACCTCGACATGGCCACCCTCATTCTCGGCGCAGCCGGTGCCGCCATCGGCGGCTCGATCGGTGGCGCGATCCTCGGCGTCAGCGCGGCGACCATCGGCGGCTTCATCGGGTCCACCATCGGCTCGGTCGTCGACAGCTGGATCGTGTCCTCGCTCGCACCGACCCAGCGGATCGAAGGCGCGCGGCTCGATAGCTTGCGCATCACATCCTCGAGCGAGGGGGCGGTGATCCCGCGGCTCTACGGCCGGATGCGGATCGGCGGCAACATCATCTGGGCCACCGATTTCCGCGAGGAGACGAAGACCACCACGCAGGGCGGTGGCAAGGGCGGCGGGGGCGGCAAGGTCAAGACCACCGAGTATCTGTACTATGCGTCGTTCGCCGTCGCTTTGTGTGAAGGCCCGATCACCGGCATCGGGCGCGTATGGGCGGACGGCAAACCCATGGACCTCTCCGGCGTCACCTGGCGCTGGTATCCGGGCGACGAGGCGCAGGCGGCCGATCCGTTCATTTCGGCCAAGATGGGGGCGGCGAACACGCCCGCTTATCGCGGCACGGCCTATGTTGTTTTCGAGGAACTGGCGCTCTCGACCTACGGCAACCGCCTGCCGCAGCTGTCCTTCGAGGTGTTCCGGCCGCTCGCCGACCCTGACACCGCCGAGGGGCTGACCCGCGCCGTCACGATGATCCCGGCTTCGGGCGAGTTCACATATGCCACGCAGGCCATCCGCAAGTCCTCGAGCGGCGCGACGCAGGCCGAAAACCTGAACGCTCTGCCCGACACCGCCGACATGGTCGTGGCGCTAGACCGCCTGCAGGCCATGGCACCTGCTGTCGAGAGCGTCAGCCTCGCCGTGGCATGGTTCGGGGACGATCTGCGCGCTGGTTCCTGCAAGCTGCGTCCGGGCGTTGAGGTTGAGACCAAATCCACGACTCCAGTCGGCTGGTCGGTCAATGGCGTCAGCCGCGCCGATACCTTCCTCGTCAGTCGCGACGCCAAGGATCGCCCGGTCTATGGCGGCACGCCCGCCGACTTCGCGGTGGTGCAGGCGATCCGAGAGATGAAGGCGCGCGGGCTGCGCGTGACCTTCTATCCTTTCATCCTGATGGATGTCCCGCCCGGCAACACGCTGCCGAACCCGTATTCCGACAACGCCGCCGAGACGGGCCAGCCCACATTCCCCTGGCGCGGCCGGATCACCTGTTCGCCCGCGGCGGGCTATGCCGGGAGCGTGGACCAGACGGCCACGGCGTCGAGCCAGGTGTCGGCTTCTTCGGCAGCGCCAACCCTTCCGACTTCGCGATCTCGGGTGAGACCGTCTCCTGGACCGGCCCGTCCGGCGATTGGGGCCTACGCCGCATGATGCTGCACTACGCCCATCTCTGCGCGGTGGCGGGCGGGGTCGATGCCTTCCTGATCGGCTCGGAGATGCGCGGCCTGAGCACCATCCGCTCGGGTGCGAGCGCCTATCCTGCCGTCACCGCATTGAAGGCGCTCGCCACCGATGTGCGGGCCATTCTCGGGGCTGGCACGGCGATCGGCTACGCGGCCGACTGGTCGGAGTACTTCGGCCACCATCCGGGCGGCGGCAGCGGCAACGTCCATTTCCACCTCGACCCGCTCTGGTCGGACGCCAACATCGGTTTCGTCGGCATCGACAACTACATGCCGCTCTCCGACTGGCGCGACGGGTTCGGGCATGCGGACGCGGCTGAAGGCTGGCCCGCGATCTACGACCGGGCCTATCTGCAGGCGAACATCGCGGGCCGCGAAGGCTTCGACTGGTTTTATGCATCTGCGGCGGATCGGTCGGCGCAGGTGCGCACGCCAATCACGGACGGTGGCGCGGGCAAGCTATGGGTCTTCCGCTACAAGGATATGCGCAGCTGGTGGTCGAACGCGCATTACGACCGCCCGAGCGGCGTGGAGAGCGGCACGCCAACCGCATGGGTGCCGCAGTCAAAACCCATCCGCTTCACCGAACTCGGCTGTCCGGCCATCGACCGCGGCACCAACCAGCCGAACGTGTTCTTCGACCCAAAATCGTCGGAGAGCTTCACACCGTATTTCTCGCGGGGCTGGCGCGACGACACGATCCAGCGCGCGTATCTCGAGGCAACTTTCCTGTTCTGGGGTGAGGCCGCGAACAACCCACTGTCCTCGGTCTACGGCGGCCGGATGGTCAATGTGCCGGAATGCGCAGCCTGGACCTGGGACGCACGGCCGTACCCGTTCTTTCCCGAACTGACCGAAGTCTGGACCGACGGCCCCAACTGGCGGCTCGGCCATTGGCTGACCGGCCGCCTCGGGGCGGTGTCGCTCGCCGCGCTTGTGCGGCATCTCTGCCTGCGCGCGGGACTGCAGGGGGACCGCATCGACGTCACCGGCCTTTGGGGAGCGGTCGAGGGCTATGTGATCGGCGCGCTGGAAAGTCCGCGCGCCTCGATCACCACGCTGGCGCGGCATTTTGGCTTCGATGCCGTGGAGACCGAGGGCGTGATTCGCTTCGTCACGCGTGGGCGGGCGGCGGTGGCAAGCGTCACCCCCGACGATTTCGTCGCCGCGCGCGAGGGCGACGTTCTCGAACTGACCCGTGGCCAGGAGACAGAATTGCCCCAGGCCCTCAAATGGCAGGTGGCCCGCGCCGACGAGGATTACGAGGCGGCGCAGGTCGAGGCCCGGCGCATCACTGTCGACACGACGCGCATCGCCTCGGAGAGCTTCCCCATGGCGGTGCCGCCCGAGGAAGCGGAGCGTCGCTGCCGACGCGCGCTGATGGAAGCCTGGACCGGTCGCGAGAGCGCGGTGTTTCGCCTGCCGCCCTCGCGGCTCGCGCTTGACCCGACCGATGTGCTGACGCTCGCCCACGACGGCCGATCAATCCCGCTGCGGCTCATATCGATTGCCGATGCCGACGCGCGCGGCATCGAGGCGGTGCGCCAGGATCGGGAGGCCTACGACCTGCCGCCCGGCGCTCCGCGACCTTCGGTGCTGTCGCAGGCGGTCGTCTTCGGTGCGCCAGAAGCGGTCCTCCTTGATCTGCCGCAGCTGACCGAAGATCAGCCCGCGCATCGGCCTTTCGCGGCGGCGCACGCGGTTCCCTGGCCCGGCGAGATGGCGGTGTTCCGCAGCCCCTCGACGGATGGCTTCGAGCTGCTGACCACGTTCGGTAGTCGCGCCCGGATCGGGACGCTGGTCTCGGACCTCTACGCGGGGCCGACGTCGCGCTTCGACATCGGCAACGTGTTGGTAGTCGATCTGCTGACCGGCACGCTGGAAAGCGTCACGGACCTGACCCTGTTCGGCGTGGCGAACGCGCTGGCGGTGGAAACCGCGCCGGGGGTCTGGGAGATCGTGCAGGCGGGCGCGGCGGAACTCTTGGCGCCCGGTCGGTATCGGCTGACACGTCTCCTGCGTGGCCAGCGCGGTACGGAAGGTGCGATGGGTAACCCTGCGCCGGTTGGCGCCCGCGTCGTGGTGCTCGACGACAGCCTCGCCACGCTACCAATCGCCGAGCCCGATCTCGGCATCCCGTGGAACTGGCGCATCGGCCCGGCGAGCCGCCCCGTCAGCGACGAGACCTACGTCGCGCAGGCTTTCACGCCCGCGGGCGCCGGCCTGCGGCCGTTCTCCATCGCCCATGTCGAACAGCCGTGGCGTAGTCCGCGCATTCCCGGCGATCTGACGATCCGCTGGACGCGACGATCCCGCGCACTCGCCGCCGACAGCTGGGGCGGGCTGGAGGTGCCGCTAGCCGAGGAATTGGAAGCCTATGAGGTAGAGATCCTCGACGGCGCCACGGTGAAGCGGGTGCTGAGCACGGCCATCACCAGCGCGCTCTACACCGCGGCCCAGCAGACCGCCGATTGGGGCGCGCCGCTCGGCCCCGGCGATACGCTCGACATCCGCATCTACCAGCTCTCCGCCCGTGTCGGGCGGGGCGCGCCGAAAACCGTCACGCTCACGTTCTGAAGGCCATCCCATGTCCGACGCCACGACACATCTCCTGCTGCCCTACATCCTTGCAGCACAGGCCCAGAAGCACGTCAGCCATAACGAGGCGCTGCGGATCCTCGACGGGCTCGTGCAGCTCTCCGTCCTCGACCGGGACCCAACCGCACCGCCGGGAAGCCCCGCCGATGGCGACCGCTACATAGTCGCTTCGGGTGCCACTGGCGACTGGGCAGGCTGGGATCTGAACATCGCCCTCTGGACCGACGGCGCCTGGCTGCGGCTGCCGCCCCGGACCGGCTGGCGGACATGGGTCGAGGACGAGGCCATGCTGCTCGTCTGGACTGGGGCCGCCTGGGAGGTCGTGGGCGAGCCAAGCGACATCTCTGACGCCGTATTCAGCCTCGTCAACGACGCCGATCCCACGAAGAAGGCGGTCTTCTCGCTTTCGGGCATCTCCACCGGCACGACCCGCAGCTACACGTTTCCGAACACGTCTTCCGAACTGGCGATCCTCGCGGGCACCCAGACCTTCACCGGCAACAAGACCTTCTCGGGCACGCTGACGGCCTCCGGCACCGTCACGGTCTCGGGCGCAACCGCAACCATCGGCACGGCCACGGGCACCGCGACCTACGGGCTCGGCACCGGCGCGACGACCACCGGCCTCACCAAGACCGTGAACCTCGGCACCGGCGGTGCCTCGGGCTCGAATACGGTCGTCAATATCGGCTCGGCGAGCTCGGGCGCGAACGGAACGACGGTGGTTAACACGCCGACCGTGACCTTCGCCAACGCCGTCACGCAGGTCGGCATGCCCCAGGCGAACCTGACCGCCCAGCTTCTTGGCCTCGGCGGGGCGACGGCCGACAGCTACAACCGGCTGTCGGTCAACACGCCCGCAGTACTGCTGAACAACGCAGGTGCCGGGATCGAGGCAACGGTCAACAAGGCCGCAGCCGGGAACGACGCTGCCTTCGCCTTCAAGACCGGCTTTTCGGCCCGGGCGTTGATCGGACTTCTGGGCAGCGACGATTTCAGCGTCAAGGTCAGCCCGGACGCCATAGCCTTCTACGAGGCGATCCGCATCGACCGCACAACGGGCCGGGTCGAGATGCCCGAGCCCGTGGTGCTCCCGGCGCTCGACGCCGTGCCCACGCCGCCGCCGACCGGCAAGCTCGCCCTCTATGCCCGCGACCGCGCCGGGGCCGGATGGCTCGACGTCCAGCGCCCCTCCGGCCGTTTCTTTCCGCTGCAGCCGCATTTCGGGGTGAACCGGATCGCGACCTGGGCGCCGTCCACCGGCACGACCGTGAACACCGACGGTATGCCCCGCACCGCCGTCGGCACCGTCGCCACGCCGACGCTCGCCACCTCCAACCTTTCGACCTCGATGCGACGCTGGCGCGTGACCAGCGCCGCCACCGCCGATGCGGCAGCCGAGGAACGCTCGGCCGGCTGGGTCTGCTGGCGTGGCAACGCGGACGGGCTGGGCGGCTTCACCTATGTCAATCGGCTCTCGCTCGTCACCCTGCAGGTGACCGGCATGGGCTTCTTCGGCCTCTACGGATCGACGACAGCGCTGGCCACGACCCTGACTTTGTCGGCCGTGGTGAACTGTATCGGCATCGGCTTCCAGCGCGGCACCCACACGAACTGGCAACTTGTCCAGAACGACGCTTCCGGCGCGCCCACGCTCACCGATCGCGGTGCGAGTTTCCCTGTCGCGAGCACGACGAACGTCCTGACCCTGACGCTCCTCGCAGCCCCGAACAGCAGCGAGATCGGCGTCCGGGTGGTCGAGGAGGTAAGCGGGGCGGTGGTCGAGGTCATGCTCGACACCGATATCCCCGCCGCGACGCAACTCCTGAGCCCCAGGAACTTCATGAACAACGGCGCAACAACGGCGGCGGTCGCCTATGATTGCTCGGGGGTTTATGTGGAGACGGATTATTGAGCGTGTTCCGAACATCATCCTCTGTGCTCAGTAGTCGTGAAATATACCGGAACCATTGGCTCACCGCTGCGAAGCAGGCGGGCTACGCAAGTTTTGCTGAGTAGCCGCGCCGACACCGGGGGCGAGCAGTGCGCGGAGAAGTTGATGGCGGTTGGTCAGTGAAATTGTCGGCCGTACTGATCCAGAGCGCTGGCGCATCGCGACTTCGCGGACCAGACCCTTGGCGACAGGGCAAGCTTCAGCATGCGCATGCAGTCCCACCGCACCCTCCCCGTCGTTCGCATTGGCAAGACGACGAAAACCATCGCCGCCTGGGATAGGCGGTCGCTTAGACATCGTCGGCTCCCCGGCGGACAGCCAAGGCGGGGGGCTCCATGGAAAGCGGCTGGATGGATACCGCACTGGCGCGCTGGGCTGCGCTGGCCAGCGCATCGACCATCGCGCGGCGCATCGACAGGCCAAACGACAAGTGACGGGCACACTGAGAGTACTCGCGCAGTTCGCTCAGCAGGAGGCTATCGCGTACTGCGGCCGATACTACCTCATCTTCTCCAGGCATCTTGATGCTCCTTTCGTGTTCTAGGGCGGCGACATGAATGTAATCGGGGGCGCTGACGCGGTTTCCCGCATGTCCGTCTCCGGCTTGACGCGCGGATCGCGCGGCGAGCCGTCGTCTGCGGGGGCATCAGGCCTTCATGAAGCGCGGACGGCGCCCGAAAAACGGGGTGCGGAGTGCGACTGCGTGCCAGCCGTCTGCGTCCGAATTGCGGCCGGGATCGCTGTCGCGGCACATGCTGTCCCGGATCTGCGCCAACGGTGCGTAGTACCGGTCCTTGCGCTGGATGGCTTCGGCCGAGCGAGGCTGCGCGCGACTCTTTTGCGTCATACCGGAACGGCGCGCCTTGGCGGGTCGTACTGCTTTGGGTTGCTCCCGTTCGACACCGAGCACGCGTCGAAGGTCCGACACGCAGTTCAGGACGGCCCGCCAATCGCCGGTGCTGCCGGGGAACACGAAAACGAAAGGCTGGCCTAGGTAGTCGCCGACAAGGCGCGGGTGTTTGCCGCCGTGTTCTATCCGAGTGTTCGTCGCGCCCCAGTCACGTGCGCGCTGAGCGAGGGTCTTCCCGATATCGTCCGGCATGGCCGCCTCCTGAAGGTTGGCCCGCCATTTCCGGGGCGGGCTACTACTTCAATCGGGGGCGTCGTGCGGATTTCCCGCTTCTTCCATAGGCTACGCCATGAATTGGTTGATCTGAGAGACGAAATCTCTCAGCAGCGCGCAATCGTCAGGGTCTTGCAGGAGGTCTGCACCGACTGGTCCGACATCAAGGAAGCGGGCGACGTACTCTCGGGCGAAGTAGAGGTGCTTGCCAAAGTCGCCAGAGATCTCCAGTCCGTGCCCCAGTTGTCTCAGGTTCTCAGGGTCACGACCAGTCAGCGTGTTGATCCCGAGCGATCGGCAGCAAGAGAGCCATGACTGCAAGAGGGCCAACCTTGCCGAGTTGTCGGGCAACAGACGTAACGAGGCAAGCATGGCAGCCCAGCCCGTCTTGTGTCCGATGACTGCGCGGGCAAGTGCCGACCACTCGTTGGCGACGAAGCCATAGCTACCATTTGCAGTTGGGGGCCAATGCGGCCCTGGCTTCGTGCCCGCGAGGACTGGCCAGCGTTGCAGCCACTCGGGTCCTGCGTCTTTCACGAAGCGCCAGGCCGGCAGCACTTCCTGCACGGCAAGCACACGGATGAGCCGTAGGGCGGGAGCAACAGGCGCCCCGACAAGGCGCGCCGCTTTCTCGTCTGCGACGACATACCGCCAGAGGTTGCCAGAGGCTGTGTCTAGCTCTGACAGCCAGCGCTCCCGCCATTCCCCGCGCTTGGTCTTCTGGGCATGCGGCTGCATGTCCAGAACGCGTCGGCCGAAAGCCTGCGACGCTTCCTCGGTTACGCCGTATTCTGACCACCAGGTGTTCAGCGGCGCAGCGATCTGCTTCGGCTCGATGTCTTCGGGTCGAGCCTGGGTGAAATAGGCGATCCAGGGTTCGTCCCATGAATCCCGCCCGCTGCCGTCGGACCTGATCTTGCTCAGATTTGCGCGTGCCGCTGCGTATGCGTAGCGCGAACGCTGGACCAGAGTCAGAGTTTGGTTCGGGGTCGACCCCCGGTTGCCGTCCGACCAGAGCATACGCCAGCAATCCTGGGAGATCGGGAAGTCATCCAGGCCTTCGCGCCCTGCACCAAGTCCTTCAAGAAAACTAGGCTTCAAGATCTCGGTCACGGCAGTGTCGATGTAGGATCGGGCCGGTGCGAGGATTGGATCGTTCAGAGGCAACCCCAACATTCGTAGCGCAAAGAGCTGTCTAGACAGCAGGTGTCGCAGCCGTCTGCGCCACTCCGTCGGTGACAAATGCTCCTCTTTAAGGCGGGCAATCGCATTGTCCACCAAGGTTACGATCTCGGTGACCTTCTGCTCGATGGACGACTCGCGCTGTACCTCGTTCTTGAAGACCCGCCCCATGGTTTCGATGGTCAGGCCAACCACGAGCGACGGAGGTTCGTGCTGAAGAACGTCTTTCTGTGACTTCAGCAGCTCATGACAGAGCTCGACACTCTCCGCTCGGGTGGCGGTATTTACCCGCAGACGCTTGACGGTGTCCCAATCTGGCATCGTGCGCAGAAATGTCAGGAGCGCCTGCGAGTCCGTAACAGACGGCAACCCGTCGCGAGGCGCTATCAGACCTCTGAAACGCCAAGGCACGAGTCGAAAGGCCTGTTCAAGATGCCAAGTCGCCTCAAGGACGTTTTCCGGTTCTAGTTGCCTGTCACGGTTCGTGGCGATGCGCGCGCCCGCAGGACTGAGAATTGGGCAAAGGGAGAGCGCTGCTTGCCGATGCACAAGGGCTTGTCTCATCGGGTCTGCAGTAAGCGTGCCAGCGCCCACCAAACTGCGCCCCATTCGGGTCAGATAGATGACATTGCGCGTTATGGCTATCAGCCGTCGCCGCCTGAGGCCACTTAGCACCGCCTCATAGCTTGGCCAGTCAAGCTGATCGTCGCGGGCGGTGTCGAAGTTGGCCATGGAAAAACCCGAGTGACGGCTGCACCCAAACCTGAAGATAGCGAGGCACTCGAGCAGCTTTCGCTGTGTATCGGGCAACTCGATGTCGTCTAGAAGTGGTGCCTCGGCTATTGGCGCGTCCTCGCTCAAGACGACGATCACCCGAGTTTCAAGCTCCCGATCACCCTGCGAATACTTCTTTAGCGCCGCGTCCAAGTAGTCGAACTTGTTGTTTGTCCGAAGACGAGGGTTCAGCAAGTCGATGAACTGATGATGAAACTCTGACGGGAAGATCTGGTTCGTTCGCTCTGTTGCGAAACCTCGGTCGTCGAAAACGAACAGAAGGTCGGGGGCGGACTCCTCACAGATCTCGGGATCGGCGTGATGATTGCAGAGGAGGCGGGCAAGTAGATCCGCAGATTGAGGCAGATCAGCCCATTGAAACCTTTCCCACCAGACTTCGTCAGCGACAAGAATCTCTGCCAACGCCGTCCAGACCCTGGTTTCGGTGTCTCCCTCGGCCGTACGCAGCGTCACAACCCCTAAACCAGGTCCTCTGTAGTCGTTTCCAGTGCCGCTGCGAACCTGGTTGTCCTTCCACGCCGCCCATGCCCCAAGGGCCTCATCGACCGACGTGCCAGGTACGATTTTGCGGATGGTCTCGCGCGTGATGTGCTTGACGGTTCGGCCAGTGCGGGACTGCAACTCACTGTCCAGTCTTTCGAGACGTTGCTCCTCTTCGCTTCGCCACGGGTTTTCCTGGTAGGCCATGACATCAGACCGCTTCAGCCGACGCGACATCGTCCGGTCGCGCAGGGCATCACGCATGAACAACCTTCGCTGGGTTCGGCTAAACATCCTCTGGAACTCTGGGGTTCGCAGGAAATTAGTGCGGCGCCAGCCGGCAGGCTGCATAGCGTCTGCTGCGGCTCGTGCCGTAAGCGCGAAGTTGACCTCGATGGTCTTCCGAGAGCCTGCGACCCGAAGCCGACCGAGGAAATCCTTCAGTTCGCGTTTGATGCGCTCCTCTTTGGTCGACTCTTCAGGAAGATTGGAGACTTCTGGCTGAATGCCAGGATCAGCGCTCGCCGGCGAAACGCCGACTATATCGGCCGGATCGCTCTTCTTCTCGGCATCGTCATCGACTTCGTCGTCACTGAACGGGTCAGCGTCGTAGTAATCGCGGGAAACCCCTGGAACGATCGCCCGAGGAAAGCCTGCCCGGTTGGCGTACTCGAGCTTCGCCGCCACGCCCTCGACGATTCCGATCTCGTACTCGTTGTTCCTGTAGTTAACGGTACCCGTGCAGACGCCCATCGGCAGGTCGCCTGATGGTAGCATGAGCGACAACACGCACTGGACCCAGTAAGCTTCAGCACTGCGGTCTGAGACCGTGAAGAATTGTGTCTCTTCGTTCTGCCCTTGCCATTCCTTGTCGGAAACCTTGGACAAGACCGTGTCTACGATATCGCAGGCCGCGCGAAGATCGACGTTCAAGCTCGCCTTGAGCTTTTGTTCAGCCGCAACCGGATCGGCAAACCGAAGGCGGCCATTCTGACTGTTCCAGAGCTTCTTTGCGACGTCCAGACCGACATTGAATGCCTGCCACCAGTCAGCCGTGAAACCAAATAAGTAGCCGTTGATGTGCGCGGGCAGTCTTCCCTCTGGGGGGCGAAACCGTGGTTCCTTATGACCGCTCTCTTCCTTGCGTGAGAGTTTGTACTTGAACCAGATCTTCTGGCCACCGGGGTTGGGCCTGGGCTTCCAGTCCGATTTGCCATCCTCGATGACGAACAGCGATATCGGAAGGCTCAGTCCGCGCAAACGCGTTGACCTCGAACCACTCTGGCCGTCCTGTTCTGATGGCCCCTGCTCTGCCAGCAGGGGCCAACAGAACAGGCTGCTACGATAAGCCATGCAGATGCGGGTCCACCAGACCACAGCAACATCGCGTTGCTCAAAGGCACTGCTAAGGACAAGCTCGTGTAGCTCGTCCAAGTAATCGAGGCGATCACGGCTTTGAAGCGTCGTGTCGCGAACCTTTTGCAGGACTGCTTCGATTGCCTCGCGGCGAGGCGAGTCAGGGTGTTGAAGATCTCTGAGGATCCGTTTCACCCCCGGCACTGAAGCGGGAACGGCCCGATTGAGCCACGTCAGGAACCTCACGGCCGGCAGGTGGGGACGCTTGAGCAGGTAGACCGCATGGGAAATGAGCATGCGGTTCAGGTTGCGGGTGGCGACTGCGTCGCGTCGAGCCAGTTCGGCTTGAGCGACTTTTTTAGCTTCTTCTAGCGCTGCCGCGCACTCCGGAAGTCGCTCGAAACCCCAGAAACTCAGTTTCTCGGCATCGCAATAATCCCTGTCAATCGTGGTGACGAGAGCGAGCGTACTATCCGATACCAGCCCGTTCGAAAACCGGTCGATGGAGGCGGCGATGAATTCCGCAGCGGCAAGAGCCCGCGCTTCGAGGCTGATGTCAACTTCGCCCAACAGTGTAGCTGCGAAGGCGATCGACTGGTCGTGCAGCCACGACTTGCTCAGGATCTCAACTTCGCGAAAGGGTGGCACCGATTGGTCTTCGGCGATGGCGACACGATCATCCAAAGGCTTAGTCCCATTCCACAAAAGGCAGGAGCAGCCGGGCGTCGTGCGTTCCCTTTTTCTCGGCAGCCAGGATTGCGCTGAGCCTGCGCCCGACTTCAGCGGCCCTCGATACAACCGTGAAGGTGCGTTCGTCAGACGTAGGTGTCACATCGAAGCTGCGTAGAACGGGTGGCTGGAGCGGATCAGACTCGATAGAGACCATGTCGACCCAAATCATGCGAATGATTTTGAGAACAGGCCCTTCGTCGATATGCAAAGTAACGAGGAACGGCTTGGTCTTTGCTACGGAAAGAGTGAGCCAGATGTCTCCCTGTTTCCAGCTACGATAATCGGCGGGCGCCTTAGTCGCAGCGGCTATAGTCGCAGAAAGTACCTGCTTCGTCGTGCCAACATGGCCAAAACCAAGCGCAAGATTCCGTATCGCCAGACCGGCCCAATCGCTCACCGTGACGATCCCGGAAGACAAGCGATTACGCCAAGGCAAGGCGATAGGCGAATTTTCGGACGCCTTGTCTTCAAGGTCAAGCCCTTCATGTGCGCCCCACCACGGATCGTCGGCTGGGACTAGCTCTTCCATAAAATCGTCAAGCTCCAAGCCAAGCCGAGTCTCGAGAAACAAGCTCTTCAAACGCTCTTCCGCTTCATACTTTTCGAGGGATTTCTTCGTCATTTGTCCATTTCCGTCCTCTTTCCCTTGAACCCTCTGAGGCGAAGGCAGGGTATGACCGCGACTAATCACGGCTGAGTATCTTTCTCATCAGTTCGTGCACTTCCGGATTCTTGAAGTGTTCGTCCCATGCATCCTCAATCCGCTCCACTTTGCGAGGGTGAAGATCTACTGCGTCTGCAATGCGCCGACGAGGCCACTTTCCCTCCTCGGGAGGGTCGCCAACCTTACGCAGCAGGTAGATTCGTGCGTGAATCTTCGGCATGCCAAGACGCTCAACTGCAACGGCTAGAACATCGTTGAGGCTGAGGTCCAACCCGACGTACCAACTTGTGGAGTAGTAGTCGTCGAGATCCTCCTGCGGTCGATCAATGCCGTCCGCCAGGACTTTCTCTTCGTCTTTCCCGCGAGCGTGAATGCTGATGAGCGTGGCGGCAGTGCCAAGTTGCTCGATGTAAGATCGTCCCAGACTGCTCAGTCGAAGGCCATAGGGCACACCGTTAATCGACTTCCACATTTGTGCGGGATCAGCGACAGGAACCTTCTCGATGTATCGGCGCGCGAGGAGTTTTTCTAGGTCGCTCTCTCCTCCTCCTTCTCCCCTAGCCGTCAGCGCTAAGGTCAGCGGGGCCTTTGCTTCGTCGAGGGCCCAAACAGCGGAGCCCCGAGGGGCGGCGACACGGCGCACCTTCTTCATCTTTTTTCCCCCGAGTTTTTCGAGCCAGCGCCGCTCTTCGAGGGACATTCCGCTGCGCACCAGTGGGAAGACCGTCCCATCCTCCCGGCAAAGCAGCAAACGAAGCCAGATGGTCTCCGAGAGCGTGGTTTCCCTCGGCATGGCATTGTAATGCTTTCTCTGATGCTCTCGGAAAGTGTTGCGGACGATCCCCCAGAAATAACGGATGTTGCGGAGTTCGCGAATGCCCTTCTCAGAAACTTCTACCCGGAAGGACTCAGTATCAAAATATCTGCGCTGAACCGAGTTTAGGACATCGGAGGTAAACTTGTCAGGATCGAGCCTCTGATCTTTTTTGAGGCAATATGCGCGAAGAAACTCACTGTGGTATTTCTTCACTTCAGAAACAAAGGCTT
Organism: Ruegeria pomeroyi DSS-3; assembly: GCF_000011965.2. Classification (NCBI taxonomy): domain Bacteria; kingdom Pseudomonadati; phylum Pseudomonadota; class Alphaproteobacteria; order Rhodobacterales; family Roseobacteraceae; genus Ruegeria; species Ruegeria pomeroyi. The sequence continues at coordinate 2,904,580 of NC_003911.12, read as the reverse complement.
GAACTTCCGACTCGGACGGAGGCTGCTCAGGCCTACCAGAGAAATCATTCATTGCTGTCATCCTATAAGTGCGGTTTGCAGTTTCTTTCGTAAGAGGCGACGCGCCATAAACGGCGCAGCTAGGGTTAAACGGGACCAACAGGCCTTTGGCAGCATCGCCGGAGTAGGCATGAAGGTCGTGCATCACCACGTCGGCCTTGTTCGTGGCCGCGGGCATGCGGACGTAGATTTTTTCGTACTCTTTGAGTCCGAACCTGTCGTCATCCACCACCAATGAGCGGTGGCGCGACCTGTTCGCATGATGTTCGTTGTGCTCTTGATCCGATCCTTTCTTGATGATGGCGCGATCCATGTCACACCCGTGGCGCAGACTATCACGGGCCTTACACGGGGCAAAACCCGAATGATCGAGTGGTGCTGGAGGGCTCTGTTCTACAGTCATGTTCCCGACGCCGCTTAAGTCAGTTGACACGGCCATGAAGGAGGCCGTGGCGAAACCGCACGTCGCAGGAACAGGCATCATCATCAATCGGCCCCCACGATGATGGCCGGCATGCTCATCTCGCCCATGACAAAGGCGGTGACGAACTGGCCCTCGACCGTCATGGGCTGCCCAGGGCTGGCCGGGTTGGCTTGGCCGACGACGAGGATCTCGCGTCCCGCCTCGTCCGTCAGGACGAAGCCCCCGAAGCCAGCGACGGCGATGCGCTGGCCGACCGTGCCCGTAACGCGGACCTGCTTGCGCTCCCACTGCCCGGGGTCGGCCTCGAGGGCCTCGATCGAGGCAGTGGTGGAGGGGCCGAGAGGCCCCTCCCTGAATCCGCCCGTCAGCAGCATCGCGACAAGGACGACGGCCGCGACGAAGAGGATGAGGCGAGCCATCACGCCGCCTCGCCCAGCTGCCGCAGGGCCGAATTGAACCGGGCCCGGAGGTTGGCCAGGATCTCGCGCGTGGTCTCGTGCACGCCGAGCACGATCTTGTCCGTGCTGTCGTTGATGCTCTTCACCAGCTGCTCGAACCGCTGCTGGCTCAGCTTGCCCGCGTCCAGGAGCCGCTGCGCCTCGGCGATCCGCTCGAGCTCGACCATGTAGGCGGCCTGCTCGCGCTGGGTCACGAGGCCCTCGAAGTTGCGCAGCGCGTCGTTGATCGTGTGGGTGATCTCGCGCTCGACGGCCTCGGTGTTGCGCAACGCGTCGGACAGCAGAAGCTTGCGGGCGAGGTCCTCGGCCAGGCCCACCGCCACCACGAAAGTCCTGTTCTTGGCAGCCATGCTCTCCTTCAGCGCCGACTCGGCCAGCTTGAGCGCCTCACGGCTACGCACGCCGCGCAAGCGCCAACGGGTATAGAGCGAACCGTCGGTCGCCAGCTGATCGATCGCGTTGGTGATCGAGGTGCTCATCTCGTCGTTCATGTTCAGCCTGTGCGGCGTCATCGACTTCTTCGGGTTCGTCGGGTCGTCGGTCATTTCGATCTCCATATGTCGACAGTTGCTTGGCTTCCCTTCGGGTTCCCTACGGTCCCGGAGGGCCGCAGGGCAGGACCGCCTTGTTGCGGCCGTGGATGGCGCACTGCCGCCATCTGTTGACGTAATCGGGCGTGCTCGATCGATTTCCCGCGGCGCTTAGAAGAAAGTTGTGCGCCTCGAGATCCGACATCTCGCCGCCGGGTCAGACGACCCGGCGGAGGAGCTTCTCAACGTTGGCGTTCACCTCGTTGTTGGCGGCGCGGCGCATCCACATGTCGTTGTGCATACGGCTCACCTTTTCGTCGGCTGCATGTTCGGCCGTTGCCTTCCGGGTCCGCGCCTCAAGCGTCTGCTCGATGGCATCAGCGATCGCCTGTTCCGACTTGGCCATCTTCTGGTGCATCCGCACATGGGCCGTCAGGTATTCGCCCAGAACGATCGTGCGGGGGGCAGGCATCATCGACAAGACGAGCACCGCGCCGAGGTCGAGGATCACCATGCACAAGAAGACAAGCTTGATGCGCATCGCCAGCCAGGCCGATTGGGCGGTCAGGTCGTCGAGGGCTTCACCATGCGCGATCAGACCTTCCGGAGGCGGCACATAGGCGGGATCGGCAGCCACGCTTACCTGGATGGCACGCTCGCGATCCTGGATCAGCGCGGAAAGCTCGCCGTCGACACGGGCACGTTCCGCCGCAATCTGGTTCAGCACGTTCTGGGCAGCCGCGGGCAGGCTTGCACCGGCATCGATCTCCCCGAGGCGCTGGAGAGCGATGTCGATTTCGGCGATCCGCGCCTCGATGGACTGGCGCTCCGCCTGCTTGAGCGCCGCCATCTCGTTGGCAAACGCATATGCGTCGCCTTCGCCCCTCACCGCATCGGCACCATCGCAGCGGGCCTGCCCAAGGCGTTCGGCGGCAGCGTCCTGATTGTAACAGGAGAGCGCGCGGTTAACCTCGCCGAGGTTGGCCAGAAGCGCCGCACGTTCGGTCGCCAGCGCTTCGAGTTGAGCGGCGACAGCCGTCTGCGCCATCATCGCGGCCTGACGTGCATCGGAAATGATCGCGGCGGCCTCGCCGTCGAGACGTTCGATCTCGTCGCGTTTGGCGGCGATCATGCCGTCGACCCGTTCGGCCGCGGCCATTGCCAAGGACCCGTTGATCTGGCGCGTCTCGTCTTGGAGGTAACGCGACGTATCCGCCCGGAAGAGCGCGATATCGAAGAAGCTTGCCAGCGTCAGAGACACGATCAGCGTGACGGCGACCCGCAGCAGCAGATGCATCGCCCTGGCCAACAGGGTTTCGTCAGCTTCGGCGGCGAACCCGAGCGTCTTCGCCAATTTGCGGCCCGCGTGCGACCAAATCCAGCGCAGCATGGCCCTGTCGATGGAGAAGATGATCATCCCCGCAAGGATGGCCCAAGGCAGGTGGACGAAGGCAAAGCTGCCCCGCGCGATGCCAAGGGCCACCCACCAGCCCAGCATGGACAGCAGGCTGATCAGGATCAGCGACAGGCCGGCAAGCCGCACGGTCTTGACTTCGTCGTCCGGCGCAGCCGCGAGTTCTTCATTGCTCGTCCCGGTAAGCCGAGCAGCGAGACGGCGCTCGAAGGTGAGCTTCCGGGGCGCGCCCGGTCCTTTGTCGTTCTGGCTTCCAACTTGAACGGTCATCCGTAGCCCTTTCCTCGAAACGGTTGCTTCGATGACGTGATCGGGGGGGTGGAGCAGATTTCCCGGAGTTGGTTACCGATCTTAAATGAATGGCTCGGGCCGGTGCCGAGCGAACGTCGAAGGTGAGACACCCCTCGCGCTTTGTCCCATGCCGACGTTGTGAAACGAAAGGGAGCCGCCTTTCGGCGGCTCCCCCGTCTTGGTAAAGCGGCGTCGTCAGTACTTGGTCGTGCGCGTATTGCCCTTCGGATCGGTCGTGGTGGTCGACGTCGCCTTCCAACCCGGGCCCATGATCGTGCGGGACAGGCCGCTGCCGGTCGCCTGGTAGCTGGTGGACTTGGTGTAGCCGCCGCTGCTCTCCGTCACAGTCTTGCCGGTGAACTTGCCGTTGGTGGAGTGGTAGCTGGTGCGCTTCGTCGTCATCGTGCTCCTTTCCGGGTTGAGCCGTGTTCAGTTCCGCTTCAGGTTCCGCTCGCCCGATAGGGCGAGCGGCAGGGTCGCGCTTTGGCGGCCGTCAGGTCGAGGGCGTTGTGCTACCGACCTGCACCCACGCAATCGGGCGAGTGTTTGGCTTTTCCCGGTGAGGCAGAAAAAACGTCGGCTTCGAGGCGAAGTACTGGGCCAAGGCCTAGCCCGGCCTTTTCGGGATTGAGTCAGGGTTCGTGGTGCCGCGAGCCATGGTGTAGCAAGGCGTCGATCTGGCGGCGCCAAAGCACAAGATTGGTGAGAGACAGTCCACTGCAGACGAACGCGTCATCTGGAAATAATGCACGTCAAAACAGGTGCTTAAGTGGAGAAGGTTGGACATCGGGCCCATCCCCTCCGCCACTTGCACATTGCAAACCCGAAAACAGGTCCCTCGCGGGGCCTTTTTCTTTATGTGCCAAAGGGGTTTGCAGGGACCATCCGCCCTTCGGAGACGGCCCAGCCACGCGAGATTGGTCTCCCAACGCCCACCGTCTCTTTCCACCCGCCCTCCGCTCTCGGCGAGACGGATTCAAAATCCCCATGTAATTCAGTGAACTGATGAGGTCGCGCTGCGCCCCTGTTTCGCTGGTTCCGGCCTGTCTCGAAGCAGGCGGAGACGCGACACGGGCGGCGTGGTCGTTGGTATGTCTTGGAAGTTTTGCGCGAAGTCTCTGATGACAAACGCAGTTTCTGCCCCTAGCCTGGCGCGATGTCGAACGGGGCCTGGACAGATCAAGAGAACGACCTGATCGTTGCGGATTACTTCGCGATGCTGGCCGACGACGTCTCTGGCCGCCCTTACAACAAGGCTGAGCACCGGCGTGGGCTTCTGCCGCTGTTGAACGATCGGTCCGAGGGATCGGTCGAGTTCAAGCACCAGAACATCAGCGCCGTGCTGAAGGGGCTGGGTGAGGACTGGATCCCGGGCTACAAGCCTGCCTTCAATTTCCAGATGACGCTGGTTGACGCCGTGGCGCGTTGGCTGGCGCTGAACCCGGCTTGGCTCGGTCGCCATTCGGGTACACGAGCGCCGACTGGCCTAGCGGAGGTCCGGCCGATCTGGATCGGGCCGCCGCCTACGCTGTCGAACCAGCCGCCGCCGCAGGAGTTGGAGCAGATGCTGCACATCGCCCGCAAATTCGATGTTGCGGCGAGAGACGAGCGAAACCGCGCCCTCGGCCGTGCCGGTGAGGAGCGCGTGCTGGCGCACGAACGTGCAACTCTGAAATCAGCAGGCCGCGACGACCTTGCGCGGAATGTCCGGTGGGTGTCGGAGGAGGATGGCGACGGAGCCGGCTACGATATCGCCAGCTTCGCGCTGGATGGTAGTCCGCGCCTGATCGAGGTGAAGACGACAAACGGCTGGGAGCGTACGCCGTTCCACATCAGCCGCAACGAACTGGCCGTGGCCGAGGCGCGGCGTTCGGAATGGTCCCTGTTCCGGCTCTGGAACTTCGCGCGCGAACCGAAGGCGTTCGAGCTGCACCCGCCGCTGGGCGCGCATGTTTCGCTGACCGCGACGACGTTTCAGGCGAGCCTTCACTGAGGCTTATACCCGGCGGTCCCGCCCGAAAGGTCTGATCCTCTTGCAGTCGCCGGGAGGCCGAAGCCCGTACAATCCGCCTGACAGCCCTTGCAAGATGCCTCAGTCCGACGAGCTTGTGCCGATCTCGCTGCCAAAGGCGACCTTGCAACGGTGCCCGGCGGGAATGGAAAGGTCAGGATTGTCCAGCCGAAGATGCAGGCCGAAGGTGCCGCTGGCCACGTCGAACACCCGGTCGATGCGCTGGATCTCGGCCTGATAGACTCCATCAACGGGCGGGGCCGGGCGGACCTGTGCCATGTCACCCTCCTGTATCGTGCCGTATTCCGCGACCGGCAAGAAGGTGACCACATCCAGCGGGTCGAGCTGGACGATTGTCGCAAAGCGCCCTTCGAGGGGCAGGTATTCGCCGTCGTCGAAGTATCGCTCCAACACGATCCCGTCGATCGGACTGCGGATCTCAAGCAGGGACAGGACCGCCTCGGCGCGCTTCAGCTCTTCCATCGCTAAGCGGCGGGCGAGCTCGACGCGGATCAGAACCGACCGGGCGGCTTCGACGGCGGTCTGGATTTCTTCCAGAACCTCTCGGCTGACGACGCCCCGCGTCGAGAGTTCCTGAGTTCGCCCCAGCCGCGCCTCAAGGAAGGCAAGTTGAGTCTTCTGCGCCTCGATCTCCGACGTGTCGTCGGCGCGCAGACGCAGCATCGCGACCGTGGCACTCTGAATGGTCGAGTCCAGTTTGGCGAGGAGCTGCCCCCTTTCGACCTTTTCGCCGGGCTCGATATGCACCCGTGCGACGACACCGCCGGATGCGCCGGCGACATCGACGGTCTCGGACGGATCGATCACGCAGTCATAGACCTGAGCGCTGCAGGGCGCGGCGGCCAAAGCCGCCGCAAAGTAGATGGCCGTGCGCATGGCCGGCGTCAGGTCTCGGCCATCGGTTCGGCCACGTCTGCGGCGTCGGTTTCCGGTTCTGCCTCAGAGGCTTCGGTGTTGGCACGCTCCAGCATCTGGCGGAAATGGCGCATCGACGACAGGTGCAGATAGATGCATTCCAGCTCGTCCTTGCGGCACAGATCGGCCAGGACCTCGCCGGAGAGTGCTTTCAGCTTTTCCCGGTCGACGACCTGGAAACCGCCCAGCGTCCGCTTCTGGCCGGCACCCAGCGAGAATTCAGCCTGCATCGGCACCAGCAGATCCAGCTCTTTCAGTCGCTTGCAGAACGCCTGTGTGCGGGCGAAACCGGCTTGATAGTCCTGAAGGAACTTGAGGACCGATTTCAGGTAGCCGGTCTGTTCGCCCTCCGAGTCAAACAGGCGCTCGCCGCGACCGTCGCGGTTCGCCCCCTCGAACTCTTCGTCGACCAGCAAGGTGAACTGGTTCTTGTCCTTGTCCAGCGAGAAGATGAACGGATAGCGCCGCGCGAAGGCGGGAATGTAAGTGCCCTGCCAGTTTCCGTCGGCGTCTACGGCCAGGTTTTCGTCTTCGCGGGTGCCTACGATGATCGCAGGCACCACGTCCTCGCCGGTTCCGGCGAACACGATCGGATGAGTGCCGGCGGCGGGGCCGAATTCAAGCGCGGTGAGCGGGATGGAATTGGTGTGACGTGCGAAAGCGTACGTCTTTCCACTGCTGATCGAAAGATCGCCATGCCGTTTGGCGCTGACCGGGACGGCCGTTTTGTAGAAAAGTTGCTGCACGGGCATGGTTAATCAACCCCCTCAAATGTCATTGTTTCTTCTCCCTGAACGATATGGCCCCCAAAGTAATTAGTAGCCAAAAGCCTCGGTTTTGTCTAAGCTTTTTAGCATTAATAGGCGTTTTGCCACGCGATGCTTTGTCAAACGAAAAACAAATGAAGTGTCGTGGTCAGGGGGGTTTTGTAGCTATGTCGTTCCCTTTCATTCGGGGCTTGAAGATACCTGGTTCGCGACGCGACAGCCGGTCACTATTTGCCCGGAAATCAGGGACTAGCGGGCGCAAAGTTCATGTGGAGCAACTTGAGCCAAGGCTCTTGCTGGCAGCTGATTTCGCGGTCTCGATGGCGGACGCGATGCAGGTTGATACGGCTGCCCTGAGACTTGAGGGATTCCAGTCAGAATCAGGGGCCGCCCTGCGCGCCTTGAACTCCAGTGGCGCACAAATTGCGCAGGCTTTTGGCGGGGTTGATACGGTCCCGCTGAGCTCTCAGATCCGTGTAATCTCGACGGAAAAAGACGACCGGATCGAGATAGACGCCCTTTCATTGTTCGAAATTTCGAAACAATCATCGAATTTGCCGCTCTTTGAAGTCGAAGGTGGAGAAGGTACCGACACTTTGCGAGTCGTCGGAGGCGATCTGGAGAACGGATTGCGCACCTATACCGACTGGCACATCGACGATGTCACCGAAGAGGGCGCGTCGGGCGTGGCGTCGGTCACGCTGCGCGACAGCAATGACGCAGAAGTTGCGACGTTCGATATCGCGTTCAGCGGCATCGAGGTGCTGGCTGGCACCCAGGGCGACGACACGTTCTATCTCGCGGCCAGCGAGATGCGCAAAGGCATCACCATCGATGGCGGTGATGGCGATTTTGACAGCCTCGTTCTGGATGGCAGCTATTCCAGCGTGTCCTATCAGGCCGCGACGGCCAACGATGGTCAGATCCTGCTGGACGGCACCGCGCTGGTCTATCTGGGGCTGGAACCGATCACACAGAATTCCGCCTCGGACGATCTGGTGATCGACCTGACGGATTATGACGACGATGCAGTGCTGAACTCCTTCAATGCGGGCACTATGTACATCGGCACAACCGGTGGATTCACACCGACATTCGAGAACATCACCTTCGTCAACCCGACCAATTCGCTGACCATCAACCTGAAATCCGGGTCCGATACACTGACAGTCGAGAGTCTTTCGGCCAACTGGGACGCATCGCTGTACATTTACGGCGAATACGAGGGGGCAGAGACCTTTCTGGGCGACAGCGGCGAAGATGACGTGACCTTCTCGGGCAGCATCGACCTTGGCAGCAGCGGGTCGATGCAGGTCATTGCCGAGACGATCACGGTGAACGACAACGTCTCGATCACCGGCGACACCTCGGAAGACGGGTTTATCGAGTTCCGCAGCCGCCGTCTGGGCACGGCCGAGCTGGAAAACCTGTCGCCGATCTTTCCGGGTATCCCCAAATACGCTGCCGTCGACATCGGAGAGAATGCCAGCATCGAGGCGGGCGGCGTCTACCTGATCGCCCAGGCCGAAGAGCGCGGCTATGCTGAACAGCTGGAAATCTCGTCAGCGTTGGACACCAATCTGGTCGGCCCGCTGCTGGGTCAGGTCACGTCGGTTCTGGGCCTGCCGTTCCAGATCCTCGTTAAAAAGACCGACGCCAAGGTTACGGTTGCTGACGGCGCCAATATTGTCGGCCATTCCGCGGTGGGCATCTATGCCAACGCCGTCACCAACGCCTCTGGCTCGGCGGGCTTCTCGATCGCCAGTCTCGGCTGGGCGGATTCAACGGCCAATGCCGATGTCGATATCGGCGACGCCAACATCTATTCCGACGGTTTCGTCGTCGTCACCTCCGACGCCTCTTCGACCGCCAACATGTCAGTCGAGACCAATACAGGCCTTGGCACCGTTCCGACGTCTTCCAGCAGCCAGGTCTCGCTGTCGCTGGCGGTGGCGCGGTCCACCCTGTCTTCGACGCTGACGGTTGCCGAGGGTGCGACGATCGAGGCGGGTTTGACGGCCAATCTGCTGGCGGGCGGTTCGGTGGATTCGCAGGCCTCGGCCACCTCTGGCCTGTTCGCTTCCGGTGCGGCCGGGGCGGCGCTGGCGATCGAGCTGTCGGATGCCGATGTTCACACCAACATCCATGGCACGGTCATCAGCCGCAACGAACCGGGCGCGGTGGTCAAGCTGGAGTTCGATCCGCTCGCAGCACCGGGCGAGCGCGGCTATGTCGATCTTGAAAATAACAGGATCTTTGTCGGTCCGAACGCGCTGGCGACCGAGGATACGGTCGTCTACACCTCCAGCCGCGGACAGAACATCGGCGGCCTGATCGACGGTGCGACCTATTACGTGCTCAAGGATTCGGCCGATCCAAACTATATCCAGCTGGCCAAGTTCGAGGACAGCGTGTTCCGGGGCGATGCCGTCGACCTGGTCGAGTTCAACGGTACGGCGAGCAGCCCGCTTTATCCGGCGACCAACAACAAGTCGTTCACCGGCGCCGACGTCGATTCCGAGAAGGGCGAGATCAAACTGTCGAACGGCGCCCTGACCGGATCCGGAACCGATTTCACCACTCTCGACCAGACCTATCCGCTGGGGCAGGCGGTGATCTACGAGGCGGCCGCGGGCTCTGAAATCGAAGGGCTGGTCAGCGGCAATACCTACTATGTCATTACCGGCACCAACCAGTTCAATCTGGATGGCGGCGCCCGCTCTTTCTATGGGGCCGACGGCCAGACCATCCAGCTTGCCGAGACCGAGAACGAGGCTTATGCGGGCGTCGCGATCGAGCTTGGCAATGTGACCGGCGACGACTTTACCCTTCGGGCCGCGCATATTCTGGATGCGGGTTTCGCCACCGGCGTCGGTATCGGCGCCAAGCTGGAGGTCGAGACCACGACAGAGGCCGGCGCGGGCCTCAGTTCCGCGGATTCCAACGGCTCGAACTCCCCCGATGGCTACAACCTCAACGATTCGGCGCTGGGGAACATCTTCTCTTCCATGATGGGACGCATTTCGACCGAGTCTTCGTCGAACTCGGCCATGAACAGCGCTGGCGCCAGCCCCAACAGCCTGAGCGCGGCGGTCGCGCTGGCCTTTGCCTATAACGATCACGATGTGTCGGTGAACGTGCATCCGACGGCGCGGATCTCGTCTGGTGAAGATCTGGAGGTCAAGGCCGAGATCGAACACCTGAACAAGGCGTTCGCACAGTCGAGTACCGAACCGCAGGAAGAAAACGAGACCGGAGAGCAAAGTGCTCCGAACACGATCAGCGCGGCGGTCATTCTGACGATCACCGACAACGACGCGCAGGCGACAATTCACGGCGGCGCCGAGATGGACGCCAAGCGGGCGACCCGCGTGATTGCCGGTGTGACCTATCCTTTTGCCCAGACGCTTGACCAGTTCCTGCCGACCACGGCGGGCGAGGTGGTCGACATGTTCAAGACCGAGGGTTACGGCGCCATCACGCAATATGTCGACGATACCTTTGGATTGTCGAGTTTCCTGAACACGTGGTCGTCCTCGACCTCGAAAGGGGACAACGTCTCTGTTGCCGGTTCGATCAACTTCCAGGTTCAGGATACGACGGCGATTGCCACTGTGAAGGACGGCGCGCTGATCAACCAGGACGCCTCGTTCAACGCGGACGAAACCGATCCCTATTTCGGTCAGGAGGTCGTCTCGGTCGAGGCTACGTCCTATATGCAGCAGATCGACATGGCCGGGATCTTCGGCTGGTCGTTTGGCTCGCTGGGCCTGAATGATCTGTACGTGTCCAGCAGCGGCGCGTCCTTCGACGGCGGGACGCCGTTCGACACGGAGTCGCCCAGCGTCGCTGGCAATAGTGGTGGCAAGGGCGGTATTGGCGCAACGCTCTACGTCAAGCTGGTGGACAACACCACGCACGCAATCGTCGAGGACAACGCGCGGATCTTCACCGGCCGCTCGGGCGGCTTCAACATGAAGGCCGAAGAGGCGCTGTTCAACCTGGGCTTTGCCCAGTCCGGCGCAGCCTCGGATTCGGGATTTGGGGTCGGCGGCACCATCTCGGTCATCAAGCAGAACAGCGACACGCTGGTCCAGTTGGGCAACCGCGCCCGTGTGACGGGCGAGGATGCGCGTCTGTATGCCGGTTCGCTGGATACCCATATCGGCATCACCGGCGGCCTTTTTCTGGGGGAATCCGTCGGCGTCGGCGTGTCGATCGCGGTCAACGACGTGACCCGCAACACGCGCGCCGTGATCGGCCCCGAGGAGCCGGACGCCGAGGCATCCTATACGGCGGCGAGCGCCAATTACCTCGACCTTGATGGCAAGCTATCGGTCCGGGCAATCAACGACGGCGCGATCTGGGGCTTTTCGATTGCGGGCGCCATCCAGTCCAATGAACAGCATCCCGACCGATCTGACGATCCGCTCGACGGCGTGTCTCTGGGCATTTTGTTCGGCGATACGCCCGTGGAGAACCCGGTCACCACCGGGGTGGGCATCTCTGGCTCGGTTGCGCTGAACTTCGTCAAGGACACCACGCGCGCCGCGATCACAGACGCGGGGCAGGTGAAGGCCGGCTCTCTGGAAGTCACGTCGAACAACGAAACCCAGGTGGTTTCTGTGTCTGGCTCTTTTGCGCTTGCCGTTTCGCGCGGGCAGACCGGTAATTCGGGAACCCAGACCGGGGTTGGCGTCGCGGGCGCCGTGAGTGTCAACACTGTGTCAGGCGACACCGAGGCACTGGTTCTGGGCACCGATTTTTCGATCACCGAGGACCCGGACCCCAACGATAGCAGCGTCGAGGCAACCGGCGACGGTGGCATGATCATCGACGCGTTCCGGGTGGGCGACATCTTCTCGCTTGCCGGCAGCCTGGGCGGCGCGGTCACCACCTCGCAAAGCAACAGCACCATTTCGGCCGGTGTTGCCATTTCGGTCGGCGTCAACCTGCTGTCGGGCAAGGTGCGGTCCTACATGTCGGATTCCGACGCTACCGTCTACAAGGGGTCGTCCCAGGTTCTGGCCACGGCCGCGCCCGACATCCTGTCGATTTCCGGTGCGCTGGCATTCTCCTATTCCGGCGGCGTCAGCGGCAGCAGCACCTCTGCCGCGGTCGGCATTGCCATCAGCGTCAACGAAATCGGCACCGAGGATGAGCCGTTCGAGGTCATTGCCCGTGTGCACGATTCCGTTATCGAGGTTATGGACGGCGACATAACCGTCAAGGCCGACAACCAGTCCGAGATCGAGAATTACACATACGGTGTAGCGCTGGCGATCTCGAACAGTTCTGGCGGCAGTTCCTATGCGTTCAGTGGCGTGGGATCCGTATCCGTCAACAACCTGCACACCGTCGTCTATGCCGAGGTGACCGAGGACGATAACGAGACCGAACTGACCGCGACCAAGGGCGCGGTGACGGTCAGCGCCAAGGAAAATGCCAAGATCGACGCCGACGCGGGCGGATTTGGGCTGGCACTGGCCCTTGCCGGCAGCGGCGGTGGTGGCTTTGCGGGCGGATTGGGCCTGTCGATAGCGATCAACGACCTCAGCTCGGATACGATGGCCATCGTGGATGGCGCGGCGATTACCGCGGGCACCGTGTTGAACACCGGCGACGATGACGTCGTCATTCAGGCCGACCTGACGGCCGAGATCACCGCATTGACAATCGCCGGGGCGGGAACCGCCTCACAGGGGGATGCCGCGATTGCCTTGGCCGGGACCGGGTCGGGCAACCGGCTGCGCATCCGGGCGCTGGCCGATGTCGACGGCGCCACGATCACCGGCGGCGACAAGGGCATCCGCATCGAGGGCGGTCTGGGCGAGACCTCGAAGATCAAGGCCGACGCGGGCGGCGTCGGGATCGCGCTGGGCCTCAGTTCGACCGCGTCGGTCTCGCTCGGCATCGCCGTGGCGGTCAACGATATTCAGGGGCTCGCGGATGTCACCACCCCCGACGTGGGTGCGACGGTCAACGGTTCCACGCTGACGACGGATGATGGCGCCCTGTCCATCGGCGCGATTTCCGGCGCCGATATCGACACATTCGTGCTGGGCGTATCGGTGTCCGCCAATATCGGCCTCACCGACAGTACCGCCATCGGTTTCTCTGGCGCGGGCAGCGTTGCGATCAGCCGGATCGGCTTCGATACCGAGGCATCCCTGACGGATTCCTCCTTCACCAGCAGCGGCGGCGGCAACGCGACACTTCTGGCGCAGGATGGCTCGACCATCGACACTTTCGCATTGGCCGGGTCATTTACCCTGGCCGTAGCCAGTGGCGGAACAGCGGTTGCTGCAAGCATCGCCGCTTCGGTTTCGGTCAATGAGATAGAGAACGGCATTGTGGCCCGGGTTTCGGGGTCGGACATCCTGACCAGAGGCGATGTGACAGTCAGCGCCAGTACGGTACCGACCACTTCGCAGAACGCGCAGGACCAGCTCGCCGGGATTGCCGACTTCGACTATGACGCGACCGAGGATGCGACGATCAACGCCATCGCCATCGGTGTGGCGGGCGCGGTCGCCATCAGCCCCGGCGACGCCTCGATCTCGGCGAGCCTTGCAGGCGGTTTCGCCTTTAATGACATCGACAACACGATCGTCGCCGAGATCACCGCAGACAGCACCGTTGCAGGGGTGAACGACGGCGACAAGGTCGGCAAGGTCGATGTTCTGGCCTATGATCAGGCCAATATCTTTGCCAGCGCCGACGGCGGCGCGATCAGCCTGTCCTTCGGCGATCCGGCGATCTCGATCGCTCTGGCCGCCTTCGTGTCGGTCAACGATATCGACAATGTGGTGACCGCGCGGATCTCGGATTCCACGGTTCAGGCGCGCGACACGATCAGCGTGCACGCCAGGAGCACCGCGTCCATCGAGTCGATTTCAGTGGGCGCTGCCGCCTCGATTTCAATCGGCCAACAAACCGCCATCGCGATCAGCGGCGCGGGCGGTTATGTCGCCAATACCATCGGCAACACGATCACGGCCGAGATCGTCGATTCCACCGACAGCACCGGCGTGCCGCGCGTCTCTGGCGGCGCCGTCGACGTCTATGCCGAGGATGTCTCGACCATGGATGGCATCGGGGTCGCCGCCTCTCTCGCGTTCAGCGTCGCGCTGAACCTGAAGGATGGCGTTTCCGTATCCGTCTCGGGCGCCGGGGCAGGGGTGTACAACACGCTCAACTCGACGCTGGACGCCAACATCACCAACTCGACCGTTGCTGCTACAGGCGCCGACGAAGATACCGAAATCACCGATAACCTTTCCGGGGATGTCCGGGTTCAGGCGGATTCCAACGTCACCTTCGATGACACCACCGTCGCCGTATCCGTCTCTGCTGCGATCTCGCTGATCTCGATCACCGTGAACGCTGCCGTGGTCATCGTGCAAAACCAAGCGCTTGGGTCCGTTACCGCGTCGATCGACGGCAGCACCGTCAATGCCACAGGTGACGTGACGGTGGATGCCTCGGATGACACTTCGCTCGACAGCGAGGCCATCGGCGTCACCGTTTCGATCAGCCTCGCAGGCCTTGCCGGGGCAGGCGTCGCGATCGAGAACAAGATCGACCGTGATGTGACCGCCCAGATTGTACAGGCCAGCACCGTTACCGCCGCCGCCGACGTCACCGTGGATGCCTATGCCGAACAAAACGTGATGAAGTCCACGGGCACTGCTGCATCCATCGCCGTTGTCCCGATCTCAATTTCGGGTGCGGGCGTATCCGCCGAGGCGCTGGTGAACAGCGACGTGACCGCCTTGATCGACGGCTCCACAGTCACGGCGAGCGCAGGCGATGTTGTCGTCGACGCGCAGATCGACACACTGGCTTATGCCACCGCGCAGGGCGGTGCATTTGGCGCGGTGTCGATTTCCGTCATGCTGGCCAGTGCCGAGGTCACCGGCCTTGTGCGGGGCGGAATCACCGGTACATCCATTGTCACCGGCCGAAATGTTCGGGTGACCTCGGTCAGCAATGCCACCGCGGACGTCAGCCTGATCTCTGTGGGCGTCGGCCTGCTCACCGGCGCCGGGATCGGTGCCGCGCCCGATGCGGAAGAGGGCGCCAGCGGCAACGTGATGGTCAGCCGCAGCGTCGAGGCGCTGATCGGTCTCCCCGAGGGGAGCGCGCGCCAGACAGTCACCGCGAACGGTACCGAGGAAGGCTCGGGTAAAGTCGAGGTTGATGCCGACGCCACGCATTATGCCGATGTCGACGCGACCGCGGTCACCGTCGGCGGCGGCGCGATCAGTGCCTCGCTGTCGGGGGTCAACATTTCCGGCGATATCCTGGCCATCGTGGACGAAGGAGCGATCATCACCGCCCGTGCCCTCATCGTCGACGCCGACAGCTATCTGGACGCCTATGCCGAGATCACCGGTGCCGCCGTCGGCCTGCTGGCCGGCGCGGGTTCGAATGCCGTGGCGACGATCACCGGCACCACCCGTGCCACCGTGGGGGCCGATCGCGACCGGGCGTCGTCAACAGTTCCCACCACGCTGACGATCGGGGCGGGCGGCACCACCGTGCAGGCCGTGTCCGAGGCTTTCGCCGAGACCCTGTCGGATGGCGGTTCGGGCGGCGGCTTGTCGATCACGGCGCTGCTGGCCAGCACGACCATAAACACTGACGTCATTGCCAATGTTGGCCAAAGCACCCAGATCACCGGCGGTGCCTTGACCGTCACCGCCGACGCTTTCCGCGATGCCGACAGCGAAGTGCTTGCTGCGGGCGTCGCCGCGATCACCGGCAGCGGCGGTTCGGCTGACAGCGCCATCATGGGGGAAACATCGGCCAGCTTCGGCCCCGGGGATGGCACCACGCCTGGAAGCAACGCCGCCGCCACAACGATGATCAATGGCGGCGACGTCACCATCACCGCGATCGAGAACAGCGACAGTTACGCTTACACCCATGGTGGATCGGGGGGGGCGATTGCCATCGCCGCGCTCATTCCCACCGCCTATGTCACCACGACAATGGAAGCCTATGTCGGCGCGGGTACCGATATCGGGGCCGACAATCTGACGGTCACTGCCAATGCAGAGCAAAGGAAGGCGTCCGTCGATCTTCTGGTCGTGGCCGTCAGCATTGCCGGCGGTGCAGGCAGCACCGGTACCGCTTATGTGGGGTCTGCCGACAACTCGGCATACTCGAATGCCGATGCCTGGATCGGCGACGGGGCGGTCATTGACCTGACCGGTGACCTGACGGTGAAAAGCATCACCTCGTTCGACTATGCCGCTGTCGATGGTGACGTGGGATCGGGCGGCGGGCTGGCCATTTCGGTCCTGTTGTCGGATTCCGACCTGAGCAGTGGCTCGTTCGCCTGGATTGGCGACAACGTCGAAGTGACCGGCCGCAATGTCACGGTCGAGGCCACCAGCCAGGCAGGCACGTTCTCGGACGTGCTGGTCGGTACCGGAGCCCTGATTGGCGGGGGAGGCGCGCAAACCAGCGCCTACACCTACACCCGCACCGCCGCCTACACAGGCGACGGCGCCTCGCTGGACCTGACCGGTGACCTTATCGTGACCGCGTCGAACATCGTTGGCGAAGCCAAGGGCAAGGCCAGCGCCTATGGCGGGGGTGTGATCCTTGTCGGGGCCTCGGTGTCGGATGCCTATGCGAAGAATGACGTCGAGGCCTTCCTGGGCGACAATGGTGTGATCATCGCGGATGACGTCACCGTGGGTGCGGTGGTCGAGGATGGGAATGCCAACCCGCCGTCGAACACGCTGACGATGGACGACAGCAATAACACCATCAACTTTGAACGGCACGGGCTGCAGGAAGGCGATGCCGTCGCCCTGACCGGGGCGGGATCGGCAAACGGCACCTATACGGTGATGGAGATCGCCGGAAACTCGCCCGATCCGACCGACAATTTCCGTTTCGGCGCGGCGCTGACCGTCGATGCCTCGGAAAGTTTCCTGGCGACTGCGGCCGACCTGCCGGTGATCGGTGTCTCGGCGGCGATTTCCCAGGTCGATGCGGGCACTGACCAGATCACCTTCATCTCGCCCCATGGGCTTGCGACCGGCGATACCGTGTCCAGCGATGCCGCCACCAGCGGCATGGCTTATGTCCGTGCGATCAATGACTTCGTGATCGAGCTTTACGAGACCGAGGCGCAAGCCCAGGACACCACCTCGCAGAACGGCCTCCTCGATGTCGAGGCGCCGGTGGGCGTCGATGCCGCCGCCGACCGCATCTATCTGGGGGCTTCGTCCGATCTCTATACCGGCCAGCTTGTCGGTTACGATCCGGGCGGCGCAGCTGCCGTGGCGCCCGCCGGGCAGCTGTATTACGTCCGCGTGGTCGATGCGAACCTGAACGCGATCGAGCTGTACACGAACCAGTCCGATGCCGAGAACGGCACTGGCACGCCGGTGAACCTGACCGCGTCGACCGGTACCCATCTGATTTACCAGGCGGCGCCTGAGGGTGCGGCGCAGGTGGATGCACTCAGCGATACCATCCGGTTTGCCTATGCGCATAGCTTCAAGGACGACATGCAGGTCGTCTACAAACCCAGCGGCGCGCCGATCAGCGGGCTGACCGCCGACGCGACCTATCAGGTGCGCGTGGTGGACGAATTCACCATCCGTCTGGCAACCTCGGATTTCAACCCCAGCACCGACCGGTTGACGTTCTCGGGCGGAAACATCTCGTCCGGCGTTATCGATCCGGCCACGATGCCCTTTGCGGCAAATGATCTGGTGACCTATTCGAACACCGGGACGACCAAGCGCTTCGAGGCTTCGTTCGTCGACCTTCAGGGCAGCGCTGAAACGCCGGACACGAACAGCAGCGGCGAGCTTCTCACCACGGACAACAACACGATCTATCTGGGCACCGACCTCAACCGCGACGATGTGTACGAGGGGCACGGTTTTGCCAACGGCGACTTGGTCGTGTACGAGGTCGAGAATGGCGGAACGCCCGTCGGCGGGCTGATCTCCGGCCGTGGATACTATGTCATAGTGGTTGACGCCTATCGTATTCAGCTGGCGGAAACATATTTCGAATCCGTGGGTTACACGGATCCAAACGACTCCTCAAACAACATCGCGATCACTCCGATCGCGCTGACCCGCTCGGCCAGCAACGACGCGGTGCAGTCGCTGACCAGGGCTGCCGACCTGCCGATCATCGGGCTGGATCAAGGGACGACCTACAGCGTTACCAGCAACGGCGGCGCACTGGCTGACGGTTTTGTCCTGCGCGACGCGTCGGGCAACACGATGTCCTTTGCGGGCACCGTGAACGTCATTCTGGCAAACGGCTCCGTGGTTGTTCAGGCCCTGTCCAATGCGAACCGGCTGGAACGGGTCGAGGTGAACCTGGGCGCGCCTGTCGAAGGCCGGCACGAGTTCCGTGTCATTCTGGATGCGCTTCCCGGCAATCCGACGGATGCCACGGGCATGGGCCTGGAAACGACCGAGGGCCGCGACATCCGCGAGGCCGTTCTCGTTGCGTTTGACGGTCAGACCAAGGCCGAGGCGCGCGGGGGCGGCGGCGCTGGAATCGGGTTCACCTTCCCCGTTGCCGATTCCGGCGCGGATGTGATGGCGCAGGCCTACATCAACGCGGACCTCGTCCGTGCGCGCGGCGATGTGACCCTCTACTCGCTGACTGACACCAGCCTCGACCTTGTGGTCAGCAATATCGCGGGCGGTCTCCTCAGCGTTCAGAATTCGGATGGCGATCAGATCGCCACCAGCTATTCGACCACCGCGGTGGGCAAATTGACCCGCATCACAGGGGGCACAACAGAGGGGACTTCAGCCACGATCCTGAGCATCGACAGCGCGGTCACGGAACTGACCGAAGTGCAGGCGCAGGACGTCACGATCGAGGCGGCAGGCAATTACCGCCAGTACTCACAGCTTGATTTCGACCATACGGCCGAGGTCATAGCCGACGGTGGCGGGTTGATCGCCGGCGCCGGTGCCTATGTGGAAAATGATCTGACTGCCCGTTCGAATTCGGTCATTGGTGATGGCGCCACGATCGATGCCGAAACCGTTGATGTCAGTGCCAACATGGGCATCTTCGACAACCCGACCTCCAGTTCGCTGTCTGGCGATCTGACCATGGACAGTTATGCCCGGGCCGAGGCCGGGGGCCTGTTCGGCGGCACGCGCGCCGAGTCCGATAGTGACTTCGACTATGATTCCGCGGTGCTGATCGAAGGCAGCCTGCTTGCAGGCAAGGACCAATTGACCGATGGAACCCTGATTCAGGGTCGCCGCGGTGTCGATTTTGAAGTCAATCGGGCGAGCTACAGCTACGATAGCGACTATCGGGCGGTGTTCTGGGGGATTGGCGCCGGGACCGGCGAAACCTTTGGTTCTGCAAGCACGCGTACCGTTATCGATGGCGATGCCGGTGCGACCATCTTTGCTGCGCCGCGTCTGATCGGCGGTGAGAATGTCCATGTCGACAACGTTCCGCCCAGCGCGTTGAACACCTATCCGGGTTACAATGACCTCGCAGTCTACGTGAGTGTCACCGGCGACTTGATCGAATGGGATTCTGATATCGAAATCAGCGCGGGCCCGTCACCGGAACTGGTGGTTGACGCCAGCGGTGATGTGGTCCGGGCCTATAACGTCAGACTGTTGAATGACAGCGGTGCATTCGTATTGCCCGAGGTCGGTTCGGATGCGTTCAGCGACTTCAACGGGAGCGACCAGATCGTCGTTGATGACATCATCGCCGCGAACCTTGGGTCGGTTGTTTTCAATGCGCCGCTTGGCAGCATCAGCCAGGAGAACGGAAATTTCGATGGCAAACACTGGGCCGAACTGCGCGTGTTGCGCGGGTTTGGCGAAGTGCGGCTGACCAACCTGTCCAATTACGATCTGGTGGTGAACCGGATCGACATGATCGCCGAGGCCGGTCATGCCCGCGTGCTGCTGGTCGACCTGGATACTGTCGAAAGCGCCATGCAGTTCTCGATCAAGGAAAACTATGGCAACGCCCTGATCGACATCCGCAATCTTGGGGCAGGAAACATCGTTCTTGCCGGGAGCAACGTCGACGGCGCCTCAATTGAGAACCCGCTGGGCGAGACCCGCATCCTGAACACGGGTGGCGACATCCTGACCGAGGGCGCGGTCATCCGTACCAATACGATGGGCGATGCCGACCTGGCGCGCAGCTTCCGCGATACAGAGTTCATGTCCCACACGGTAGCCGAACTGGAAGTCACCGCGCAAACCGGGGCCTCGGGCGCGGTCGAGCTGGTGCGGACAGATGGTGGGGACTGGTCCGCCATGGGGATCGGGGAACGTGGCCTGATCCGCGTCGGTGACGAGGTACACCAGGTGGCCGAGGTGAACGGCGATAGGCTGACACTGACCCGCGCCTCTTCGATTACCGCCGGGACCGCGACCCGTATCGTCTCGCTGTTCCACGGGATCGAGGCGACCTCGGGCGACATCGGACTCGATGGCACGGCGATCAAGGTGGATCTGACCCGCGTCGCCAGCGAGAACGAAGCTTTGTATGCAGCGTCGGGCGACAGCATCTGGATGGATCTTGGCCTGCGCCTCCGTACCGGCGACACCACACAGACCACAGCCACCGTGGCGGTCGGCATCGTGGCGGCGGCGACCGAGGCGTCACTTGCCTTGCGGTCTGCCGTTCGCGAGGATGTGGATGGTCAGAGCCAGGGTGTTCTCGTCACTGGCGATACCGGAGACAATGGCACCTACTATCAGTTCTTCTACGATGATCCGGATACCGTGAACCGAGATCTCGGACCCGGTGCGGGCTATTCCGCCACGGCGACCGAGCTGGCCGTCACCACCTGGGACTTCGACCTGATCGAGGCGGGCAGCCGGATTACGGCCAATGGGACCGATCCAGATGGCTCCACCGTACGCGCGCCGGGCGACAACACCGTCCGGATCGTCGCGAATACCAATATCCGCCAGGGCGACACCGATGGCGATGGTGCACACTACATCGATGCCGCCACCAACGGTGATGTCGTTCTGACCGAGATCGACGCCGTGCTGAGCGGTGACCTCGACGATCTGCGCGTCGGACGGATCGACTCGTCCGCTGGTGATGTGACGCTGGAGGCACCGCGCCACATCCTCGATTCCGATCCCACCGACGGCAGCCCCGATCCATGGGACGTCGGCGGCGTCAACATCACCATGACCGCCCGCACCGGTGGCGTCGGTACCGACGCGGATTTCCTGGAAACCAATCTGGTCGACAGCGTTCTGAACGTGTCGCAGAGCGGTGTCCTGACCGCAGATGCCCAGCGCACCATCCGGATCACAGAGACCGCTGGCAACATGCGCGTGAACACGGTGGATTCCGAACTGGGCGACGTCACGCTGACAACCCGCGCGGGGTCCATCCTCGACTCGAACTCCGGTGCCGGCGAAGACGACAACGTCACCGGTCGCAACGTCGATCTGCTGGCCGATGGCGGCTCCATCGGTCTGTCCTCGGACGATTTCGATATCGATTCCGGTATTCTGGGCGACTGGTCCGGTGTGGTGACCGCTGATGGCGACACTGGCGTCTATCTGACAGAGACGGCGAACGAGTTGAATCTGCTTTACGCCCTGTCGACAGGCGGTGCTGTACGGCTGACCATTCCGGATACGCCCGCCACGCCGACCCTGCCGGCGTCGCCTTACGGTCATGCACAAGTGCCGCGCATCCTGCCGCGCGACGTGTCATCCCCAGCAGAGGATCTGTATCTGCTGGAAAACGGCACTCGCCTGGTCGTGCAGAACGCGGTGCAAAGCTTTGATAGCGCCCGCGTGGATGCCTTCAACACAGTGGACCTCTGGGTCGGCGACAACCTCTCGATGGAGGCCAACAGCCTGGTGATCGCTGGCCAGACGGTAACGATGCAGCTCGACACCACCCGCACCGGCGCGTCCCGGTCGGGCACCGATGCCGACGCCGGCTATGGAAGCAACGCCGAGCTGACAGGAACCATCCAGACCCGCGGCAATCAGAACGGCGACCAGTTCCTGCTGCAATCCGGCGACGATGTGGACATCATCACCGTCAATTCGCTGAAGCTGATTGCCCAAGGCTTCATCCGCACGGCTGGCGACGAGGACGAGATCACCGTCAACACGCTGATGACGATGGACACCTATCGCGACAATGGCTATCGCGACACGCTTGACCTCGACGGGGCCGAAGGCACCGACGTCTATGTCATCAACACCACCGGCACCTACGGCGAAGAGCGCGACTATCTGATCAACGTGCTCGACACCGGCGCACCGGATGACGGCACCGACACGCTGGCGATTACGGGCTCGACTGGCTCCGACCTGTTCCTGCTGCGCGAGATCACGTCGATCGAAAACCGCACCGCCGACCGGCCAAGCTTTGTAGCGCTGATGCATGCCAATCCGAACGGCACGGACACTTCGCTGGACAACGCCATCGACCAGGCGCAGACCTCCAGCGATCGCCCGTCCAACGTGCAACGGGTCAACTATGACCGTGCGGTCAACGGCCGACTGACCGTCTATGGCCTTGAAGGCGACGACATGTTCGCCGTCGACGGCAACAGCACGATCACCACGCTCGATGCCGGGGCAGGGGCAGACCGCTTCCAGATCGGCCAGTTCCACGGCGTTCTGGACGCAAACAATCCCGAGGGCGCGGCCTTCCACCTGAATGCGGCCCCCGGCGATGAGCCTGCCGAGATTATCCGCACCACCCGCGGCTATATCACCGCGGGCCCGTCCCAGTCTCTGGTCGCCAAGGGTGGCGACGGCGGCGACACATTCACCGTCTATTCGAACAAGGCAGAGATCCGTCTGGAAGGCGACGCGGGCAACGATATTTTCGTCGTGCGCGCCTTTGCGCTGGCCGATGAGAACTTTGACCCGATCCTCGACCAGTACTCGGTCGAGGGCCGCAACATCATCAACACCGGCACCGGCGAGGACCAGGTAACCTACAACCTCAACGCCCCGGTCTCCATCGATGGCGGCGCCGGATATGACAAGGTCATCGTTCTGGGCACCGAGTTCGGCGACGCCTTTGTGATCCGTGAAGATGGCGTCTTTGGCGGCGGCCTGAACGTCAATTTCGAGAATATCGAGGTGCTTGAAGTCGATGGCCTGGAGGGCGACGACGACTTCTTTGTCCTGTCCACCCCCATCGGTGTTGCCGTGCGCATCGTCGGCAACCTCGGCAGCGATGTGATCAACATCGCCAGCGATGTGACCGAGCAGATCAGCAGCGCCGGACTGGAAGGGCAGAGCTCTGTCATCAACCACGATGTCCTCAGCGACGGCCGCTACGAAGGCCTGTCCATCGAAGGCGTCGAGATGACCGTGGCGGGGGACGGCAGCGGTCCCGTCAGCATTCGTGAGCTCGACGAGAACGGCGATGAAGACGGTTATTCCGTTGTTCGCGAAGGAGATTTCGGCGACCGCTATGAGATCTCGCTCAACGAGGCCATTGCGGTCGGCACCAGGGTCTATATCACCGTTTCGGCAGCGCGTTCGTCGGACGACGAGGATGCCTGGGACCCGACCGAGGCGCCGCGCATTCTGCTGGATCGCAACAACGATGGCTTGCCGGACGAGGGCGACTCGGTCCTGATCGGCGCCTCCGAGGGCGATTACTTCGACACGGTTTCGGTCAACGGGACCGACGAACAGGTTCCGACCCGCGATGTCGTTCTGGTTTTCGACTCGACCAACTGGTCCGACGCGCAGACCGTCTGGATTGCCGCCTCGGATGACAGTCTGGAAGAGGGCGAACGCAAGATCGTCATCAGCCATAGCGTTCAGGCGATCAATGAAAACGGCGCCGATCAAGACGCCGTCGATCTGTACGACGGCCTTGCCGTGCGCAACGTCGAGGTCACGATTCTGGACAACGATCAGGCCGACGTGATCCTGACGCATGATGGAACCGACACACGCGTTCTCGAAGGGCCCGACGGGTTCACCGACCGGGTCGGGATCTCGCTCAGCCGTGCGCCCGATCCGGGCGAGACCGTCACTATCTCGCTGGCCGAGCTGTTCGCACCGGGTACGGATGCGCAGCTGGCGTTCGACACGCCCACGATCACTTTCGACAGCTCGGACTGGGATAGCGTCAAATACGTTACCCTGACCGCCATCGACGACAGCAAACCCGAGGATCCGCGTGGTCTTCAGATCCAGGCGACGGTCACCTCGACGGGGGGCGCATTCGATGATGCCGCTAGCCAGGTTCTTGGCGTCAAGGTCCTGGACAACGACACCCCGGGCGTGGTGATCACCGAAAGCGCGGGTGACACCCTGGTGACACCCCTTGCCGATGACGATTACACCATCCGGCTGACCTCTGCCCCCAACGCGGGTGAGGTTGTGACGATCCCGCTCTTGACCGACGGGCAGGCGTCCATCGTCAGCGCCATCGACACTTCCGACAACAGCAACCGACTGATCCGGGACGTCGATGTCGGCACTTTCGAAGTGGCCGAGTTCTTCGATGGTCCGGTCACCTTCTCGGGCGATACGATCACCCGCACCGATCTGGGCTCTTTTGTGGATGCCAACCTCTATGTGGGCGCGCGCATCGCGATTTCCGGCAGCACCGC
Source organism: Ruegeria pomeroyi DSS-3 (assembly GCF_000011965.2). Classification (NCBI taxonomy): domain Bacteria; kingdom Pseudomonadati; phylum Pseudomonadota; class Alphaproteobacteria; order Rhodobacterales; family Roseobacteraceae; genus Ruegeria; species Ruegeria pomeroyi. The sequence goes on along the minus strand of NC_003911.12, from coordinate 2,880,093 downwards.
GAACGACACCGGCACCGAAGAATACTACGAGGTCATCGCGGTCACCGACACCTCGATCACGCTTGCCGGTGCCAGCTTTACCGGCGGCGCGGACACAAATGTCTCGCTGGGCGAAGTGTCCATCAGCATGCTGTTCAACGGGCAGGTGATCTTTGGCGACGAAACCGTCACCGAGAACGGCGTCACGGTCGACGGTGACACCATCACGCGGACCGACGGCGACAGCTGGTACGACGACGGCTTCCTGCCGGGGCACGAGATCCGCATCGACAGCGGGCCGAATGCGGGACTGTACCAGATCGCGCTGGTGGAGATCGATGATCAGGGGCGCGAGTTCCTGCGTCTGACCTCATCCGGCTCGCTGACCGTGGGCACCGGCAACGTTCGTGTCGTTCGCGTCGCCGATGCCATCCAGTTCGACGACAGCAACTGGGCGACCGAGGTGCAGATCACCGTCGAAGCCAACCAGGACTATACCCTGCCGGTCTATCTGCAGAACAAGATGTCGTTCTCGTCCGTGCACCGGCTGACCAACATCCAGGGGCCGGTATCGGTCGAGGGTGGTGCGACCGGTGCGGACCGGACCTTGATCCCGGCAATCATCCTGCCGGGCGAGACGCCGGGCGAGGCCGTCGACATCGGCCCGCAGCCCGACGAGTTTGCGCAGATCGACGTCCTGAACATTTTCGACGACGCCTCGCAGGAGGACAAGTCCGGTGTGCTGACACCCACCGGTCTGACCGGCTTCGGCATGGCCCTCGAACTCAACTTCGAGGAAACCGATTTTGGTGAACCCACCACGGTGCCCGGCGGCATCTCCTGGGGCACTCAGGTGGTGGACACGAGCGGAAACTTCGTCACCGATCCGCTGCTGTCCAGCATCGAGATCCTGAACATCATGATGGGCAAGGGCAACGATGCCCTGCGGATTGACGGTACGCTGCAACCCACCACCTCGGGCCAGGGCGGCGAGACCGCGATCCATGGCGGCCTGACCATGATCCACGGCGGCGGCAACCGGACCGAGGACGGCGGTGACCTGATCATGGTCGACGGCGGCGGCGGCTCGGAATCGCTCCTGGTGATCTATGGCGACACATCGCAGGATGGCCTGTTCTATTCCGGCTCGGGCGAAAACAACAACGGCCACAACTTCGGCGAACGGCCCTTCCCGCCGTTCACCTCCGAGGCGCTGGCCGACATCCGGGCCAGCTTTGTCATGCCGCTGGCCGATCCGTTCCTGATCGCGGGCAAGGATGAAATCCTGGTCTTCGCAGAGCTGGCCGGCGAGATGACCTTTGACGCCGCGGCCCTGACCATCCAGGCAACGTCGAGCTGGCTGGATGCGGGCTTCCGCCAAGGGCGCGCGATCGAGGTCGAGCTGACCAATGGCGCGACCGCAAGCTATCGCATCGCTGAGATATCCGCCGATGGCCTCACCCTGACGCTGGAAGACGGCGCGGTTCTGCCCGACGGTCTGCGTCAGGCGCGGATCACTGCGGGCGGCGGCGCGGGCAAGGTGACCGCCTATGGCGGCGGCAACGACGACCTGATCATGGGCAGCCGCGAGGGCGACCATCTGGCCGGCGGCGGTGGCAACGACGCGATCTTCGGCCAGCAGGGCGTGGATCAGATCTGGGGCGACAGCGGCTTCAACGTCGACATCTTCGGTGATCTGACCCTCTACAACGACGATACCCTGACCAACGCTGAAAAGCGCGCGCTGGCCGGGCCTATCCTGACCATCCCGGTTGCGGGCGCACTGATTTCCGAGGCGGGCGATGCCATGATCGTGGGCGACGATTCCGTCTTCGGCGGCATGGGCGACGATGTCGTCTTTGGCGACCACGGTCGGATCGACGTGACCGAACCGCCGCTGCGAATCCGGACCACGGCCTATGAGTACATCGTAACGATCGCCAGCTCAGAGATCGACAACGGCGGTGATGACCTGATCTTTGGCGATGCCGGGCGCGATATCCTGATCGGTGGCGCGAACCGGGTCGTGCAGGGAGTGCCGAACGGCGACCGGATCGACGGTGGCACCGAACAGGATCTGATCTTTGGCGACAATGTCACGCTGGCGCAGCGCGCGGTGGGGCAGTACCAGGATCAGGATGCGCGCATCGTGCGCCTGACCGGGTCGACGATCTACAACCGCGATGGCTCGGCCAACGTGGACACGGTAACGCTGTTCGATGACCCGCGCCACGCGGGATCGCCCTGGACCGCCTTCGAGATTACCGAGCTCTATCACGACGTTGCCTATCAGGCGCGCAACGATGGTCAGTTCGGCAATGACGACATCGCGGGTGGTGCCTCGCACGACAAGATCTTTGCGCAACTCGGGGATGACTCCGTCCAGGGCGACGGCGCGATCCTCGACCTCGCGGTGTCGGCGACACGCGACGCGGACGGCACGCTTGTGCACGTGCCTTCGTTCGAGGCCGAAACCGATGGCGACGACTATGTCGAAGGTGGTGGCGGCAACGACCTGATCTTTGGCAACCTGGGCCAGGACGACCTGATTGGCGGCAGCTCTTCCTTGTACACGCTCGTAACACCCGAGCAGCGCCCGGACGGGTCTGACGTGATCTTTGGCGGGGCAGGGACCCAGATCGCCATCGACATCCTTGGCACAGATGCAAACAGCATGCTGGGCGCCCCGTCGGAGCATGGCCGCGACGCGGATGTGATCGTCGGCGATAACGGCAACATCTTCGACCTCGTCGGTGGTCCCAACGTCTGGCTGATCTACAACTACGACAGGACCTCCGACATCGGGAACAATACGGTCGATCCCTCGCAGGTGCACCTGCGCAGCGACATCCGCCTGATCCCGCGTGCCGTGGTTCAGCTGGACTACACGCCGGGCACCGATGTCGGCAGCCTTGGCGCCAGCGACCTTGTCTATGGCGAGGACGGCGACGACATCATCTACCTGATGACCGGCAACGACGTGGGCTATGGCAACGGGCACGATGACCAGATCATCGGCGGCACCGGTGACGACCGTATCTTCGGCGGGACCGGCGAAGACGGTCTGCTTGGCGACGACGGTGTGATCCGGGTCAGCCGCAACGGCCTGGCCGAGCCGCTCAACGGCATTTCGGCAGAGGCGCAGCGGACGCTTTCGATCCCCGGACCCTGGATCGGCGCAGAGGTGGATCTGAATGGTTACCTCAAGATCACTGTCGACGCGATCCTGCCCAAGGAGGGCGGCAACGACATCATCTACGGTGGTTTGGGCGACGACTTCATCCATGCCGGCGCCGGTGATGATGCGGCTTCGGGCGCCGAGGCGCTGCCGATCTTCCACAACGACACCCGGCCGATCGCCAATACACCGATGCTGTACGAGCCGGACAGCGGTATCCTGACCGAGTTCTATGATCGTACGACGGGCAGCTACCAGACCTTCTATGACCCGGACGACCCGCGCCCGATCATCGAGAATTACTTCCTGAACTTCCGGACCTTCGATGACGACGGCAACTTGATCGAGGATGGCAAGGACGCGATCTTTGGCGGCGACGGCAACGACGTGGTGTTTGGCGGCACCGGCCATGACCGGATGTTCGGCGGCTGGGGGGACGACTATCTCCAGCTTGACGATAACCTGGGTACAAACGGCGGCCGGAACGACACTTCGGACAGTGCGGTTTCGCCACAAACCACCGGCGGTGCGGCTGATTTTGCCTTTGGCGGCGGCGGGCGCGATGTTCTGATCGCCAACACCGGTACCGATCGGATGTTCGACTGGACCGGCGAATACAACAGTTTCATCGTTCCCTTCTCGCGGTTCGGTGCGCCCACGGTAAACCGGCTGCCATCGCCGCATGCCGTCGAGTTCCTGTTGGACCTGGCCGAGGCCACGGGCGCCGCGACCAGCCGGGCCGAGGCCTATGACCTGATCGCCATGGTCACGCCGCAGGATCCCGAATGGGGTGACCAGCACGGTGCCCCGCGTGATCCGCAGCCCGGAAACGGCCGGGGCGCCTTTGACAGCGCCGGTGGGCCCGAGAACGACACCGTTCGCGTGCCGCTGCAAACGGCCGCCGGTTCCACCCCGTCCGGTCCGGCCGAGCCCGGCACCATCGAGGTGGGGCTCCAGATCGAAAAGGCGATCAACGCCGCAGATCCCTGGTCCCCGACCGATGCCGAGGATGCGGACACCGCCGCCGAGGCCGTCGTGCTTTCTGTCGGGACCGATGTGATCTGGACCTATCTCGTGTCGAACACCGGGGACGAGTCGCTTCACCGGGTATCGATCAGCGACACAGCATCGAATGGCGGCCGGTTCACTCCGACTTACGTCGCGGGCGATGCCAATGAAAACCGGCGTCTCGATCCGGGCGAGGTGTGGCTGTACACGTCCGAAGGCGTCGGTGATCACACCGTCGTGGCAGGGCCTTATTCAAACGTCGCCACCGTAACGGCGCGCGGGTCGCGGGGCGCGACACCGACGGACTCGGACGGCAACCATCACGTGGGCGTCGTGGTCACCGACCCGCCGCCGTCCGTCACGATCGAAAAGGCGATCAATGCGCTGGATCCCTTCAACCCCACCGCGGCTGAGGACGCCGATACCGGGCCCGGTCCGGTGCTGGAGACGGGGTCTGCCGTATTGTGGACCTACCTGATCACCAATGACGGCGCCGTTTCGGTCTCGTTGGACAGCATCGTGGATGACGCCGGCACGCCGAACGACACTTCGGATGACCGCACGCCGGTCTATGTTTCCGGCGATGATGGCAACGGTATGCTGGATCCTGGCGAGACCTGGCTGGCGTCCCTGGGCGGCGTCGCCGCCGACGGCGCTTATGTCAACGAGGTCAGGGTCACGGTCAGTGACTCCTATGGCCGCGAAGCGACCGATACCGACGTGAACCACCACACCGGCACCAGGGTTCCTGGCGGCTCGTCAGTGACGCTTGTCAAGGCTGTCAACGCGGTCGATCCGTGGAACCCGACCGTTGCCGAAGACGCCAATGCATTGAATGGCCCGGAACTTGTCGGAGGCGACGCGGTCGTCTGGACCTACCTTGTCGGGAATACGGGCGGCGGCGCGCTTGCCGTCGGAACACTGATCGACGATGCCGGCACGCCGGGCGACGGTTCCGACGATTTCGCGCCGGCCTTTGTTTCGGGTGATGCCAACAACAACGGGCTGCTCGACACTGACGAGACCTGGCTCTATCGCGCCGTCGGTATCGTGACGCCGGGCGATTACGTCAACGTTGCGATCGTCACCGCGACCGATGCCTCGGGCGCGCAGGTCACGGACAGCGACCTGGCCCACTATCACGGAACTCCGCCACCGGGCACGCCCGCAATCTCGCTGGAAAAAGCGGTGAATGCGGTCGATCCGCTGGAGCCGACCAAGGAAGAGGACGCCGACACGATCCCCGCCTTGGTCCGTGCCGGGCAGGATGTGACCTGGACCTATCTTCTGTCCAACACCAGTGATGTGGCGGTGAGTGTCGTGAGCCTGACCGACGATGCTGGCACGCCGAACCATGCGTCCGACGACTTCGCGCCGGTCTACGTGTCCGGCGACGATGGCAATGGTCTGCTCGATCCGGGCGAGACATGGCTGTTCTCCTCGATGGGCATCGCGCCGGAAGGAGACTATGAGAACATCGCCACCGCGGTTGCGGTCAGTGCCTCGAACCAGCAGGTGTCGGCCACCGACAATGCGCGTCTTACTGGTGTTGCGGACCAGGTGAAACTGGTCAAGGCGGTCAATGCCGTCAACGTCTACGCGCCCACCGAACTCGAAGACGCAAACGATGCGCCGGGACCGTTGTTTGTCGAAGGCACGCCGCTGATCTGGACCTATCTTGTCACCAACGAAGGGGCTGGCGAGGTGGTTCTGGACAAGCTTACCGGGGTGATTGATGACGCGGGCACGCCGGACGATACCAGCGACGATTTTGCCGCGATCTATGTCGATGGCGACACCGACAACGACGGGATGCTGGATGCGGGCGAGACCTGGCTGTTCACCTCGGAAGGCGCGGTCGATGCCTCGGCCACGACCGGTGCCTATGGCAATGCCGCCGCGGTGTTTGCAGGCGAGGATCGCTCGATCACCGACACCGATCTGGCGCATCACTACGGGGTGGATCAGGGAGAGGCCGCCGGTCTGACACCGGGCTTCTGGAAGAACAACGCCACGCAGCACGGCGCCTCTGCATGGCCGACAACCTCGGATGGGACGCTGATCTACGATCCGCAGCAGACATTGGACACCGTATTCGACATTCCCGTCAGCTATGCCCATCTTGCTGACGTGACCCTGGTCGATGCGTTGGGCCTGACGGGGGGTGGCGAGAATGCCCTGATCCGCCACGCTGTCGCTGCTTTGCTCAACGCCACCAGCGTCCTGGTCGGTTATCCGGCCTCTGCACCGCAGGTCATCGCCTGGACGAACGAGGCGCTCGCCAGTGGGTCCAGAGCCGTCATGAACGATCAGAAGGACATGTTCGTCGACTGGAACGAACTGGGGGCCGATCTGGATCAGCATGGCCGCAGCCAGAGCTATCTGGACATCGTCACGCAGTCCAAGATCTATGTCCCATGGCTGTTGGATGATCTGTCGACGCCGGAAACCAGCGATTACCTGGTCTATGACGACGAGACCAGTACGTTCGGTAGACCTCCGGCGGGCGGGGCGCCGCACTTCGCGCTCTGAGGCTCATTGCATATTCGGTGCAACGGCCCTGCGATCCGGCCTTCCGCTTGGTGCGGGGGGCCGTTCTTTCCCATGAAACCAATGTCCGCGCGACCTCCCGGTGTAATCGCCTGGCTTTGGTGGAGCAGTGTTGGGCACTGGTACCAAACAACTGAAAATATTTGACTTTGTGCCAAATTGGCAGGATCGTTCCAGCAGGAGACAGCCTTGGACTCGCGATCAAACTTTGAAACGACGGCCGGGCCGGGGGAGCGCGGGCAAGAGCCCGCGCAGGTGTCCTCGGTACATCCGGATGAACAGACGGCCCTGGCCGCCTGGACGGATCAATTGTGCAAGCGTCTGAATGCCGACATTGTGGTTCTGGCGCTGGGCCCGCGCGACACCGGGCCATTCCAGCTGGCCGCCCACGCACCGGCAGAGGCGGAACCGGGCGAAGGTCTGTCTTCCGCCGTGGATCTGACCATCGCACAGCGCAAACCAATCGTGAAAAGCGGTTATCAGGAACATGGCAAGACCTGCTGCGCCGTTGGCGTTCCGGTGCTGCGCGATGGCGCGCTGTTCGGGGTGATTGCGGTCCAGCTTGCGGTCCGCGCCGATCTGGATCTGCGCCGGGTGGTGGACGAGGTGAAATGGGCGCTGCCGGCCATGGAACTCCGTCTCGTGGTCCGCGACCTGAACGAAGGTGCGCTCAGCCAGGCCAGGGCGCGTGCCGCTGTCGAACTGCTGGCCGGGGCCCTGGACGAACCGCGCTGGTCCGTAGCCGCCGCCACGGCTGTCACCGATTTCTGTGACCGTCTCGCTTGTGACCGTGTGGCGCTTGGTCGCCGGCACCGCCGACGCTCCAAAGTGGTTTCGCTGTCCCACAGCGGCAACTTTCAGCGCTCTTCGGAGCTTGTCCAGCGGATCGCCGACGCGATGGACGAGGCGATCGATCAGGGCGAGCCGATCCGGATGCCGCAGGATAGCGACAACACGCTGACCTTGACAGCCGCGCACCAGGAACTGATCCACTCGGGCGTGCCGCGCGCGGTATTGACGGTACTGCTGCGCCGTGATGGCCGGGTGACCGGGGCGATGGTGCTGGAACGCGGCGGCAACAACCCGTTCCGCGATGAAGAGGTCGAACTTGTCGAGGCGGTCGCGGGTATCCTTGGCCCCGTGTTGGAGGAAAAGCGACTGAACGACCGCGCTCTGCCGGTCAAGGTGGTGGCAGAGATCGGCCGCTTTGGTGCCGCCGTCCTTGGCCCCCGCAAGGCCGGGTTGAAGGCGGCGATCCTGCTGGCGGGTGTTGCGCTGTGGTTTGCCTGGACAACCGCTGTTCCATTCCACATTACCGCCGATGCACGGGTCGAGGGCGAGATTCGGCGCGTCGTGGCATCGCCGCTGGACGGGTATGTCGCCTCTGCCGCCGCGATCCCCGGCGACATCGTGGCAGAGAACGACATCCTCGCCACGCTTGACGACCGCGACCTGCGGCTGGAGATCGCGCGTTGGAATACCGTTCGTGCCCAGCGTCAGCGCGAATACGAGACCGCGCTTGCCGATCGCGACCGTGCCGCCATCGGTATCACCGCTACGCAAATCAGTCAGGCTGAGGCCGAGATCGCGCTGCTCGAGGAACGTCTGGCCCGGACGCAGCTGCGCGCGCCGTTCGACGGGGTGGTTCTTTCGGGCGATCTGGACCAATCCGTCGGCGCACCGGTTTCGCGCGGACAGGTGCTGTACGAGATCGCCCCGCTGGACGCTTACCGTATCGTGTTGTCGGTGGACGAGCGCGATCTTGCGCTGGTGGGAGAGGGGCTGGCCGGCGAGGTCATTCTGACTGCGCTGCCCGGTCGGACCTTCGGGGTCGAGACCGGGCGCGTCACATCTGTCGCGGGGGTCGAAGACGGGCGCAACGTGTTCCGCGTCGATGCGCAACTGCCCGAACAGACCAACCTGTTGCGCCCCGGCATGGAAGGCATCGCCAAGATCACGGTGGACGAACGCCCGCTTCTGATGATCTGGACGCATGGCCTGCGGAACTGGGCGCGGATGGCGATCTGGCGCTGGCTGCCGTGAGCGGAACGCTGCACAGCCAGACCTGGTATCGTGTCGCCGACCTGACGCCGCGCCTTCGAACGCATGCCGAGGTACATCGGGCCGTGTTCCGGGGCGAGGTCTGGTACGTCGTCGAAGATCACGCCAGCGGCGCCTATCTGCGCTTGTCCGAAGCCGCCTGGCGCCTTGTGGGCTTGATGAACGGTCGCCGGACGATGGAAGAGATCTGGCGCGCCGCCGCCGAGGCTCTGGGCGATGACCTGCCTGCCCAGGACGAGGTCATCCAGCTGCTGATCCGCCTGCACCGCTCCGACGTGCTGCACGCCGCGATCCCGCCCGACATGGAGCAGGTGGTTCAACGTGGCCGCACCGACAGTCGCAAGAAACGTCTCGCCAGCCTGCGCAACCCGCTCGCCATCCGGGTGCCGGTGCTGGACCCCGACAACTTCGTTCGCGCAACCGGCTGGCTGGTGCGGCCGTTCTTTTCCTGGTTCGGTGCGCTGGTCTGGCTGGCGGTGGTCTGTGGTGGCCTGTTTGCCGCGTTGCAGAACATCGATGCACTCCAGTCCAACATCGCCGACCGGGCGCTGACGGCAGGCAATCTGCTGCTGATCCTCACGGTCTATCCACTGGTCAAGGCGGTGCACGAACTGGGCCACGCTTATGCCGTCCGCCACTGGGGCGGCGAGGTTCACGAGATCGGGATCATGTTCCTGGTGTTCATGCCCGTGCCATACGTGGACGCTTCGGCCTCTTCAGCTTTCCGGTCGAAATGGCAGCGCGCGGGGGTCGCCTCGGCGGGGATCGTGGTGGAGTTGTTCCTTGCCGGTGGCGCGGCCCTGCTGTGGGTGCAGATGGAACCGGGCTTGTTCAGGGCTGCCGCAATGAACGTAATGCTGCTGGCAGGGCTCTCGACCGTGTTCTTCAACGGCAACCCTTTGCTACGGTTCGACGGCTATTACGTTCTCGCCGACCTGATCGAGATCCCCAACCTCGGCACCCGCTCGACCCAGCACCTGCAATACCTGGCACAGCGCTATCTCTTCGGGATGAAAAACGCCGTCTCGCCGGCGATGGCGCGCGGAGAGGCGACCTGGTTTACCGTCTACGGCCTGCTTTCGCTGATCTACCGCTACATGATCATGCTGACGATCATGTTGCTGGTGGCGGGCATGTTCTTCGAGATCGGCCTGCTGCTGGCCTTCTGGGCAGGTGTTCTACTGCTGATCGTTCCGGCGGTGCGCGGCATTCGCTTCGTCCTTGGCAGCCCGCGTCTGGAGGGGCACCGCTTTCGCGCGGTCACGGTCACGATGGCCCTGGTTCTGGCGGTGGTCTGGGCGCTTTTCGTGCAGCCCGTGCCCTCTGCCACCATTGTCAGTGGCGTGATCCGCGCGCCAGAAAATGCCCGGGCGCTGAGCGGCGCGGAGGGCTTTGTCGAGGAACTGCTGGCGCGTCCGGGCGATACGCTGGCGCCGGGGGATCCGATCTTGCGCGTCAGCAACCCGCTGCTGGACGCTCGCGTGCGGCAGATGGAGGCCCGGATCGAAGAGCTGCGCCTGCGCCGGTTCAATGCGCTGATCAACGACCGGGTACGTGCCGACATGATCGCACAGGAACTGGCGCTGGCCGAGGAAGAGCGTGCCTTGGCGGTCGAGCGTCGGGGCGAGCAGATCGTGACCGCACCGGTGGCCGGCCGATTGCTGCTGCCGGCCGGCGACGACCTTGTCGGTCGCTATGTCCGCAAGGGCGAGGAACTGGCCTGGGTCATCGGATCCGAGCCGGGTATCGTGCGCGTGGTCATTCCCGAGGCCAAGATCGATCTGGTTCGCCGCAATATCGAGGCGGTGCAGATGCGCCTGACCAGCGCGCCACTGGAGCCGGTGCCTGCGCTGCTGACCCGAGGAACTCCCGCCGCCGTCCCGGTTTTGCCAAGCGCCGCCTTGGCAACCGAGGCAGGTGGCCCGATCGCGATCGATCCGACCGCGGATAAACCTTTGACACCCGTCGGAACCGTCTTTGTCATGGATGTCGAGCCAACGGACGAGCGCCCGCTGACCGCTCTCGGTGAGCGTGTGTCGGTACGCTTTGACCACGGTTCGGCACCATTGGGGACACAGCTTTTGCGCGCGGTACGGCAGATTTTCTTGCGGGACCTCAATGTCTGATACCTTTCCCGGCCAGGCCCCAGGCGCTTTCTATCCGCGCGCACCCGCCGAACCGGCGAAGTCGAAGCTTGACCGCTGGATCGAGAAATACACCACGCTTCCGCGTCGTCGCAGACGGGCCCGGCCGTCAAGGTTCTTCGCGTGGCGCGTCCTGCGTCGCGGGAAGGCGTTTGCGCAAATGTCAGACGACCGGTTGCAAGGCGAGGTGCGCGCCGCCGCCTACGGCATGCGCGCGGCGCGCGCGCATCCGGGTGAGGCGCTGCTGGTCCGCAGTTTCGCGCTGATCCGCGAATGTGCGGGGCGCGAACTTGGTCAGCGTCACTATGCGACCCAGATACTTGGCGCTCGTGCGGTGCTGAACGGCGCGGTGGCAGAGATGCAGACCGGCGAGGGCAAGACCCTCGCCATCACGCTTGCCGCCGGAACTGCCGCGCTGGCGGGTCGGCGCGTGCATGTCATCACCGCGAACGATTATCTCGCTGGCCGCGATGCCGATACGATGCGGGGTCTTTATGCCCGCCTGGGCCTGACCTGCGCCGCAGTCGAGCCGGGCTGCACGCCAGAGGAACGCCGCGCGGCATTTGCCGCCGATATTGTCTATGCCTCGGGCAAGGAGGTTGCCTTTACCTTCCTGCGCGACCGTGTCGCCATGGGCGGGCGGGCAGGGGACATCGGCCTGCGCACCCGCGCGTTTTTCGACGGGACCGGCCTGCTGTTGCCCGGATTGCAATTCGCCATAGTGGACGAGATCGACAGCGTGATGATCGACGAGGCGCGCACGCCACTGATCCTCTCGGTGCCTCCGGCGGATGCGGAGGTCGAAGCCGAGGCCGCCCGCGCCGCCCACGCCATTGCCGCCGAGTTGAAGGAAGGGCGAGACTATCGCCTTGATCGGCTGCGCCATGCGGTCGAACTGAGCCGTAACGGATGTGACCGCCTTGCAGATCTGGCCGAGCGGATGCCCCCCGCATGGCGGCCCGCGCCGATCCGCGAAGATGCGGTGCGCACGGCGATCAGCGCCATTCGCCTGCATCAGCGCGACGAGCACTACATCCTGCGCGACGGCAAGGTCGAGATCGTCGACGAGTTCACGGGGCGCATCATGCCCGACCGCTCGTGGTCGGCGGGGCTGCACCAGGCGGTCGAGGCCAAGGAAGGCGTGGAAATCACCTCTCGCCGGGTCACGCTCGCGCAGATCACTTTTCAGCGTTTCTTTCGACGCTACATCCACCTTGGCGGCATGACCGGGACCGCGACAGAGGCGGCGGACGAATTCTGGTCGGTCTATGACTTGCCCGTGGTGCGTATCCCGACCCATAAACGCTCGCGCCGCCGGACGTGGAAAACCCAGGTCTCGACCCGCGCCGCAACCAAATGGGCGCGGGTTGCCAAGCGCGCCAAGGCATTATCGGCCAGTGGTCGACCGGTGCTGATAGGCACCCGTACCGTTGCGGCCTCCGAGGCCGCCAGCGCCGCGCTGCACGCGCTCGGAGTGCCACACCGGGTCCTCAGCGCCGCGCAGGACGCAGATGAGGCGGCCGTGGTCGCCGAGGCGGGCCGGGCCGGGGCGGTCACCGTCGCCACCAACATGGCCGGGCGCGGAACCGACATTATTCTCGACGCCGAGGCCCGCAAGGCAGGCGGCCTGCATGTCATCATGACCGAGAAGCATAGCTCTCGCCGGATCGACCGCCAGCTCGCGGGTCGTGCCGGACGGCAGGGCGATCCCGGCAGCACAGAGGCGATCCTGTCCGCCGAGGACTCGCTGCTGCCCGAGTTCGGGGGTCGCTACAGCAGCTTCGTGACGCGGTTCGGCGGGAGTGCTGTGCTGTCGGCGCTGACCGATGCACAGCGCCGGGCCGAACGCACCCACGTCGCTGCTCGTCGTCGCCTGTTGGAACTGGACGAACAGATGGCCGAGAACCTCGCCTTTACCGGAACGCCGGAGTAGGCATCGTCCCCGTTCGGCGGCAGCGTCGGGCTTACCGGGCCGCCGCCAAGGGTGCGCTTTGCGCGCTATTTCTTCGGTTCGACGCCGGCAGGGTCCTGCACGTCGCGGCCCAGCGCGGCCAGATCGGAATAACGGTCGCCGATGCGGTGATGCGGTCGCCCGCGCGTTGCGGCGCCAAGTGCGACCACCAACTCGTCACAGGCGGGCGCGTCATAGATCGAGAACTGCACCGTCAGGTAATGCGAGCGGCGGCCGGTATCGTGCTTGTCCATCAGCGGGATCTGGATCTGGGTGTTGGCCGGTCCGCGTGTGTTGGTAAAGCCAAGATAGCTCTTTGCGCCCACCGCCTCGCGGTAGAAATTGCCGAATTGCAGCGTGTGGATCAGCGCCGAGGCGTGTTCGATCTCGCAATCGGTGCCCGAGATGCAGGCCTTGCCATAGGCCTCGATAGCGTCGCCCGATCCGGCCAGCGCGATCAGGCGGTCGGTTAGCATCTTGCCCAGAACCGGCGCCATGCGGCGGATCTCGGGCGAGAGATCCTCGACAAAACCGCGCCCGGCCCAGGGGTTGGTCACCACTGCCGCGACCCCGATCATGCGCAGGACCGGGTCGGCGGCGCGGCCGCCCTCGGTGTGGATATCTTCGTCGAAAGTGACGACTTTTCTCAGTTCCGGAAGCATTGGGTCTCTCCTGTCAAACGGTGTATTCGGTGTGATCGGCGATCGAATGGACGATGCCGCTGCGTTCGGTGCCGTGGTAAATCCCGAAACTGCCATGGCGGTATTCGCGCTGATAGCGTGCCAGCAGCGAGCGTTCGGTGTCGTTGGCGACCTGATCCAGCGGCAGCGCGGCCAGATCGTGATAGCGCATGCCGGGTGGCGCGGTGCCGCTGACCGTGCCGTGATAGACGATCGAATGCGCGCCGGTCTGGCTGTTCTGGAACACGGCATAAAGGTGGTCGAGGCGGGCCGTCAGGCCACGGCTGTCCATGTGCCGCAGGAACCCGGCAACCGTGTTGTCGCGCGGGGGCGCCTTGGGCACCGTCAGCGTGCCGTCGGGTGTCACTTCCAGCAGGATCCGCGCGCCATCGGCCAGGACGGCGGCGATGATCCCGTTTGCGTCCTTGGTTGCCGCGTCGGCCAGCCGGTTCTCCAGCCCGAGGTCGAAATAGGCGCCGTTGTGGAACCCAAGCGGTTTGCCCTCGGTCACCGCGTGGTTCAGCACGCGCCCGATCAGGATCAGGTGATCGCCTGCATCGACCAGCTTGTGCCGCGCACAGGCAAATGTCGCCAGCGCCCGGTTGATCAGCGGCAGTTCATGCGGGCCCGGATGCCAATGGGTGCCGGCGAACTTCTCGGTCGAGCGTGAGGCGAAGAGGCCCGAAATCTCTTTCTGTGCGTCCGACAGGATGTTGACCGCGAAATGTGGCGCCTGGGCAAAGACATCGCAGCTGTGCGCCGTCTTGGCGAGGCAGACCAGCAGCAGCGGCGGGTCGAGAGAGACCGAGGTGAACGAATTGGCGGTAAAGCCGCGGGGTGTTCCATCCTCTTGCCGGGTGGTCAGCACGGTCACCCCGGTGGCGAACTGCCCGAAGGCACGGCGCAGGTCGCGCCTTGCATCCTCGTCCAGCGGCGCGCTGTCTGCCAGCGTGTCGAGCAGCGCGTCATGCTCGCCCAGCCGGGGCGGGGCGGGCAGCGGGGGCGCCACCTGTCCGGCAAAGCGCAGCGGGTTGGCGGCCACGGTCCAGGGGGCATGTCCGGGTTCGGGATGGGGGATGCGCGCCAGCATCTGCCGCGCCGCAACATGGGGATCGGCGGCGATATCGGCCACCGTGTTGAGCGGGCCAAAGGGCACCTGACCGCCCAGCAGCGCGGTCAGTTCTGCCTTGCTGCGGGTGGCGGTCCAGCCCGAGACGACCCGGTTGATCTCGCCCGCATTGGCGGACCGCCCGGCGCGGGAGGAGAACCGCGCATCGCTGCCCAGGTCGGGCAGGTTCATGATCGCGGTCAGCTTCTGCCAGAAACTGTCATCGACAATACCCAGCGCCACCTGACCATCGGCGGCGGGGAACACACCAAAGGGGGCCAGCAGCGGGTGGCCGTTGCCCTCGGGGCCCGGCACCTGCCCGGTCATGTCGTGCAGATAGACCATGCGCTCGCACATCGAGATCATCGCGTCATACATGGCGACGTCGACGAAACGGCCCTTGCCGGTCGCCTCGGCCTCGCGCAGGGCGGCGAGAATGCCAAAGGACATCATCATGCCGGCAAAGATATCGCCGATGCCGGGGCCGACCTTGGTGGGCGTATCGGCATCGGGGCCGGTCATCGCCATCAGCCCGCCCATTGCCTGCGCCACCACGTCATAGGACGGCCAGTCGGCATAGGGGCTGGCCCCGGTGCGCGGATCGCCAAAGCCGCGAATGGCGGCATAGACCAGCCGGGGATTGGCCTCGGCGAGAGATTCATAAGAGAGGTCGAGACGGTCCATCACGCCGGGCCGGAAGTTCTCCAGCACCACATCCGCCGTCGTCGCCAGCCTGCGAAAGGCGGCCTTGCCCTCGAGCGATTTCAGGTCCAGCCGGATGCTTTTCTTGCCCCGGTTCAGGCTGACGAAATAGCCCGCCCAGTCATGGCCGGGATCATCGGCGCGATAGGGGCCGTTGTTGCGGCTGGTGTCGCCGCTGCCGCCTTCGATCTTGATGACCTCGGCGCCGTGATCGGCCAGGAACATGCTGCAATAGGGGCCGGACAACATGCGGCTGAGATCCAGCACGCGTATCCCCTTGAGGAGGGTGCTGCTCATTTGGTTACCCCCTTTGGCAAGCTGTCCAGAAATCGGCGCAGCGGGGTGTTGATGGCGCCCGGATCCTCGGCCAGCGCCATGTGGCGCAGCCCCGGCAGGATCAGCGCCTGCGCGCCCGCGATCTCGGCGGCGATGGCGCGGGTCATCTCGGGGCCGTTGCCATAATCCTCGTCCCCGGTGATCACCAATGCGGGGCAGCTGAGCGGCGGGACAGGGGCGGTGATCTCGTCGATCCCCTCGGCCAGAACCCGGTAGATCCGGTGATAGACCTCCTTGCGGTTTGCCGTGACCCAGCCGCGCACGGTCTCCATCATCGCGGGGTTGGCCCTGCGGAAACCTTCGGTGAACCAGCGCTCCAGCGCCGCCTCGACCGTTGATTGCGGGCCCTGATCGCGGGCCTGCTCGACCCGTGCCAGGATCGCGGCCTGCGCCTGCGCGCTGCGTTGGTGCGGAGAATGCAGGAGGGCCAGCGCGCGCGCGCGGTCGGGGCAGTCCTGCGCGAACCGGCGCGCGATCATGCCGCCCAGCGAGAAGCCGACAATGACCGCATCCGCGATACCGCAGTGATCGAGCAGGCCCTGCAACTGGCGCGAAAAGAGCGACAGGCTGGGGGGCTCGGGCGGATCAACCGAGTCGCCATGGCCGTAAAGGTCATAGCTGAGCACGCGATAGCCATCCGTCAGCGCCGGGCTGGTCCATTGCCAGCAGGCCCGGTTCAGCCCCAGGCCGTGGACCAGCACCACGCAGGGCGCATCTACCGGGCCGGCAATCTCGTAGGTGCTGCCGTCAGGAGCTATCGGCATTAGCCCTCTCCCCCCAACGGCTTATAGGCCATCACCTCGACCTCGACCCGGACATCGACCAGCAGGTCGCTGACCACGGCCGAGCGGGTCGGCGGGTCGTGCGGGAAATACTCGCCGTAAACCGCGTTGAAGCCGGGGAAATCGCTGCGGGCGCGCAGCCAGACCATCGCCTTGACCACATCGTCGCGGGTACACCCGGCAAGCGCGAGGGTGGCGGTGATGTCGTCAAGCACGGCGCGCGTCTGTTCCTCGACCGAGCCGGTGGTAATCGGCACACCGTCCCGCATCGGGATCTGGCCGGTGAGAAAGACGAAATCGCCGGCCCGGATGGCGCGGGACAGCGACAGCACCCTGCCGCCGATTTCAAGCGGGCCGCCGATCACCTGTTTCTTGCTGCTGGTCACGTTCGCATCTCCTTTTGCGGCCAGCCTGCCCTGATCCCCAATCCTCAACTTGAGAATTTTCGACACATGGATGCCGATTTTTCGCACAACTCGCCGGTGATTCGCCGCTTTGTATGAGACGAGAGAAAAAAGGGAGGACCGAGATGGCCGATATCCAGAGCTATCGGATGCTGATCGACGGCGCTTGGGTCGATGCCTCGGACGGGGCGCTGTTTGACAGCACAAACCCCGCCGACGGCAAGGTGTGGTGCCGGATCCCCGAGGCCACCGAGGCGGATGTGAACCGGGCGGTCGAGGCGGCGCATCGCGCCTTTACCTCGGGGCCATGGGCGAGGATGACGCCGACCGAGCGCGGCAAGCTCCTGCGCCGGCTGGGTGATCTGCTGGCCGACCGGTCCGAGGAACTGGGGCGGATCGAGTCGGTGGATACCGGCAAGATGCTCAAGGAAACCCGCTGGCAGGCGAAATACATCGCCGAGTTCATTCACTTTTTCGCAGGCTGCGCCGACAAGGTCAGCGGTGAAACGCTGCCCATCGACAAGCCGGACATGTTCGTCTTTACCAAGCGCGAGCCGCTGGGCGTGGTGGCTGCGGTGGTGCCGTGGAACAGCCAGCTGTTCCTGGTTGCGGTCAAGATCGGCCCGGCCCTGGCGGCGGGCAATACCGTGGTTCTGAAGGCCTCGGAACATGCCAGCGCGGCGATGCTGGAATTCGGAAAGCTGATCGAAGAGGCCGGTTTCCCGCCCGGGGTCGTGAACATCGTCACCGGGCATGGCGAACCCTGCGGACGGGCGCTGACCGGGCATCCGCTGGTGGCACGGGTTTCCTTCACCGGCGGGCCGAATGCCGCGCGCCATGTGCTGGAAAACGCCAAGCGCAACTTTGCCGAGGTCTCGCTGGAACTGGGGGGCAAGTCGCCCTTCATCGTGTTCGAGGATGCCAATATCGAAAGCGCGGTCAACGCCTCGATCGCGGGCATCTTTGGCGCCACGGGGCAAAGCTGTGTCGCCGGATCCCGGCTCTACCTGCACGAGGACATCGCCGAAGAGTTCCTGGATCGGATGGTGACGCAGGCGCGTGCCATCGTGATCGGCGATCCGCTGGCGGAAGAGACCCAGATGGGGCCGCTTTGCACCGACGGGCAGCTGGCGCATATCCAGCGCGAGGTCGCCCATGCGCAGGCCGAGGGCGGCACCGTGCTGACCGGCGGCAAGCAGCCCGAGGGGCTGGGTGGCCTGTTCTATGAGCCGACGATCATCGACTGCCCGCGCCAGGACCTGCGCATCGTCGATACCGAACTGTTCGGCCCGGTCCTGAGCGTCCAGCGGTTTCGCACCGAAGAAGAGGTGCTGGCCCTGGCCAATGATTCCGAACACGGGCTGGCGGCGGGGATATTCACCCGCGACAGCGCCCGCTCGCTCAGGATGGCCGGTGCCGTGCGCGCCGGGATCGTCTGGGTCAACACCTATCGCGTGGTCTCTCCCATCGCCGAATTTGGCGGCATCAAGGGGTCCGGCTATGGCCGCGAAAGCGGGTTCCAGGCGATCTACGATTACACCCGGCCCAAGACGGTGTGGATGAACACATCCGACGAACCCATGGCCAACCCCTTTGTCATGCGCTGAGCCAGAGCCCGGAAAGGAACACGGACAATGAAATTCCAACTTGCCATCAACCTGGAGCGGATCGACGACAGTCTCGACATGAACGATGTCGCGCGTCACACGCTTGAAATGGTGCAAATGGCCGAAGAGGGCGGTTTCGAGATCGTCTGGGCCGCCGAACATCACGCCATCGAGATGACAATCGCGCCGAACCCGTTCCAGATCCTGACCTGGTGGGCCGGAGAGACCAGCAAAATCCGGCTGGGGACTGCCGTGGCCACGGCGGCCTATTGGCACCCCATCAACCTCGCGGGCGAGGCGGCGTTTCTTGACCTGATCAGCGGCGGGCGGCTGGAATTCGGCATCGGTTCGGGCGCCTATCAGCGTGAGTTCGACCGGATGAAACCGGGGCTCAAGCAATCCGATGCCTGGCGCTATATGCAGGAGATGCTGCCGGCGGTGCGCGCGCTCTGGCAGGGTGATTATGCCCATGACGGCGAATTCTGGCAGTTCCCGACCTCGACCTCGGTGCCGAAGCCCGTGCAGGCCGACATGCCGGTCTGGGTCGCCGCGCGTTCGCCCATCACCTATGACTATGCGGTGCGCAACCGCTGCCATATCAACTGCTGGCCCTTGACCCGGCCCTTTGCCGAGGCAGAGCTTTACAAGCGGCAGTTGGACGAGGCCATCGCCAAGGCCGATAACGGATGGTCGCCGCGTTTCGCGCTGATGCGTCATGCCTGCATCTATGACAATGCCGCCGACCGCCAGCAGGCGCTGGACGCCATCCGGCGATTGCTGTCGCAGTTCGAGAACCTGTTCCGCAATGCCGGCGACGTGGTCAACGGCTTCCCCGCCGCGCTGCCGCTGGACCAGATCGCGGGCCGCGAGCAATACGACCCCGAGATGCTGGAAGAGAACCTGATGTTCGGATCGCCTGAAACCGCCATCGGCAAGCTGAAACGGTACGAGGACCTGGGCGTGAACGAGTTCATCTATTACGCCTCGATGGGGCTGGATCATGACGCGCAGAAACGATCGCTCAGGATGTTCTGCGACGAAGTCATGCCGGAGTTCCGGTGATGGAGGTTCCCCCGATGAGTGAGGGCGTCAGCACCCGCCGTGACGGCCATGTTCTTGAGGTCACGCTGTCGCGCGGCAAGGTCAACGCCATCGACGTACCAACCAGTCAGGCGCTGGCGGCTGCGTTTCAGGAATTGCACGAGGACAAGGAATTGCGCTGTGCGATCCTGACCGGTGGCGGCGACAAGATCTTCAGCGCGGGCTGGGATCTGAAAGCGCTGAACGCGGGCGAGATGCAGCTTGATAACTGGTGGGAGAGTGACGACTACGGCTTTGGCGGATTTACCGGCCTGACCGAAAACTGGGCGCTGAACAAGCCGGTGATCGCCGCGATCAACGGGTTGGCCATCGGCGGCGGGTTTGAGATGGCGATGGCCTGCGATCTGCTGATCGCCGCCGATCACGTGGAGTTTGGCCTGCCGGAAATGCCGTTGGGTATCGTGCCGGACGCAGGCGCGCTGCAACGTCTGCCGCGGCGTATCCCGCACAACATCGCGATGGAGATGTTCCTGCTGGGCCGCCGCATGTCCGCGACCGAGGCCGCCCATTACGGTCTGGTCAACAAGGTGGTTCCCAAGGAACAACTGATGGATGCGGCCCGCGAATGGGCGGCCTCGATCGCCTGGTCGGCGCCGCTGGCGATGCAATCGGTGAAAGAGGTTCAACGCGAGATCGAATGCGTGCCGCTGGAACAGGCATTCCACAAGATGCGCACCGACCCGATGCCGACCTATCGCAAGATGCTGAAATCCGACGATGCGGCCGAAGGCGTGGCCGCCTTCGTCGAGAAACGCGAACCGAGGTTCAAGGGCGAATGAAGTATCCAGATCCGACCTCCATCACCCGTGTTACCAGCATCGGTGGCGGTCCTATCGGCGGCGGTTGGGCCGCGCATTTCCTGGCGCGCGGCTATGACGTCACCAGCTATCTGCACGATAGGGCCGAGGAGGGGGCGTTTCGCACCATCCTTGATACCGCCTGGATCAGCCTGACCGCTTTGGGGCTTGCTCCGGGCGCGTCGCTGGACCGGCTGCGCGTCGTCCATGACCTCGATGCGGCGGTCGCGGGGGCGGGGTTCATCCAGGAAAGCGCGCCCGAGAATCTGGCGATGAAACAGGCGCTTTATCACCGGCTGGGGCGCATCGTGCCCGAGAATGTGGTGATCGGCTCCTCGACCTCGGGCCTGATGATGACCGACATTCAGGCCAACTGCGAAACGCCCGGGCGCACGGTGATCGGGCATCCGTTCAACCCGCCCTATCTGCTGCCGCTGGTCGAGATCGTCGGCGGCGAGAGAACCGACCCGGCGGCGGTAGAGTGGGCCGGTGAATTCTATCGTGTCGCGGGCAAGGCGCCGCTGATGATGAAAAAGGAAATCCCCGGTTTCGTGGCGACGCGGCTGCAAGAGGCGCTGTGGCGCGAGGCGCTGCACATGGTCGCCAATGGCGAGGCCACGCCCGAGGATATCGACATCGCGCTGATGAACGGACCGGCGCCGCGCATGGTCAGCCAGGGGCAATGCATGGCGTTTCACGTCGCTTGCGGTGCGGGTGGCATGGCCACCAATCTGGATCAGTTCGGCCCGGCGCTGAAACTGCCCTGGACCCGTCTTGAGGCGCCCGAACTGACGCAGGAGTTGCGCGACCGTATGGTCGATGGCTGCAACGCCGTCGCCGGTGACCGGCATTTTGCCGACATGGCGGCCCAGCGCGACCGCGAGATCGTCGCCGTGCTCAATGCCCTTCGCGCGGCGCGAGAGGCGCCTTAGAGCGCTTGTCCCCCGAGTTGATCGCATGCAGGAAATCCGACAGCGTGCCGGGCCATGTCGGGGCCGCCTCGTTCGAGGGCCAGGCCTCGCGATAATCCGACGGCCGCCGCCCGAAGAACTTGCTGAACGAATACGAGAAATGCGACAGCGTGTTGAAGCCGGAGGCGGTGGCGATTTCGCGCACGCTGAGTTCGGTGGCGATCAGCAGGACGCGCGCGTTCTGCAAGCGGCGCAGCAGGCCGAACTGAACCACGGTACAGCCCACGTGTTTCTTGAACTGCCGCTCCAGCTGGCGCTGTGACACGTCCAGCGCGGCGGCGATCTGGGGCACGGTCAGCGGCTCTTCGATGTTGCGTTCGATGAGGGTCATCGCCTGCCGCACCAGCGGCAGGATCGACTCGGTCCCGCGCCCCATGGTCCGGCGCTGCGAGGACGATCCCTTGCGGATCGGGTTGTGCAGCATCTGGTCGGCGATCTCGCCCGAGAAACCTGCCCCGTGCGACTGCTCGATCAACCGTAGCATCAGATCGACGCCCGCCATGCCACCGGCACAGGTCAGGATCCGCCCGTCGATGGTAAATAGCTGTTCTACAACGGAAATCTGGTCGAACTTCTCCTGAAACCCGTTGATCCAGGACCAATGAGTCGTCGCCTCCTTGCCATCCATCAGCCCGGCGCGGGCGACCAGATAGCAGCCCAGTTCGACCGCGCAGATGCGCTCGCCCTGGCGGGCGCGCTTGCGCAGCCACGAGGCCAGCGCCTTGTTCTGATAATGCTCGCCGCCCCAGCTGGCCAGGACAAAGACCTGATCCGCCGGCGCGGTCTGGTCCGGCTCGACATCCAGATGCACCCGCACGCCATTGCTGGCGCCCAGGTTCAGCCCGTCGAACGAGGTCACCTCCCACGAGAACAGCCGCTCGGAGGACAGGTAATTCCCGATCCGCATGGTTTCGATCATCGTGATCAGCGTCGTCAGGTTGAACCGCGGCACCACCACGAAAACCGAATGGACCTGGCCTCTGTCCTGAGGGGGCAACAAGTCGAGCTGCATGCTGTTTCCTGTGGTTACATTTCTTTGCATCTTATCAATATTTTTCGACATCGACACCTTAAATGCGGCGAATAATCGACAGTTTTTGGAGGGATCCGGCCAGCAAACTGGAAAAAACAACAGGGAAAAAATCGCATGAACAACGAAGTCGTGCTGACCTGCGCCGTCACCGGTGCCGGGGACACAACCGGCAAAAGCCCGCATGTCCCGGTCACGCCCAAGGCGATTGCCGAGGCGGCGATCGAGGCCGCCAGGGCCGGTGCGGCCATTGTCCATCTCCATGCGCGCGACCCGGAAACCGGCCAGGGGTCGCGCGATCCGAAACTGTTCAAGGAGATTGTCGACCGCGTGCGCGACAGCGGCACCGACGTGGTGATCAACCTGACTGCCGGCATGGGGGGCGACTGGATTTCCGACCCCGCCAACCCGGCCATGCCCGGACCGGGCACCGACATGATCGGCCCCGAGGCGCGACTGGCCCATGTCGAGGAATGCCGCCCCGATATCTGTTCGCTGGATTGCGGGACGCTGAATTTCTCGGATACCGACATGATCTATATCTCGACCCCGCCGACGCTGCGCCGAATGGCGGCGCTGGTGCAGGAATGGGGGGTCAAGCCCGAACTGGAAGTGTTCGATCTGGGCCATATCCGTTTTGCCAAGGCGATGATCGCCGAGGGGCTGATCGACGCGCCGCCGATGTTCCAATTGTGCCTGGGCATTCCCTGGGGCGCGGATCAGGATGTCGAAACCATGGTGGCGATGAAATCGCAGCTGCCGGAGGGGGCCAGCTGGGCCAGTTTCGGCATCGGGCGTGGCCAGATGCCGATGGCCGCCGCCGCCGTGGCGCTGGGCGGCAATGTCCGCGTCGGGCTGGAGGACAACATCTATCTCGACCGTGGCGTACTGGCGACCAACGGCCAGTTGGTGACCCGTGCGCGCGAGATCATCGAACGCATGGGCGCGCGCCTGCTGACACCGAAAGAGGCCCGCGCCAAGCTGAACCTGCGCGGGGCGGAGGGGTAGATGGCCGAGGCGTTCTCTGGCGGCAGTCTGCGGATCGCGGGTGTGTCGAAGTATTTTGGCACGTTCCGGGCGGTCAACGCGGTCGATCTGGAAATCCGCAAGGGAGAGTTCCTGACCCTGCTGGGCCCTTCGGGCTCGGGCAAGACGACGCTGTTGATGATGATCGCGGGGTTTCTGGACATCACCAGCGGTGACATCGCGCTGGACGGAAGCTCGATTGCCAATGTGCCGGCGGAAAAACGCAACTTCGGGATGGTGTTTCAGGGCTATGCCCTGTTCCCGCATATGACGGTGCGCGACAATATCGGCTATGCGCTGAGCGTGCGCAAACGTCCCGAGGCCGAGATCCGGACCCGTGTCGACGAGATGCTGGAACTGGTGCAGTTGCAGGATTTCGCCAACCGCAAGCCCGGCCAGCTGTCGGGCGGTCAGCAACAACGCGTGGCGCTGGCGCGGGCGCTGTGTTTCGCGCCGCCGGTCCTGCTGCTGGACGAGCCGCTGGGCGCGCTCGACAAGAAGCTGCGGGTCGAGGTGCAGGAACAGCTCAAGGACATTCACCGCCGCGTCGGCACGACCTTCATCTACGTCACCCATGACCAGGAAGAGGCGCTGTCGATGTCCGACCGCATCGTCATCATGCGGGACGGGGCCATCGAACAGGTGGGCTCTCCGCAAGAGCTGTACGAGCGGCCCGCAACCCGCTTTGCCGCCAGTTTCCTGGGCAAGTCGAACTTTGTTCAACAGAACGGCCAGACCTATGCGCTGCGCCCCGAGAAGATCGACATTCACCTGGGCACCGGTCACCCGCAGGCCCGGCGTAAGGGAACTATTACCAGCATCACCTATTTCGGGTCGATGCAGCGGATCATCGTCGAAACCACCGAGGCCGAACAGATCGAAGTGGATATCGACGTCTGGCGCAACCAGCAGCCCCTGCACGAGGGCGAGACCGTCGAGCTGAGCTGGCAGGACGCGGCGGCGGTGGACCTGAAGGAAAGCTGAACGAGCACCCAAAGAACGCCGATCAAGGCGTCATAACAATCGCCCGGCAAGGCCTTGGGCATCTGACACGGAGGACGAAATGCAAGACAAGCAATTCATGAAGGAAATGCTCACCGAAAGCGCCCATGCCTACAAGGAAGGGCGCATGGACCGGCGCACCTTTCTGGCGCTTTGCGGTGCCTCGGGTATCGCCATGAATGCCGTACTGGCGGGCGACGCGCAGGCGGCGGCCGACCATGTGGTGATGTGGAACTGGGGTGGCCAGTCGGTCGAATGCCACGGCTCGGCCATTGGCGAGGCCTTTACCGCGGCCACCGGCAAAGGGGTGAAATTCGACACTTCCGGCCCGCTCGAAGGCAAGATCAAGGAGATGGTGGACAGCGGCAACGTGACCGCCGATGTGGCCGATGCCGACCTGTTCAACGCGGTGTCGCTGGGGCCGACCGGGCATCTGGAACCGATCGACTATTCCATCGTCAGCAAGGACAAGACCCTGCCGGGCTATGCGCTGGAACACGGGGTCTCGGTGATCCTGTACGGATATGCCTTCGTCTATGACACCGAGGCCTATGGCGACAACCCGCCCAAGGATTGGAAGGACTTCTTTGACACCGCCAATTTCCCTGGCACGCGGTCGCTGTACAAATGGGCCAACGGCTCTCTCGAGGCGGCGCTGATGGCCGATGGCGTCGCCGGTGACGCGCTCTATCCGCTCGACATGGAGCGGGCGCTGAACAAGATCAAGTCGATCAAGGATGACAGCATCTATTGGGGCTCGGGTTCCGAAGTGCATTCGATGGTGGTCAACGGCGAGGTCACCATGGCCATGATCTGGCAGAACCGGGGCCGCAACATCGAGAACGATACCGATGGCCGTTTCAAGCTGGTCAACAACCAAGCCATGGCCATGCCCGGCGCTTATATCGTGCCCAAGGGCAACCCGGCGGGCCGCGAGGCGGTGATGCAGTTCATCGCCACCGCGCAGGAGGTGCCGGCGCAGCTCATGCTGCTCGACTGCCTTGGCATGACCCCGTCGAACCCGGCGGCCTTTGGCGAAATCCCCGAGGATCAGCAGCCCTATGCGATCACCTCGGCGATGAACATCGACAAGATCGTCTACAACGACCCGACATGGTGGGGCGAGAATGGCGGTGACGCGGTGAACGCCTTCCTCGAGGCGATCAGCTAGGACCCTGAGGCCGCGCCTGTCGCCAGTGGTAGGCGCGGCCCTTCGGAACACGGACATGAACGCAGTGGCAAGACATATCCATCCCGGCTGGGCCATCATCGCGCCGCTTCTGGTGCTTGTGGTCGCGCTGTATCTCGGCCCGATCCTGAACATCATGTGGCTGAGCGTGACCGATCCCGAGCCGGGGCTGGGCAATTATCGCATGCTTTATGAAAGCGACTCGCTGTTGCGGATCGTCTGGACCACCCTGCGCATCTGCGTGATCACGACCGTGTTCAGCGTGACGCTGGGCTATTCCATTGCCTATGCCATGGTGCACTGCCACCAGCGGCAGAAGAATTACATGCTGACCCTGCTGCTGGTCTCGTTCTGGATCTCGATCCTGGTGCGGACCTTTTCCTGGCTGATGCTGCTGGGGCGCAGCGGGCTGATCAACAACACGCTTGAGACACTTGGCCTGGTCTCGGCACCGATCGCCTTTATGCGCAACGAGCTGGGGGTGCTGATCGGCATGGTGCATTACATGATCCCCTATGCGGTGCTGCCGCTGCTGGTGAGCATGCAATCGCTCGACAGCCGGGTCATGGATGCCTCGCGCAATCTTGGCGCCAGCGGCAGCCAGACCTTCTGGCGCATCTACCTGCCGCTGACCCTGCCGGGTATCGTGGCCTCGACCCTTCTGGTGTTCATCCTCAGCCTCGGGTTCTACGTCACCCCGGCGGTGCTGGGCGGGGGCAAGGTGCTGATGGTGGCCGAATACATCTCGGTCCAGCTTCTCGTCACCCTGAAATGGGGCACGGCGGCGATGCTGGCGGCGCTGATGCTGGCGGGGGTTCTGGCCATGCTCTGGATCATGTCGCGCTTCATGAAGCTTAGCGCTGTTTTCGGGGGCAGCACGCGATGAGACCTGGCCTGTTCTCGCTCTTCAACCGCGCCGGCGCCTGGGTGCTGCTGCTGTTCCTGGTGACACCGGCGCTGATCGCCATCCCGGTCTCGCTGACGCCCAAACGGTTCCTGTCGATGCCCAGCGACGAGCTGTCTTTGCGGCATTTCCAGAACCTGTTCACCAGTGAGGAATGGCTATCGAGCTTCTTCCAGAGCGGGGTCATCGCGCTGTCGACTTCGGTTCTGGCGACCTTTCTGGGCACGCTCTGCGCCATCGGCCTGTGGCGGGTTTCGTCGAAATACAGCGAGCTTGTGCGCGCCTTCCTGCTGCTGCCGCTGATCATTCCCCAGATCATCTCGGCCATGGCCTTTTACCGGCTCTGGATCCCGCTGGGCCTCTTGGACAGCTATCCGGGCCTGATCCTGGCCCATACGATCCTGGCCGCGCCGATGGTACTGATCACCGTCAGCGCCTCGCTCGCCACCTTTGACCCAAGGCTGGAACAGGCGTCAAAAAACCTGGGCGCATCGAACTGGACGACCATGCGGCGGGTCATCCTGCCCTCGATCCGGCCCGGTGTCTTTGCCGGGGCCCTGTTTGCTTTCATCCTGAGCTGGGATGAGATCGTCGTGACGCTCTTCATCTCCAAGTTCAGCGTCTACACCCTGCCGCGCCGCATGTGGAACGGCATCCGCGAGAACACCGACCCCACCGTGGCCGCCGCGGCCGTGGTTCTGATCGCCATCACGATCATCGCCTTTGTCGTCTCGGCGATCCTGTCGCGGCGTAACGCGGGTCAGAGCAGAAGCTGAGAAAGGTTCCGACATGAATATGGAAACCAGCCATGAACACGAATTGCTGACCGCCACGGTCCGCAAGTTCGTGGACACCGAAATGATGCCGCACGAGGACGAGGTCGACCGCCTGGGCCAAGTGCCCGAAGAGATCGGCCGCCAGATCGAGGCGCGCGCGCATGAGCTTGGCCTTTTTGCCTGCAACCTGCCTGAAGAGGTTGGCGGCGGCGGTCTTGACCTGTCGGCGCAGCGCATCATCGAGCAGGAATTCGGCAAGACCACGCACGCCCTGCACAGCTGGGCCGCGCGCCCGACCGAGATCCTGCTGGCCTGCGAGGGCGACCAGCGCGAGAAATACCTGCTGCCCTGCGTGCGCGGTGAGAAGCGCGAATTGTTCGCCCTGACCGAGCCCGACGCCGGGTCGGATGCGATGGGCATGAAATCCAACGCCCGCCGGGACGGCGATGACTGGATCCTGAACGGGTCCAAGCATTTCATCTCGGGCCCCTGCATGCCCGATTTCGCCATCGTCTTTGCCGCCACCGGTGCCGATGACACCCCGCGCGGGCCTCGCAAGCGCGTCACCGCCTTTCTGGTCGACGTAGGCACACCCGGTTTCGTTTGTCGCGAGGGCACCAGATCGGTCAGCTATCGCGGCTACAAGACGTTCGAACTGCATTTCGACAATGTCCGGCTTGGCCCCGGCCAGATCCTGGGAGAAGAGGGCAGGGGGTTCGAGATCGCCGGTCAATGGCTGGGTATGGGGCGCATCTGGGTCGGGGCGTCCTGCTGCGGCAAGGCCGAGCGCATACTGGACATGGCGACGGAATGGGCTGCCAATCGCCGCCAGTTCGGCCAGCCGATCGGGTCCTTCCAGGCCACCGGATTCCGGCTGGCCGACGGGGCGATGAACCTGCGTGCGGCCAACCTGATGGTGACGGATGCGGTTGCCCGCCATCGGGCCGGCCGGATGGCCGATCAGGATGCTGCCATGGTCAAGGTCTTCTGCTCGGAAATGCTGGGCCGGATCGCCGATGACGCGGTGCAGATCTTCGGCGGTATGGGGCTGATGGAGGAATTGCCGGTCCAGCGGCTCTGGCGCGACAGCCGGCTGGAACGGATCTGGGACGGCACCAGCGAGATCCAGCGCCATATCATCACCCGTTCGATGCTGAGGCCACTTGGTGCATGAGACCGGCGCAGCGTGAGAATTTCCGGCGCCTGCTGACCCCGCGCCATATCGCCTTTGTCGGCGGGCGCGACGCGGCGATTGCCATTCGCGAGGCGCGCAGGCGCGGCTTTGCCGGGCGGATGTGGGCGGTGAACCCCAAGCGCGACGTGCTGGAAGGGGTGGCTTGCGTGCCCACCATCGCAGATCTGCCCGAGGCCCCCGATGCGGTCTATCTGGCCATTCCCGCCGCCGCTGTTACAGGCGCGCTGGGGCAGTTATCGGCGATGGGTGTGGGTGGTGTGGTCTGCTTTTCCGCCGGGTTCAAGGAAACCGGCGATGCGGCCGCCGAGCGGGCGCTGATCGCAGCGGCGGGCGACATGGCGCTGATCGGGCCCAATTGTTACGGGCTGATCAACTATGTGGGCAATTCGGCGCTGTGGTCGTTTGAACATGGCGGCTGGTCGCCGGGATATGGTGCGGCGATCATCACCCAATCGGGCATGTTCTCGTCCGATATCACCATGAGCCAACGCTCGCTGCCGATGGCCTATATGGTGTCGGCGGGCAATCAGGCGGTTCTGGGGCTCGAGGATTTTCTGGACGCTTTTGCGAGTGACCCCGTAGTGCGCGCCATCGGCCTGCATATCGAGGGTTTGCAGGATGTCGCCCGGTTCGAACGCACCGCGCTGCGGGCGCTGGAACGCGGTGTGCCGGTGGTGGCGCTGAAATCCGGCAGTTCCCGCATCGGTGCCGCATTGACGATCAGCCATACCGGCTCGCTGTCCGGGGCAAACGAGCTTTACGAGGCGCTCTTTGCCCGCTGCGGCGTGATCTCGGTCAGCAACCCGTCGCAGTTTCTGGAAACGCTCAAGCTCTTGTGCGTGACCGGTGCGCCGCGCGGTGCGCGGGTGGCGGGGTTCACCTGTTCGGGCGGTGGGGCCACGATGCTGGCCGATCACGCCGAAAGGATCGGGCTCAGCTTTCCGGCCGTCGAAGGGGCACATCGCACCGAACTGAAGGCCCTGCTGCCCGAGATTGCCACAGTGTCCAATCCGCTGGACTATACCACGCCGATCTGGGGTCAGGGCGAACATACCTATCCGGTGTTTTCCCGGACGCTGGAAGCGGTGACGCCTGATTTCACGGTTCTGGTACAGGACTATCCCGCCGCCGGGCTGGACGAGTCCAAGGTGTTCTATCTGAACGACGCCGGTGCCTTTGCCCGCGCCGCCACCGAACAACAGGTGCCCGCCGCGATCCTGGCCACCATTCCCGAGAACATGGATGCCGAGACACGCCAGATGCTGATCGAGCAGGGTGTCGCGCCGATGCAGGGCATTCACGAGGCTCTGAACGCGATCCGTGATGCGGCAGGGTGGAGCGCGGCGCGGGCGCGGATCCTGTCCGCCAAGCCCGCGCCACTGCTGCCACCGCTGGTCCCAGCCAACTTGGTTGGGCAGACCGAAGATATCGGCAAGGACTGGCTGCGCGGGGCAGGGTGTGCGGTGCCCGAGGGCCGTAGCGTTACTGCCCGGGAAGTGGAGAGCGCGGCAGCGGAAATCGGCTTTCCGGTCGCGCTCAAGATGATGAGCCCGCGCCTGGCCCACAAGACCGAGGCCGGGGCTGTGGCATTGAACGTTGCCGACCAGTCGGAGTTGAGGGCGGCGCTTGCGCAAATGCCCGGCGCGGTTGCCGCCTATGACCCGGATGCGCTCACCGACCGTTTCCTGGTCGAGGCGATGTCGCCGCCCCCGCTGGCCGAACTGATCCTGACCCTGCGCCGCGATCCGCAATTCGGGCATGCGCTGGTTCTTGGCAGTGGCGGTGTTCTGGTCGAGCTTCTGGGCGATGCGGTGACGCTGCTTC
Organism: Ruegeria pomeroyi DSS-3; assembly: GCF_000011965.2. Classification (NCBI taxonomy): domain Bacteria; kingdom Pseudomonadati; phylum Pseudomonadota; class Alphaproteobacteria; order Rhodobacterales; family Roseobacteraceae; genus Ruegeria; species Ruegeria pomeroyi. Next base: position 2,849,788 of record NC_003911.12, on the reverse strand, counting down.
TGCCTTGCAGCGTCGCGGATGTGCAGCGCGGGCTCGAGGGGTTGCGTCTGGCCCCGCTGCTCGGCGGCTATCGTGGGCGCCCTGCCGCTGATCTGGCGCGGATTGCCGACGATATTTACGCCCTTACGCGCGCCTATCTGCAAGACTGCGCCGAGATCGCCGAGGTCGAGATCAACCCGCTGTTTGTCTATCCTGACCGGGTGGTGGCCATCGACGTGCTGTTGCATCGCGTGGCCGGGCAATAGCCATGCCCGTGCGTATCCCCAACCCGGATCTGGCCGTCGATGACAGCAACAAGCAACGCTGGAACCGTCCCGCCCATCGCCGCCACGGTTTCCATAACGCGCACCGCCTGTTCCGGCGCGCGCTGATGGTGCGGTCGCGCAACGTGCTGCCGCTGGCGCCGTCCCCGATCGACCTGCCGGCTGCCCTGCCGGAACTGCGGGCGCTGCTGGCACATCCCGCTTTCTCCGCCTTTTGCTGTCTGCGTGGGGACGCTCTGATCTTCGAGGCCGCGGCGGAGGATTTCAGCCCCACCGCCCCGCATTCGATCCAGTCGGTGACCAAGCTGCATATCCACCTGATCTTTGGCCAGCTGCTGGCGCAGGGATTGGTATCGCTCGATGCGCCGGTTTCTGACTATCTGCCGGATATTGGCAGTGGCTATGCAGACGCCCCGGTGTGGGCTTTGTTGAACATGGCGGTGCACAACGACTTTTCCGAGGATTATTCTGATCCTCTATCGAATTGTTATACCGAGGAAATCGCGCTTGGCTGGCGGCTGCCACCCGAGGGTATGCCCGAGCCGAGCCTGACCCAGTTCGCCGCAGGGATCACCGGGTTCCGGCCCGGTCCGCCACCTGCCTTTGCCGAATACAAATCGGCCAATACCGATGTGCTGACCCTGATCGCGGCGGCGGTGTCGCCACTGCCGCTGACCCGACTGGTCGAGGAAATCGCCGATGCGGCGGGTTATGAGGGCGCGTTTCACATCAGCCTCAGCCCCGAACAGCTGCCCGCATTTTCCGGTGGCGGCTGCCTGAGCGCCCGAGATTTGGCGCGGTTCGGGCTGCTGTTTGCGGGGCTCTCGGGCGACAGGGCTTATCCGAACGCCGATTTCCTGCGCTCCTGTCTGGGACGCGCGGCGCCAAGCCTGTCGCCACCGCGCGACTGGTTACGGTACTGCGGGCATCTGATGACCGACGGGCGCTTGCTGGGCCATGCCGGTTACGGCGGCCAGTTCCTGCTTGTGGACAGCGAAACCGGCACCTCCTGCGCGCTGCTGAGCGTGTTGGAAAACGACGCGGGCTACGATGTCGACTATATGTCCCAGGTGGCGGATTGCCTGCGGCGGGTTTGCCGCTACCTGGCCTGATCACACCACCGGATGGACCCCGGCCGCAAGGGCCGGGCGCAATCGTCAGACCATCATTTCCTTGGTCGCGGTCAGCTTCAGCTCGGGATAGTCGCGGATCACCCGGTCGATATCCCATTGCAGGCGTGTCAGATAGACGGTGTCGCCGTCATGGTCATGGGCGATGTGCTGCTTGTTGGCGTTGATGAACTTGTCCAGCGCCGCCTTGTCCCCTGCGACCCAGCGGGCAGAGGTGAATTGCGAGCCGTCAAAGCGCACCGGCAGCCCGTATTCCAGCTCGATCCGGCTGGCCAGAACCTCGAATTGCAGCGCCCCCACGACGCCGACAATAAAGCCCGAGCCGATCATAGGCTTGAACACTTTGGCGGCGCCTTCCTCGGCAAATTGCATCAGCGCCTTTTCCAGATGCTTGGCTTTCATCGGATCGCCCGCACGCACGCCCTGCAACAGTTCCGGTGCAAACGAGGGGATGCCGGTCACCCGCAGCGCCTCGCCCTCGGTCAGCGTGTCGCCGATGCGCAGCTGGCCATGGTTGGGGATGCCGATGATATCGCCGGCCCAGGCCTCGTCCGCCAGCTCCCGGTCCGAGGCAAGGAACAGCACCGGGTTCGAGACCGCCATCGGTTTCTTGGTGCGCACATGGGTCAACTTCATGCCGCGCTTGAAATGGCCCGAGGCCATGCGGACAAAGGCGACCCGGTCGCGATGCTTGGGGTCCATGTTCGCCTGAACCTTGAAGACGAACCCGGAAACCTTTGTTTCTTCAGGTGAAATCTTTCTGGGTTCGGCGCTTTGAATCTGTGGTTCGGGGCCGTAACTGCCGATCCCGTCCATCAGTTCCTTGACCCCGAACGAGTTGATGGCCGAGCCGAACCAGATCGGCGTCATATGCCCTTCGAGCACTGCTTGCGGGTCGAGTTCGGGCAACAGCGCGCGCGCCATCTCCAGCTCTTCGTGCAGCTGTTCCAGCAGATGCGCGGGCACGTGCTGCGCCAGTTTGGGGTCATCAAGCCCATTGATTTCAATGCTTTCGGCGACCTTGTTGCGGTCGGCGCGGTCCATCAGTTCCAGCCGGTCGCGCAGGATATCGTAACAGCCGATGAAATCCCGGCCCTGGCCGATCGGCCAGCTGGCGGGCGTCACGTCGATGGCCAGCATCTCCTGGATCTCATCGATGATCTCGAACGTGTCGCGGCTTTCACGGTCCATCTTGTTGCAGAAGGTCAGGATCGGCAGGTCGCGCAGCCGGCAGACCTCGAACAGTTTCTGCGTCTGGCTCTCGACCCCCTTGGCGCCGTCGATCACCATCACCGCCGCATCCACCGCCGTCAGCGTGCGGTAGGTGTCCTCGGAGAAGTCCGAGTGGCCGGGCGTATCCACAAGATTGAACCGGAAGGTCTTGTAATCGAACGACATTGCCGAGGCCGAGACCGAGATACCCCGGTCCTTTTCCATCTGCATGAAGTCCGACCGCGTGCGCCGCGCTTCGCCCTTGGCGCGTACCTGTCCGGCCATCTGGATCGCGCCGCCGAACAGCAGGAACTTTTCGGTCAGCGTGGTCTTGCCCGCATCGGGATGCGAGATGATGGCAAAGGTGCGGCGCCGCGCGATCTCGGGCGGCAATGCGGGGCGGTTCGAGGCGATATCCAACATGGGGGCGCGTATATCAGGTTGCGCGGCCCTGACAAGAACGCGCGTTTATTGGGGTTTGCGGAAATCCATGTGGCAGGATTTGCAGGCGCCGCCGATCCCCGCCAATGCCGGTTTCAGATCGGCCTCGCTCTGGATGCTGCCGGCCGCCTCGGCGGCGGCCAGCGTCAGCGCTTCGGACTTGCGGCTGAACGTCTCGAAGTCCTGCCAGATCGCAGGCAGGGCCTCGGATTTCGGGTCCTGTTCCTCGGCGGAGAACAGCGCTGTTACGCTGGCCGAATGGGCGGCGATGGCGGCGGCGGCGGCGCGCGCGGCCTCGGCGTCAAAGGCGGTCTTGCCCTTGGCCATGTCGCCCAGAACCTTGGTGTTGTCGGCGATCTGCATCATCGTATGCATCCGTGCCTTGACCGCCGGATTGCTGACGCCGCTATGGGCAAGGGCGGCGCTGGCGCTCAGCAGGGCGACAACAAGGGGCAAGGGGCGCAGCGGCATCAGGTCTTCTCCTGTTCACGGGTCGGGGCAGGATAGGCGGCGGCGCCAGATGGCTCAAGCCACCTGAGGTGACGCGGGCTTCGCAATCGCGTGAGGCAGGCGCAGGCCGACCAGCGCGTGGCGCGCTCAGCGCTTGGTCGAGGCGCGTTTCAGCAGGTCGATGACGTCGGGCCGGTCCAGCAGCGCCTTGGCCACATCCATCCCGTGGCTGTCGCCGCTGCCATGCTGATCCAGCAGCGGGCTGACCTGTTCCAGCATCTCTTGCGGTAGCGCGGGCCGGGTGCGCGGGTCAAGCAGCATGGTCTCGGCCGCGATCCCCTCGGCGTAGATGATGTGGTGGCGGTCGAACAGAAGCTGGAAATAGTCGACAAATCCGCCCTCTTGAACAAAGACGGTATCGCCATTGACCAGATGCCGGGCCTTGAGCAGCAGTTCGGGCTGACCGACACCCATCTCGTCGCGCCGCTGATAGACGAAAAGCCGGTGATCGGGGCTGACCACCAGATCGTTCTCGTTGTTGAGCGTTCCGGCGCGGATCACGATGGGGGCGAAATCACCCACGGCGCGCACCGTGGTCTGGCCGATCCAGCGTACCTCGCGCACGCCGTCATCGCGGGTCAGCACGCGGTCGCCCACCTTCAGATCCTCGATCCGCACCTGGGCGCCGGACCCCAGGGTGATATGGGTGCCGCGGGTGAACGAGACACAGGCGACCTGGGCGAATTTCTGGCGCGCGCGCGCGCGATCCATGCCGACCAGCGTATAGTCGGTCTTGGGCACCAGTGGCGCCAGCGGCAGCAGATAGAGATCGGCGATATGGCCGGTTTCGTCCAGTTCGACCAGCACGATGGCATCGGTGGTCTGGCCGTCCGGGCTCATCAGGCTTAGCGCGCAATCCAGATGCAATTCGGCCCCGGGCTGGCCCAGTTCGGTATCGCCAGCGATGCGGAACGCGCCGTTGTCCATCGTCTCAAGCCCCAGGCGCCAACTGCGCGCGCCGGGGGCCATGCCATAGACATCGTCCAGCATCAGCTCGTCCATGGGCGAGATTCCGTCGCCAAGATTGGCGCCGCTGGTCACCGGGAAATCCTCGGCGCGGTAGACGGGAACGGATTGGGTCGGGGCGTAGCGGGTCACGGAAACGGTCCGGAAATTATGGTTACCAACAGGATCTGTTCAGCGGCATATCTAGCACCCGCATGCGGGCTGCAACAGAGCGTGCCGTAAAATTGTGGCGCGGATCGGTCGGTCGGGTGGTGAAGTGCGGGCAAATGATGTTAGCTCCGACTGCCGCGACCAACAGGGGAGAGCGTGAGATGGATCTGGGGATTTCGGGCAAGCGGGCGCTGGTTTGTGCGTCCTCCAAGGGATTGGGGCTGGGCTGTGCCGAGGCGCTGGCCGCCGCGGGTGTCGATCTGGTGATGAACGCGCGCGGCGCCGAGGCGCTGGAGGCGGCCGCCGAATCCATTCGCCGCGTGCATGGGGTGGCGGTCACAACGGTTGCCTGCGACGTCACCACCGAGGAGGGGCAAGCGCAGGTCATCGAGGCGGCCCGAGGAGTCGATATCCTGGTCACCAATGCCGGCGGCCCGCCGCCGGGTCTCTGGTCGGATTGGGACCGCGGCGATTTCATCCGCGCCCTTGACGCGAACATGCTGACCCCCATCGCCTTCATGAAGGCGCTCCTTCCCGGCATGATCGACAAGGGCTGGGGCCGGGTGGTCAACATCACCTCGCAATCGGTGCGCGCGCCGATCCCGGCGCTGGGCCTGTCCAATGCGGCCCGCACCGGGCTGACCGGCTATGTCGCGGGCACCTCGCGTCAGGTGGCGCCACATGGCGTGACGATCAACAACCTGTTGCCCGGCATCCATGCCACCGATCGCGCCAATGCGCTGGACGGCCCGGTGGCAGAGCAAAAGGGCATCTCGCTCGACGCCGCGCGGGCCGAGCGCGCCGCCACCATCCCCGCCCGGCGCTATGGCACTCCCGCCGAGTTCGGCGCCGCCTGCGCCTTTCTCTGTTCGCAGCATGCGGGGTTCATCGTCGGCCAGAACCTGCTGCTCGATGGCGGCGGCACCAACCTGACGATGTAACGCATGACACAGGGATTTTCGCTCAAGGATCAGCTGTTCAACGCGGACAAGGTGGCCTATCTGGCCGGGCTGTTCGACGGTCCCGGCTTTGACGCACCCGGGTTTCAGGCCCGGGTCATGGCACGGCTGCACGAACTGGAGCTGAAGGCGCGCATCGACTGGATCGCCACCTGCCTGGCCGAGGCGGTGCCGGGCGCCTTGCCTGAGGTGGCGCCGGTGATCCTGCGGGCGCTGCCGCCGCCGCTGGACCCCACGCTGTCGGATGACGATTTCGGCGATTTCATCTTTGCCCCGCTTGGGGAATGGGTGGCGGCGGTCGGGATCGAAGACCCCGAACCGGCGCTTGACCTGCTGGCAGAGCTGACGCAGCGGTTTTCGATGGAATGGGCGATCCGCCCCTTTCTGAACCGCTGGCCCGATCAGGTGCTGGCCCAAATGGAGCGCTGGTGCGATCACGACAGCTATCACGTGCGTCGGCTGGTCAGCGAGGGCACCCGCCCGCGGCTGCCCTGGGGTCTGGGGGTGTCGCTGGATGTGGATGCCGCGCTGCCGCTGCTTGACCGGCTGCACGGCGATCCCACGCGCTATGTCACCCGGTCGGTGGCCAATCACCTGAACGACATCGCCAAAAAGGCGCCGGATCTGGTGCTGACCCGGCTTGGCGGCTGGCGCGAGGAGGGGCGGCAACGGCCCGAGGAGCTGTCCTGGATGACCGGCCACGCGCTGCGCGGCCTGGTCAAGGCCGGCCATCCGGGCGCCATGGCGGCGCTGGGCTATGATCCCGATGTGGCGCTTGACGTGCAACTGAGCCTGCCCGGCGAGGCCCGGATCGGCGACGCGGTCGAGATCGGCGTGACCCTGAGCGGCGCCCGCGATGTGCCGGTGCTGGTGGACTATATCCTGCATTTCCAGCGCCCGGGCGGCAAGGTCTCGGCCAAGGTGCACAAGCTGAAACAGGCCCGGCTGTCCGGTGGCCGGTTGCAATTGAGTAAGCGCCACAAGCTGAAGGGGGATGCCAGCACCTTTACCCTGGTGCCCGGCCCGCACCGGGTCGAGGTGCAGGTCAATGGCCGGGTGCGCGCGGCTGGAAGCTTTGATCTGCTTGGGTGAGCGGGGGATGGGGGCGCTGCCCCCGTCCTGCGGACTCCCCCGGAATGATTTGGGCGAAATGAAGCGGCGTTCACGCTTGCTTCACCAAGACGGCCGGGATGTTGCCTGATGCGCGGGTGCGCGTTAGGTCAGGGGCGAATGGAGCTGGAGGGCATCACATGAACCACGAGGCGGTGCAGAACTATTACGGAGAGGTGCTGCAAAGCAGCGCCGATCTGCAGACCAACGCCTGTTGTACACCCGACGCGGTGCCGGCGCATCTGAAGCCGGTGCTGGGCAAGCTGCATGACGAGGTGATGGCCCGCTATTACGGTTGCGGGCTGATCGCGCCGCTGGCGTTGGAAGGCGCGCGCATCCTCGATCTGGGCTGTGGTGCCGGGCGCGATGTCTATGCGCTCTCGGCGCTGGTGGGCGAAAGCGGCGCGGTGGTCGGCGTCGACATGACGCCTGCACAGCTGGAGGTGGCGCAGGCCCATCGGGCCTATCATGCCGAGGTCTTCGGCCATGCCGCCCCCAATACAGAGTTTCACCAGGGCTATATCGAAAAGCTGGACGACCTGCCGTTGAAGCCGGGTTCGTTCGACATCATCGTGTCGAACTGCGTGCTGAACCTGGCCACCGACAAGGCGGCAGTGCTGCGTGGCGCGCAGCGGCTGCTGAAACCGGGGGGCGAGATGTATTTCTCGGATGTCTATGCCGACCGGCGCATCCCCGAGGCGCTGGCGCGCGATGAGGTGCTTTATGGCGAATGCCTGTCGGGCGCGCTTTACTGGAACGATTTCCTAAGTCTGGCGCGCGGCGCGGGTTTTGGCGATCCGCGCATGGTCGAGAGCCGGCTGCTGACCATCGAGAACCCCGAACTGGAACGCCGGGTCGGCCCGATCCGTTTCCTGTCGGCGACCTATCGGCTGTTCAACCTTGCCGGGCTGGAGCCCGATTGCGAGGATTACGGGCAGGCGGTGATCTACAAGGGCACAGTGCCGCATGCGCCGCATGAATTCGTGCTGGATGACCATCATGTCATCGAGACCGGCAAGGTGTTTCCGGTCTGCGGCAATAGCTGGCGGATGCTGGCCGAGTCGCGGTTTGCGCCGCATTTCCAGTTCATCGGCGATTTCTCGACCCATTACGGCATCTTTGCCGGGTGCGGTGGCGCCTCGCCGTTCAACGGTCTCTCACCCGTGGCGCCGGCCGCATCCGGGGGCTGCTGCTGACGCGTCCCGCCTTGCACAGCGGGGGCGGGGTTGTTATCCCCGGGCTAACTCCCGACCAAAAGGCTTGGGATAGGCAGCGAGGCCCGGCAGGTGACGGCAGGACAGACACCTCCACGATTGGAGATCCGCAATCTGGTGCGCGTCTTTGACGGGCGCCGGGTGGTGGATGACGTGTCGCTGCACATTCGCGCGGGGCAGGTGACCTGTCTGCTGGGTCCCTCGGGCTGCGGCAAGTCCACCACGCTGCGGATGATCGCCGGGGTCGAGATGCAGGACAGCGGCGAGATCTATGTGGATGGCAAGCTGATTTGCGACACCGTCTTCCGCGTGCCGCCAGAGCGGCGTGAAATCGGGCTGATGTTTCAGGATTTCGCGCTGTTTCCCCATCTGAGCGTGGCGGGCAACGTGGCCTTTGGCCTGAAAGGCAGCCGCGAGGAGAAGCGCGCCCGGGTCGAGGAGCTGCTGGCGCGGGTGTCGCTGGGCGGTCATATCGACAGCTATCCGCATCAGCTGTCGGGGGGTGAACAGCAGCGGGTGGCGCTGGCTCGCGCCCTGGCGCCGCGACCGCGCATCATGCTGATGGACGAGCCGTTCTCGGGTCTCGACAACCGGCTGCGCGACGGAATTCGTGACGATACGCTCGCGCTGCTCAAGGAAGAGGATGCGGCGGTGCTGCTGGTCACGCATGAGCCGGAAGAGGCGATGCGCATGGCCGACGAGATCGCGCTGATGCGCGGCGGTCGGATCGTGCAGCAAGGCGCGCCGTATAACGTCTATACCCGGCCGGCGGACCGGGCGGCGGTTGCTTTTTTCAGCGATATCAATGTGCTGCGGGCCAATGTGACCGGCGCGCTGGCGCAGACGCCCTTTGGTCAGTTCCTGGCGCCGGGCTTTCCCGACAATACCGAGGTCGATATCGTGTTTCGCCCCCAGCATGTGAAGCTGGATTTCGACCGGGGCGGCAAGGGGCCGCTGCCGACGCCCAGCGACGGGGTGGCGGCGCGCGGGGTGGTCGAGCGGGCGCGGTTCCTGGGCAGCGAGAGCCTCGTGGAGTTCCGTATGGATTTCGACGGCTCGCTGCTTAAGGCCACGGTCCCCAACGTGTTCATCCCGGAAACCGGGCGGGTGATGTGGCTGACCATCCGTCGCGACCGCTGTTTCGTATTCCCGGCGGATCGCAAGCGCTGAGCGCGCCCGGGGCGGTGGTAAAAAATGTCCCATTTTTTGTACCAGAATTTCGGGGAAATTCTGGGCCTGCGCCGCGCTCTTGGCGCGAATTCGTCCAAGGGTCGTGCATGGCAGGCGGGGCACAGGTGCCGCAGCTATGCAACACTCGCTCGCCGCGCGCTTGCCGCGCGGTGGAGCGGCGTCTATCAAGGGCCAAACAGGTCGGGGCGACATGCGCATACTCATCACCAATGACGACGGGATCAACGCGCCGGGGCTTGCGGCGCTGGAGCAGGTGGCGCTGGAACTGGCGGGGCCGGGGGGCGAGGTCTGGACCGTTGCGCCCGCCTTCGAACAATCCGGCGTCGGCCATTGCATCAGCTACACCCATCCGATGCTGATCGCACGGATGGGCGAGCGCCGCTTTGCGGCCGAGGGGTCTCCGGCCGATTGTGTGCTGGCCGGCCTGCATGACGTGATGAAGGACGCGCCGCCCGATCTGGTCCTCTCTGGCGTGAACCGGGGCAACAATTCGGCCGAGAACGCGCTCTACTCGGGCACGCTCGGGGGCGCGATGGAGGCGGCGTTGCAGGGCCTGCGCGCCATCGCCCTGTCGCAATTCTTCGGCCCGCGCAATTACGGGCGCACCGATCCGTTCGAAATCGCCCAGAGCCACGGGGTTCAGGTGATCCGGCGCATCCTTGACACCTGGCCCCAGGAACGCCCCGATTACCGGCTGTTCTACAACGTCAATTTCCCGCCCGTCCCGGCCGCCGAGGTCAAGGGACTCCGGGCGGTGCGGCAGGGGTTTCGCGAAGGTACGCGGTTTTCCGCCGAGCCGCATCTGTCGCCCTCGGGCAAGCGGTTCCTCTGGATCAAGGGTGGCGATCAGCAGCAGCGTACCGCGCCGGGCACTGATGCGGCGGCCAATCTCGACGGCTATGTCTCGGTCACGCCGATGCGCGCGGACCTGACCGCCGATGATGCGCTGGAGGCCTTGCAGGCGACCCTATGAGCGGACCCGATCCCGAAACCAAGATGCAGTTCCTGTTTGCTCTCCGATCCAAGGGGGTGACCGACAAGCGGGTGCTGGCGGCGATGGAAGAGGTGGATCGCGGCCTGTTCGTGCGGGGCCTGTTTTCCGGGCGCGCCTATGAGGATATGCCCCTTCCCATCGCCTGTGGTCAGACCATCAGCCAGCCCTCGGTTGTCGGTTTGATGACCCAGGCGCTGGAGGTCAATCCGCGTGACAAGGTGCTCGAGGTCGGTACCGGCTCGGGCTACCAGGCGGCGATCCTGGCAAAGCTGGCGCGGCGGGTCTATACGGTCGACCGCCACGCCCGGCTGGTGCGCGCGGCGCAGCTGGTGTTCCAGCAGTTGCAGCTGGTCAATATCACCACCATGACCGCCGACGGATCCTTTGGTCTGCCCGATCAGGCGCCCTTTGACCGCATCATCGTCACCGCCGCCGCCGAGGATGCGCCCGGCCCGCTCTTGGCGCAGCTCAAGATCGGGGGTATCATGGTTTTGCCCGTGGGGCAGTCGGACACGGTTCAGACCCTGATCCGGGTGCGCCGCACCGAACAGGGCTTTGACTATGATGAATTGCGCCCGGTCCGGTTCGTGCCATTGCTCGAAGGGTTGGGCAAGGATGGGTGACGGGGATTTCCCGCGCCTGACAGGATTGTACGACGCAAACCCCCGGACCACATGGGGGGCGGCATTGAGGATTGAGAGATGAGCGTTTTGTTCCGGACCCTGCCACGCCCGCTGATGGGCCTTTCCGCGCTGGCCCTGCTGGCCGCCTGCGAGGCGCCGCTGGACTATGACCTGCGCGGCCAGATCGGCGCCTTCAATACCACCGAAGCAGCGCAATCGGCGCGCACCGCCGCACGTCCGAAACCGGATGAGCGCGGCGTGATCTCTTACCCGAACTACCAGGTGGCCGTGGCCAAGCGCGGCGATACGGTGGCGACACTCTCGGACCGGGTCGGCCTGCCGGTGGGCGAGGTGGCTCGCTTCAACGGGCTGCAACCCACCGATGGGCTGCGCGAGGGCGAGGTTCTGGCGCTGCCGCGACGGGTGACCGAGCCGGTCGGGCAGGGCAACAATGTCGATATCGCCAGCCTGGCCGGCAGTGCCATCGACCAGGCTCCGGATACAACCCCGGTCCAGACCACCGCGCTGGAACCGGCCAAGCCAGCGGCCAGCCCGGCCCCGAAACCCGCCGCGCCCGAACCGGTGCGCCACAAGGTCGAGCGCGGCGAAACCGCCTATACGATCTCGCGGCTCTATCAGGTGCCGGTCAAGGCGCTGGGCGAGTGGAACGGGCTTGGCCCCGATTTCACCATCCGCGAGGGTCAATATCTGCTGATCCCGGTCAAGGACCAGCCAGCCCCGAAATCCGCCGCCAAACCGGCCGCAGCCACCACCACCACCGCTGCGGTCAGCGCGCCCGGGGCCGGATCGGCCACGCCGACCCCCCCCAGCGCAACCAAGCCGCTGCCCGAGGAAAAGGTGCCCGCCGCCAAACCGGCAGAGCCCGATGTCTCGGTCGGCCAACCCACCGCCAGTAGCAATGCGCGCCTGGGTTTCCCGGTCAAGGGCAAGATCGTGCGCCCCTATTCCAAGGGCAAGAATGACGGGATCGACATCGCCGGCGCCCCGGGGAGCGCGGTCAGCGCCGCCGAGGCCGGTACCGTTGCGGCGATCACTGCGGATGCCGACCAGGTGCCGATCGTGGTGATCCGCCACGCCGACAACCTGCTGACGGTCTATGCCAATGTGGACGGGATCGAAGTGAACAAGGGCGATACGGTCTCGCGTGGCCAGAAGATCGCCCGGCTGCGCGGTGGCGACAATGCCTATGTGCATTTCGAGGTGCGCAAGGGTTTCGACAGTTTCGATCCCGAACCCTATCTGAAATGACCAATGCGGGCCTTGCGGCCCGCGCCTCCGGCGGGAGTATTTTCGACCAGAAAGAAGCCGCAGCGGCGCCCGCCCCTTCATTTCGCCCAAAGTACTTGGGGGGAGTCCGCGGGACGGGGGCCGCTCCCTCTGCAGGCGCTCAGGGCTGGTAATCGGCCAGGGTCTTGCCCGGCTCGTCGCGAAAGAGTTCGGGCAGGGGGGTGAGCGTTTCGATCAGGTCGATGCGGAACACGCGGAAGCCCGCGCGCAGCTCACACCAGGCGGTGACAGTCCAGACCCGGCCCCAGTATTCCATGTGCAGCGGGCGAATGGTGCGCTCGGTCAGTTCCCCGTCGATGCGGCGATAGACGAGCCGCAGCTTCTGGCGCGCCTTGATCGCGGCGCGGATCGGCGCCATATGCGCCAGCCCGCGGGCGGCATCGGCGAAAGGGTAGACCGCGAATTTCCAGGCATCGGCCTCGGCGATGGTCTGGGTCGGCAGGACCGCGTCGATCTTTTCCGCCAGGCGCTGGGCGGCGGCCTTCAACTCGGGATCGGCGGCTTCGGCCACGATGGCCATGCCGAGATTCAGCGCCTCAAGCTCTTCGGGGGTCAGGTTCAGCGGCGGCAGGGTGATCTGTTCGCGCACCATATAGCCAACGCCGCGCTCGCCCTCGACCGGCACACCCGAGGCAACCAGCGTGTCCATGTCGCGATAGATGGTGCGGACCGAGACCTCGAGCCGCGCGGCGATGTCGCGTGCGCGGTGCAGCTTCCCGTCGCGCAGGATCTGGATGATGTCGAACAGGCGGTCGGTGCGGCGCATGGCCTACCCTTCGCGCGGGCGGGGGGCGGTGGTCAAGGCGCAACTGAGCGCCCTGACCGGGGTGCCTACATCCGCCAGAGCACCGTTTCATGGCGCATCGACACGCTGTCCGGCGCGATCGCCCCCATCAGCGCGGCGGCGCACTCGGCGGTTTCAAAGGCCTTGGCTGCGGCGGCGGCGGCATTGGCATCGGTCCAGATCACGTAATCTGTCCAGCGCCCATCGGCACCCTGGCTGAGCTTGCGGTCCACAAAGCCGGGCAGGGCGCGCACAAAGGTTTCGGTGTCCTTGCTCAGCGCCACGAACGCCTCTTGGGTGACACCGGGCGCCAGCGCGAAGGTGACGATTTCTGCGGTACGGGTCATGGTCAGTTTCCTTTGGTCCATGTTGCGATGGGCCGGGTTTACGCGTAATCAACTGACATAAACCTGTCAGTTGAGTTTCGACAAATCGTCTGCACCCGGTTTTTTCCGCCTTTGCTGGGGTCGGCGTGTCGCGTCCCGCTTTGCGGGCCCGCGGCAGAGGGGTAGACCGGGGCAGAGACATTTGCGCGGGCCGCCTGGCCCTGAGGACATCAAGGAGAGATCACATGCTCAACAATATCGGTCTTCCCGGCCTTCTGCTTATCGCCGTTGTGGTGCTGGTCCTGTTCGGACGCGGCAAGATCAGCTCGCTGATGGGCGAGGTCGGCAAGGGCATCACCGCCTTCAAGAAAGGCGTGAGTGACGGCAGCAAGGAGCTGGAAGAGGACGTGGCGCAGACGGCCAAGGACGTCACCCCCGAGGCCGACAAGGACAAGGCGTAACCGCGCATGTTCGATCTGGGCTGGAGCGAGCTTCTGGTGATCGGCGTCGTGGCACTGATCGTCGTGGGGCCAAAGGACCTGCCGGTGCTGTTCCGCAATGTCGGGCGCTGGGTCGGCAAGGCCCGCGGGCTGGCGCGCGAATTCAGCCGGGCGATGAACGACGCCGCCGACGAGGCGGGGGTCAAGGACATCTCCAAGGGGCTGAAGGCGGCGACCAATCCGGTCGACGCGGCGCTGGACGGGGTGCGCAAGGCGGCCACCGATTTCAAGACCGATCTGGACCCGACCAAATACAATCCCGATAGCGAGACCGGCAAGCTTGCGGCCGAGCGGGCCGAGCAGGCCAAGAAGATCCAGGCCGCCACCGCGCGCGTTGCCGCCGAGCGGCGCCTGCGCGAGGCCACGGCCGAGCTTGAAAAGGCCAAGGATGCCGAGGCCGCCCTGAAACCCGGACCCGAGACATGAGCAAGACCGACGAGATCGACGATACCTCGGCCCCGCTGATCGAGCATCTGGCCGAGCTGCGCACCCGGCTGATCCGGGCGGTTCTGGCCTTTATCGTGGGGATCGTGCTGGCCTTTACGGTGGCCGAGCCGATCCTGCAGTTCCTTCTGGCGCCGATCGAGGCGACGCTGCGTGACCTGGGCGATCCCTCGCCGACGCTGCAGTACACCTCGCCGCAGGAATACCTGTTCACGCTGTTCCGCATCTCGATGGTGTTCGGTTTTGCGCTGTCCTTTCCGGTGATTGGCTATCAGCTGTGGCGTTTCGTGGCGCCGGGGCTGTATCGCTCGGAAAAGGGGGCGTTCCTGCCGTTTCTGGTCGCCTCGCCCTTCATGTTCCTGCTGGGCGCGTCCTTTGCGCAATTCGTGGTCACGCCGCTGGCGATGCAGTTCTTTCTGGGCTTTGCCGACGTCAGCTCGATCTTTGCCAACCTGCTGACGGGCGGTGGCGGCACCGTGCCCTCGGATGTGGCTGTGGTTCCCGAGACCACCGATGGGGTCAAGATCACCTTCTTCGGCAAGGTCAACGAATCGCTCGATATCACGCTGAAATTCATCATGGCTTTTGGCCTGTGCTTCCAGTTGCCGGTGCTGCTGACGCTGATGGGCAAGGCCGGGCTGGTCAGTGCCGAGGGGCTGGGCAGCGTGCGCAAATACGCCATGGTGGCGATCCTGACCCTGGCCGCGCTGGTGACCCCGCCCGATGTGGTGACCCAGGTCATCCTGTTCGTGGTGGTCTATGGGCTTTACGAGGTCTCTATCTTCCTGGTGGCCCGCGTCGAGAAGAAGCGCGAGGCGCAGCTGCGGGCCGAAGGGTATTATGACGACGAAGAGGCGTTCGACGACCCGCTGATGGCCGAGTTTGACGCGGAGGAAGCCGAGGAGCGCAAGGAATAAGCGTGGGGGGGGGCATGATCCAGACAGCGCCCGGGCATTGGCCCGGGCGTTTTTGTTACGCCATCTTGCCGCCCCTGCCGGAACATGGTTTCTGTGCCGGACGAAAAGGGAGAGCACGATGACCGAAGACGCGCTGAACCGTATCGCCGATGCCCTCGAGCGGATGGCCCCCGCCCCGCTGCGCGCGCCCGATTTTGCCGTCGCGCCCGCCTTTGTCTGGCATGTCGCGCCCGAGCGGCTGGAGCCGGTGCGCGATGTCAACCGGGTCGATCTGGACCTGCTGGTGGGCATCAACCGCGCGCGTGATACGCTGCTGGACAATACCCGCCGCTTTGCCGCCGGCCATGGCGCCAACAATGCCCTGCTCTGGGGCGCGCGGGGGATGGGGAAATCAAGCCTGGTCAAGGCAGTGCACGGCGCGCTTCAACCCGAGTTTCCGAACCTGAAACTGGTCGAGTTGCAACGCGAGGACCTGCCCTCGGTCGCGCGCCTGCTCAACCACCTGCGCGCCGCGCCAGAGCGTTTCATCCTGTTCTGCGATGACCTGTCGTTCAGCCATGACGACCAGCATTACAAGTCGCTCAAGGCGGTGCTGGATGGCGGCATCGAGGGGCGCCCCGAGAATGTGGTGTTCTATGCCACCTCGAACCGGCGCCACCTGATGCCGCGCGACATGATCGAGAATGAACGCTCCAGCGCCATCAACCCCTCCGAGGCGGTCGAGGAGAAGGTCTCGCTCAGCGACCGCTTCGGCCTCTGGCTGGGATTCCACCCCTGCGACCAGGACGAATACCTGGCGATGATCGATGGCTATTGCGCCGCCTATGGCGTCAGCGTGGCACCCGACACCCTGCGCGCCGAGGCGATCGAATGGCAGGCCACGCGCGGCGCCCGTTCGGGTCGGGTGGCCTGGCAGTTCTTCACCGATCTGGCCGGTCGTCAGGGCATCGCACTGCGCTAAGCCCCTTCAGTCCGCCGAAAATACTCCCGTCGGAGGCGATACCGCCCGCCCGGCTCAGAGCAGCGCCACGATCCGCGCGGCCTCGTCCGAACAGGGCGTCAGCGCCGCGCGATCCTCGCCCGGGTGGAACCGGGCGCGCAGGGCAGTGGCCATGGGTGCAGGTTTAACGATGGTCACGCGCGGGCCGGTGCGTTCGGTCTCAGCCGCCCAGCTGCGCGCCAGCGACATCTGCGCGGCCTTGCTGGCACCATAGGCACCATAGAACTTGGCCCCCGCCTTGGGGTCGTCAAAGAACACCGCCTGGCCGGTCTCTCCCAGCAGTGGCGCCACATAGGGGATCAGGACCGAGGTCGCGGTGGCATTCACCGCCACGGATTTGCTCCAGTCCTTGGGATCGACGAATACCGCCGGGCTCAACGGGGCCGCATGGATGGCGGTGTGCAGCCACAGATCGAGCTGCCCCCAGCGGTCGTGGATGCCACGGCAGAGCGTCGCCATCGCGGCCGGATCGGTGATGTCCATCGGCGCCAGCGTGGCGCTGCCGCCGCAGGCCTTGATACGGTCGTCCAGCTCTTCCAGCGCGCCCGAAGTGCGGGCGACGGCAACGATGTGATGGGTGGGGGCCAGCGCCTCGGCCAGGGCAGCGCCCAGCCCGCGCGAGGCACCGGTGATCAGGGCCAGTTTGGTCTCTTGTGTCATGGCGGCGGTTTGACGGCGCGACGGCGCCTCGTCAAGAGGGTTCAGCCCCCGGCGATGCCGATCCGCCGGGTCTGGCCACCATGCCGCAGCATCAGCCCCTCGGCGTCGATGCCCATCACCTCGCCCGCCCGGGTGCGGTCGCCCGGAGAGACTTCCTCGATCTTGCCACCCGGCAGGCGCACCAGCGCGCGCAGATCATCCTTGGGGCCGAACACGCCCAGCACGGTCAGGCCGTTTGCACGGATTTTCGCCGCCTGGGTGGCGGCCTCTTCGACGATGCCGTTTGCCATGATCTTGCCTGCTCTGTTATCCGACAGCGCGCTCTATCAGGCGCGCAGGCGGAACAAAAGCGCACATCCCCGGTTCCGGCATTTTCCCGCCGGTGAGGGGGGCCAAGAAAATTCGTCGAATTTTCTTTGGCCGTTGCACCAGGCCTATTCGGCGGCTTTCAGAGAGAAGCCCTTTTCGATCATGTCCGAGGGCCGCACCGGGTATTCGCCCGAGAAGCAGGCGTCGCAATATTGCGGGCAGGCGTTGTCACGGCCATTTGTCTCGCCCACTGCACGGTAGAGTCCATTGAGAGAGATGAACTTCAGGCTGTCCACCCCCAGATGCGTGCGCATCTCGTCCTCGCTCATGGTGGCTGCCAGCAGCTTCTCGCGCTCGGGCGTGTCGACGCCATAGAAACACGGCCAGGCGGTGGGCGGGCTGGCGATGCGGAAATGCACCTCCTTGGCGCCGGCATCCAGGATCATGTCCTTGATCTTGCGGCTGGTGGTGCCGCGCACCACCGAGTCGTCGACCAGGATCACCCGCTTGCCCCGGATCAGCGCCCGGTTCACGTTCAGCTTCAGACGCACGCCCATGTTGCGGATCTGCTCGGTGGGCTCGATGAAGGTGCGGCCCATATACTGATTGCGGATGATCCCCATCGCATAGGGAATGCCGCTTTCCAGCGAGAAACCGATCGCCGCCGGGGTGCCGCTGTCGGGCACCGGACAGACCAGATCGGCCTCGACCGGGCTTTCCTTGGCCAGTTCGCGGCCGATCGCCTCGCGCGTCTCATACACGCTGCGCCCGCCCAGGATCGAATCGGGGCGCGAGAAATAGACATGTTCGAAGATGCAGAACTTGGACGGTTGCGGGCGGAAGGGGAAATGGCTCTGCACCCCGTCCTCGGCAGTGATCACCACCATCTCGCCCGGTTCGATCTCGCGGATGAACTCGGCGCCGATGATATCCAGCGCGCAGGTTTCCGAGGACAGAATCCAGCCATCACCGACCTTGCCCAGAACCAGCGGGCGCACGCCCAGCGGGTCGCGCACGCCGATGAGCTTGGTCCGGGTCATCGCCACCACCGAAAACGCGCCCTCGACCCGACGCAGCGCATCCTCCATCCGCTCAGGGATGGTGCGCTGCAAGGAGCGCGCCATCAGGTGGATGATGCATTCGCTGTCCGAAGAGCTTTGAAAGATCGAGCCGCGCTCGATCAGTTCGCGGCGCAGGGCATTGGCATTGGTGATGTTGCCGTTATGGGCAATCGCCGCGCCGCCCATGGCAAACTCGCCGAAAAAGGGCTGCACATCGCGGATCTGGGTCTGACCCTTGGACCCGGCGGTGGAATAGCGCACATGGCCGATGCCCAGCGGGCCGGGCAGGGTTTCCATCACCGATTGCGAGGTGAAGTTGTCGCGGACATAGCCAAAGCGGCGGGCCGAGTTGAACCCCTGTTCGGGGTCATGGGTGACGATACCGCCCGCCTCTTGTCCCCGGTGTTGCAGGGCATGCAGGCCAAGAGCCACGAAACTGGCGGCGTCCTGAACTCCGATCACCCCGAATATCCCGCATTCCTCGCGCAGCTTGTCGTCATCAAAGGGATGGGCGATGGGAAAACGAGGGGCGGGCATCTGGCGGCTATGCACGGCGGGCAGCTCCGATTCCGTTACGTGTCAGGCCCCACATACTGCCTCTGGCTCCGGGTGTCACGAAAGGATCATAAATTCTTTCGTGACACCCGGGGCCAGACTGCCCCGACAGGTGGCGAACGGCTCAGGCCGCGAGGTCGGGCGCCAGATTGCCGCCACTGCGCAGCATCAGCAGGGCGCGGGTCTGGCCGTAATCGAGACGCTGGAAATGACGGCCGGGGGCCTCGCCGGGCATCAGGATGCGGGCGCCGGTCTGGGCCCAGACCACTTCCTCTTCGGCAAAGCGCAGGGAATGGGCGGGCAGGGGGCGGGCGGGCAATCTGTGGATACCCTCGAACCCGGCCAGCGCGGCCACCGGGGCCAGTACCGTGGGCAGGCCGAACAGGTGGCGGCAATCGGGGCCGTTCAAGGCCAGAAAATGGCCCTCGGGCAGCAACAGGTCCGAGCAGGTGCCCAGCGTGCCGCCGGGAATGCGCCAGAGCGGCGCCGGCGCAGGGGGTACCGCATGGGCGGCAATCACCTGGCAAAAGCCGCCATCGATGGTCGCAACGCGCGTGCCGGGGCGGATTTCCTCGACCGGGCTCCAGCCGGCTTCGGTCTCCAGCATGGTGCCGGCGGGCAGGCCCGGGGCCGGTGGTGCCATGGTGGCGGTGACGGCGGTAAAGCGGGCAAAGGCGGTTTCATGAGAGAGAAGCATCGGTAGGTCCTCCTGTCATTGAGGTCTGTTCTGGACTGCTGCCAGAATGGCGTCCGAATTCCGCCGAATTTTCGACACGATTAAGGCCAAATCCGAGAACAGTTGCCCAAGCCGCGACAGTCCTGGTGCGCGCGGCGGGATTCCCCTGCCTCCGAGAACGTGGGGTAAGGTCCCGTTAACCAAGAGAAAGCCCGCTCGGCAGGGCCGGGCGGGCGTAGGGACGCGATTCGCGCTATGGGCGAGCGGTTACTGGGCGCAGGTGCCGACCAGACCTTCGTATTGCTGGGTGACCCAGCCCAGCGCGGCCTCGGGGTTCTGTTCCTCAATCTTGCCGGTCATGCGGGCAAAGACCTGGGCCGAGCGGCTTTCATCGACGATGGTGAAATTCTGCCCGGTCATCACGGTGTCGTAGACAAAGAAGGCAATCGCCACCAGCAACACGCCGCGCGCCACGCCAAAGATGAAGCCCAGCGCCTGATCCAGCCCGCCCAGCGCCGAGCGCTGTACCAGCGATGAGAACAGCGGCGTGAAGAAGCTGACCACCACCAGCGCCAGTGCAAACACGGCGGCGAAGGCGGCGATCACCGACAATTCACAGCTGTCGGTCAGGAACTCGCCCACCACCGGCAATTCGCGGATAAGCGGCATTGCCTTGGGGGCAAACAGAAAGGCGAGTACCGCCGCCGCGATCCAGCCCGCGATGGCCATGGCCTCGCGCACGAACCCGCGCGCATAGGCCAACAGCGCCGAAAGCACGATGATCAGGGCAACGACCCCGTCGATGATGGTGAAACCTTCCATGGCCCTCGCCTGTCCGTTCCTTGCTGCCCCTTGGGGGCGGTGTTATCCGGCTCCGAAGAACTCGCCGACAAAGCCGACCAGATCTGTGGGGCGGGTCATCGTCAGCCCCTCGAGGGTGCCGGTCTTGCCGCCCGCCGGAGCGATGGCTGAGGTGAAACCAAGTTTTTGCGCTTCTTTCAACCTGTTTTCCGTCTGGCTTGCGGGTCTAAGCGCGCCCGAGAGGGAAATTTCGCCAAAAATCACCGTGTCGCCGGGCAGCGCGCGGTCCTCGCGCGCGCTGAGAAGCGCGGCGGCCACGGCCAGATCGGCAGCGGGCTCCGAGATTTTCAGCCCGCCCGCCACGTTCAGATAGACGTCGAGCCCGGCAAAGGGGATGCCGCAACGCGCCTCGAGCACCGCGAGGATCATCGCGAGGCGCCCGCCATCCCAGCCCACCACCGTGCGGCGCGGCTGGCTGTGGGGCGAGGGGGCGACAAGGGCCTGCAACTCGACCAGAACGGGGCGGGTACCCTCGATCCCGGCAAAGACCACCGAGCCGGGGCTGGGCGCGCCGCGCTCGCTGAGGAACAGCGCCGAGGGGTTGGTGACCTCGGCCAGCCCGGCGCCGGTCATCTCGAACACGCCGATCTCATCCGCCGCGCCGAAACGGTTCTTGACGCTGCGCAGGATGCGGAACTGGTGGCCGCGCTCGCCTTCGAAGTACAGCACGGTGTCAACCATGTGCTCGACCACGCGGGGGCCGGCGATCTGACCGTCCTTGGTGACATGGCCGACCATGATGACCGAAATGCCGGTGCGCTTGGCGAATGTGGTCAACTCATGCGCCGAGGCGCGCACCTGGGAGACACTGCCCGGGGCGCTGTCGACATTGTCGGCCCACATGGTCTGGATCGAATCGATGATGACAAGACCCGGTTTCTCGGCCTCGAGCGTGGTGAGGATGTCGCGCAGGTTGGTCTCGGCGGCCAGTTGCACCGGCGCATCCGCCAGCCCCAGTCGGCGCGCGCGCATGCGCACCTGGGCGCTGGCCTCTTCGCCCGAGACATAGAGGGTTTTCAATCCCTTGCGGGCAAAGGCGGCAACCGCCTGCAACAGCAGGGTGGATTTGCCGATACCCGGATCGCCGCCCACCAGGATCGCCGAGGCGGGCACCAGACCACCGCCCAATACCCGGTCCAGCTCCCCGATCCCCGACATCGCGCGCGGCGGCGGGGCTTCTTCGGAGGCGAGATCGGTGAGGGTGACGGCCCGGCCCCTCTTGGCGCCGAGCGATTTCTTGGCCGGACCGGCCGACAGGCCCGCATCCTGGCTGATGGTGTTCCAGTCGCCGCAGCCTTCGCAGCGGCCCGACCATTTGGTGAAGGACGCCCCGCAGGCGGAGCAGGAGAAAGAGGGTTTTGCCATATACGCTTAGTGCCCTGTCTGTCGCGCCATCTCAAGAGCGCAAGCGCTCCCGCCCCCCTCGGACGCCCCTGGCGGGACGCCTGCGGGCGTTGGGCCGGGCGCCGCTGTCGCGGCGGTGTCTTGCGAGGCTCTGCCTCGCGCTCCGGAGTATTTCGGACCAGAAAGAAGGCGATTTTGGTCGTTCTTCTGATCGGATGCGGGGGGCGGGGCCTTAGCGGGTTGCCTTGCGGATTTGGCGTTCGGTGAGGAGGCCCAGCGCGATGGAGGCGAGGATGCAGGCGGTGAAGAGATAGAGGCCCCAGGCGGCTTCGATAGTGGCGTAAGAGATGCCCTTGGCCAGGGTGATGTAGAGCGCGATGAGGAAGATATCGGCCATGGCGAGCTTGCCCAGGATATGCAGGGCCGGTTGGGCACGGGGGTCGAGCAGGTTCCACTGGATCAGGGCGGTACCGATGGTCTTGAGATAGGGGGCGAAGAGCGCGAATGCGGTGACGATCAGCGCCAGCGCCACATCCGAAGCCCAGAGGCTTTGCAGCCCGGTGATCACGCTGATCTCGGAGAGGCCGAAGATCGGCAGCAGGCCCGCCCGCATCAACGGTGCGAACCAGGCGACGGGGTAGAGGATCAGCAGTGAGAGGGTGGCGAGGCGGAGGGGCAACGGCGATTTGAGGCGGTGGCCCGGAAAATTCGTAGAATTTTCTGCCGGGCCGGTCACCGCACCGCCTCGATCGGACCTTCGGCACGGCCGTGGATAAACTGATCCAGATAGGGATCGCCGCTGTCGTCCATCTGCGCCACCGGGCCGGTCCATTGGATCACCCCGCCATGCAGCATGGCCACATTGTCGGCAATGGCACGCACGCTGGTCATGTCATGGGTGATGGTCATTGCGGTGGCGCCCATTTCGGTCACGATCTCGCGGATCAACTCGTTGATCACACCCGCCATGATCGGGTCGAGGCCCGTCGTCGGTTCGTCAAAGAAGATGATCTCGGGCTCGGCGGCGATGGCGCGGGCGAGGCCCACACGTTTCTGCATGCCGCCCGACAGCTCGGCGGGCAGCCGGTCGGCCACATCCGGTTTCAGGCCGACGCGGCGCAATTTCTCGATCGCGATCTCGCGCGCCTCGTCGGTCGGGCGTTTCAGCGAGCCGCGCAGCAGGCGAAAGGCCACGTTCTGCCAGACAGGCAGCGAATCAAACAGGGCGCCGCCCTGGAACAGCATCCCGAAGCGGGCCAGAAAGGCATCGCGGTCGCCGGTATCGGCGGCATCCTTGCCATCGACATAGATCTTGCCGCTGTCGGGCCTGATCAGCCCCAGCACGCATTTCAGGGCCACCGACTTGCCGGTGCCCGACCCGCCGATGATCACCATCGAGGTGCCGCGCGGCACCTCGAGGTTCATCCCCTGCAGCACACGGTTGGGGCCAAAGGCCTTGTGGACATTCTCCATCCGGATCATATCGAGAAGAACACCCCCGTGAGTACAAAGTTGGCGGCCAGGATCAGCACGGCGGCCGCCTCGACCGAGCCCTTGGTGGCGCGGCCCACGCCCTGGGCGCCGCGGCCCGAGTTCATGCCGTAGTAGCATCCCATCAGTGCGGCGATGACGCCAAAGACCGCGCCCTTGACCAGCGACGAGACCACGTCGCGCGTTTCCAGGAAATCGACGGTGTTTTGCAGATAGGCGGCGGCGTTGAAGCCGAGGTTCTGCACCGCCACCGTATAGCCGCCCATGATGCCGATGATATCGCCGATGCCGACCAGCAGCGGCACCGTGATCAGCGCCGCCAGCACCCGGGGCGCGGTCAGGTATTTCATCGGATGGGTCGACAGTGTCACCAGCGCGTCGATCTGCTCGGTCACCTTCATCGTGGCAATCTCGGCCGCGATGGAGGAGGTGACACGCGCCGCGATCATCAGCCCCACCAGCACCGGGCCCAGTTCGCGCACCATGCCGATGGCGACGATCTGGGGCACCACCGCCTCGGCGTTGAACCGGGCGCCGCCTGCATAGATCTGCAGCGCCAGCGCGCCGCCGGTAAAGATGGCGGTCAGCCCGACAACGGGCAGCGACAGCCAGCCGATGTTCAGCAGCGCGATCGCCAGTTCGCGCGGGTAATAGGGCGGGCGCAGGATATGGCTGACCGCGTCCAGCGCAAACAGGGTTACCCGGCCAAAGCTGGCCAGAACCGACAGGGCCAACCGGCCCAGCCGCGCCAAAAGGGCAAGCGGGCTCATTCCGCGAGGCTCTGCGGCAACAGGTCGGGGCGGCGACGCAGCTTGTCGCGGATCGATTCGACGGCGCGGTCGGCGCTGGCCGAGCAGCTGACATAGCTGCGGCGATAGCGGCGCCCCATCGAGGTGAGGATTTCATAGCCGATTGTGCCGGCGGCCTCGGCCAGGTCATCGACCGTCTGCAGGCGGTTCAGCAGCTGCAGGCTGGCGGGTTCATGATCCAGACCGCTGACATCGACCGTGATCAGATCCATCGAGATGCGGCCCACCACCGGGCAGGCTGTCTTGCCGGCGAACAGCGTGATCCCGCGGCCCATTGCGCGATGCAGCCCGTCGGCATAGCCCGCCGCCACCGTGGCGATGCGGCAGGCGCGCGGGGCGGTCCAGCTGTTGCCATAGCCCACCGTCTCGCCCTCGGCCAGGTCGCGCACCTGGATCACCGGCAGATCGAGGGTGACGACCGCCTTGGCCTCGTCGAACGGTTCACCGCCATAAAGCCCGACACCCGGGCGGCAGAGGTCAAAGTGATAGTCGGGCCCAAGCAGGATGCCTCCGGTGGCGGCCAGCGAACGTGGCGCTTTGATGCCGTCCGTCATCTCCTTGAAAAGGCGCAGTTGTTTGCGGTTCATGTCATGACCTGGCTCATCGGCGCAGGCCAGGTGCGACATCACCAGGGCCGGGTTCTGGCGCAGCGCGATCTCGCGCAGCTGCGCCCAGTCCTCGGGTTCGAGCCCCAGCCGGTTCATGCCGGTATCGAGCTGAACGCCAAAGCGGTGGCCGGGCAGCTGTTCCACATGGCGCAGCATCTGGTCGACCGAGTTGATCATCGGGGTCAGCCGGTTGGCGCGCAGGATACCGGCGTCGCCCTCCATATGACCCGAGAAGACACCGATCATCGGGTCCGGCCCCACCGCCTTGCGCACGGCGGCGCCTTCCTCGGCGGCGGCGACAAAGAATGTGCGCGCCCCGGCCCGGGCCAGCCGGGCGGCGACGCGGGCGGCGCCCAGCCCATAGCCATCGGC